>CANJXE010000009.1 GCA_947478745.1 Actinomycetota bacterium
ACGATCGGGGCCTCGTTCGGCGTGGACCGCTGGTGGTTCGGAGCCGGGGCCGCGGTGGCGAGCATCGTCTGGTTCGCCGCGCTCGGCTTCGGCGCCCGCCTGCTCTCGCCGCTGATGTCCCGCGCCGTCACGTGGCGCATCCTCGATGCCGTGATCGGCGTCGTGATGCTGGTGATCGCGTTCGCACTGGTGCGCTCCGTCCTCGGATAGGCTCCGCCCATGCATGACTCCGGCCCCGCCCACGACATCGCCGATCCCGACATCACCGTCGAACCGCGCGCCGCGCACGTGGTGATCCGCCTCGGCGAGACCGTGCTCGCCGACTCCCAGAGCCCGTCCGTGGTGCGGCAGTCGAGCTCCGGCGTGGCGCGCTACTACCTGCCGCCCGACGACGTGCGACGCGACCTGCTGGAGCCGAGCGAGACGACGACCCACTGCCCGTACAAGGGCGATGCGGCGCACCACTCGGCCCGCATCGACGGCGTCCTGCACGAGGACGTCGCGTGGAGCTACGACGAGCCGCTGCCGGCCGCAGTCGACGTCGCCGGCTGGTTCTCGTTCTACGACGACAAGGTCTCGATCGCGATCGGGCCGCTGCCCGAATAGCGGCGCACGCTCCCGAGTTCGCGCCCCCGGATACCAAGTACCGTGTGGGCATGTTCGAACTCGAGACTCTGCCCAACGGCGCCCGCATCCTCAGCGCCCCCATGCGCGACGCGGCCAGCGTCGCCGTCGTCATCTCCGTCGCCGCCGGCTCGCGCTGCGAGACGCCCGAGGTGGGCGGCATCGCGCACTTCTCGGAGCACATGTTCTTCAAGGGCACCGAGCGGCGGCCGACCGCGCGCGACATCTCCGCGGAGATCGACGGCATCGGCGGCGAGTTCAACGCCTTCACCGGCAAGGAGATGACCGCGTACTACGTGAAGTGCGCGGCCGCCGACGCCGGCACGGCGGTCGACGTCCTCAGCGACATGTTCCTCCACTCGAAGTTCGACGAGGAGGAGCTCGAGCGCGAGAAGGGCGTGATCGTCGAGGAGATCAACATGTACACCGACACGCCGCGCGACATCGTCGGCCAGGTGTACGACACGGCCCGCTACGGCGATTCGCCGATCGGCCGCCCGATCATCGGCACGAAGGAGACCGTCCGCGCGGCGACCCGCCAGACGTTCCTCGACTACCTCGGCGCCTGGTACCGGCCCGAGCGCATCGCGATCGGGCTCGGCGGCAACGTCACCGACGCGCTGCTCGCCGACGTCCGCGATCGCTTCGGCGCGCTCCCCGGCGACCCCACGCCGCCGCTGCCCGAGACCGTCATCCCGCAGATCACCGAGCCGCTCGTCTCGATCGAGCGTCGCGACGGCGACCAGGCGCACATCATCCTCGGCGTCGACGGCATGCGCTCGAACGACGAGGATCGCTACGCGATGGCCGTCTGGCAGGCCGTCATCGGCGGCGGCATGTCGTCGCGCCTGTTCACCGAGGTGCGCGAGCGCCGCGGCCTCGCGTACTACGTCTTCGGCCGCAACGCCGCCTACACCGACACGGGCTCGTTCGCTGTGCAGGCCGGCGTCGACATCAACCGCGCCAACCTCGCCGTCGAGGTGATCGCGCAGGAGCTGCGCCGCATGGTCGAGGAGCCGATCCCCGCCGAAGAGATCCAGAAGGCCAAGCGCTACCTGATTGGCCACACCGTCCTCAACCAGGAGGACCCCAGCGGCCGCATCTTCTTCGGCCTGCGCCGGGAGCTCCTGGACGGCGGCTGGGTCGATCTCGACACCGTCATCAAGGGCCTCGAGGCGGTCACGCCCGAGGATCTCCAGCGCGTCGGCCGCCGCGTCGTCACGCTCGACCGCGCGGTCCTCGCCGGCGTCGGCCCCCTCGACGACACCGACGGCCTGCGCGCCGCGCTCGGCGTCTGAACCCGGATACAGTGGCGAGCGTGGAACTGCATGAGGAAGTCGCGCGCGTCTTCGCGCGCATGGATGCGCTGATCGACGAGCTCGGCGGCACCGGCCTTCGCATCGACGCGCACACGCACCTCGGCCTCGACGAGGACCGCATGGCCCAGACGCTCGAGGAGCTGATCGGCCACCTCGACGCGCACCGTATCGAGCGCGCGGTGACCTTCCCGCTGCACGACCCGGATCGCGGCGAGAACTACACCGTCCCCAACGACCGCGTGCTCGAGTGGTGCGCGCAGTCGAACGGCCGCGTCGTCCCCTTCTGCCGCCTCAACCTGACGGGCGATCCGCTCGCCGAGGCCGAGCGCGCGATCGGGCTCGGTGCCCGCGGGATCAAGCTGCATCCGCGCGCCCAGGCCTTCAGCGTCGATGACGAGCGCCTCGATCCCGTCTTCAAGATCGCCGCCGAGCATCGCCTGCCCGTGCTGATCCACGCTGGTCGCGGCATGCCGCCGATCGGCGAGGCCCTGGCCACCGCCGCCGAGCGCAATCCCGAGGCGACGCTGATCCTCGCGCACGCCGCGATCGTCGATCAGGACCGCATCGCCACGCTCGTCGCCGGGCGCCCGAACGTCGTCTTCGACGCCTCGGCCTGGAGCCCGATCGATCTGCACGGGCTGCTGACGCGCGTCCCGCCGGAGCAGCTCGTCTGGGCCTCCGACCTGCCGTACGGCACGATCCGCGAGAGCCTCTTCGCGACGCTGGCCGTGCTCTGCGAGGTCGGCGCCGATCGCGCGACGACCGACGCCGTCCTCGGCGGCACGATGCAGCAGCTGCTCGACGGTCGGCACCCGACCCTGTCGGCCGCGCCGATCGCCCCGCGCGATCGCGTCGTCAACCTCGCACGCCAGCGCCTCGGCGGCTATATCACCGCGCTGCTGCCGGCGATCTGGGCACGTCGCCCCGACGTCGTCGGCCATTTCGGCCTTGCCGCCGCGGTCTGCCGCGACGAGGAGGACCAGCTCGGCTCGCTCGGCGACCTGATCCGCCTCGCCGAACGCCGCTGGGATTTCGCGCTCGCCGCCGGCGAGCGTCCGACCCTCGAGGATGTCCGCGAGACGTTCGAGCTCGTGCTCGCCGTATGGGTCCTCGCCTACTCGCCCGCCACGCAGGCGCGCTGGAATGAGCTGCCCCTATGATCGCCACCGTTGTCCTCGCCGCTGGGCGCTCCGAGCGCTTCGGCTCGCCCAAGCTCCTCGCCGAATGGTGGGGCCGCCCGCTGGTCGAGCGTGCCCTGGAGATCGCTCCGCCGGGTCTGAAGATCGCCGTCGTCGGCACGCACACGGCGAAGCTGCTGCCGCTCTTCCAGGCGCACGGCTTCCAGTGCGTCCGCAACCCGAAGCCCGCGCAGGGGCAGTCGTCATCGTTGCGCCTCGCACTCGACGTGATGCCCGCCCAGGTCGATGCCGTGCTCGTGCTGCTCGGTGATGCCCCGGCCGTGCCTCCGGTCGTCGTCGATCGCATCCTCACGGAGTACCGTCGGCTCAACTGCACCGTCACCGCCGAGTTCGGCGATCGCACGGCCCCGCCGATCGTGATCCCGCGCTCCGACTGGGACAAGATCGCCGCCACCGGCGACAATCCGGGCGAGGCACTCGAGCCCGTCTCGATCGACATGAGCGACCTGCTCGAGGGCGACGAGGACGTCGATACCCCTGAGGACCTCTTCCGCCTGGCGGCCCGTCGCGCCGGCGTCGAGCTGATCGAGCCGATGGACACCGCCATCCTCGATGGCCGCCTCGACGACCCCGAGCCCTTCGCCGTGCGCCTGCGCCGCCGCGCCTCGGCGACCGCCGACCGCCCGTCCGTCACGCCGCTCGCCCTGGAGAAGCTCGCCATCGAGCACTTCCGCGGCACCGAGGTGATCGCCCGCGTCGGCGACGAGTACGTCGCCCTGCTCGGCTGAGGACCGCACAGTCCGCTGACGCCGTCTCAGGTACGCGTCCGCGCTTCAGAGTGAGGTGACATTTTGGGCCCGGGCCCAAAATGTCAGTAGACCGGCACGGCAGGCCGGAATCGCGCTCTTCTAGCAGGCTGCGTGCTTCTCGAGCAGCTGCATCAGGTCCACGAGGAACGCATCGCGCTGGCGCTGCAGGTCCGAGATCGAGCGGCCGGCCGCCTCCTGCTCGCAGCCGGCGACCATCTTGTCGCGCAGGTCCTTCGTCAGCTCCGGCGCCACAAGGCGCGTCCACGGCTCGAGCAGCGAGTCGCCGAAGTGGTCGAGCATGTGGCCCATGCCACCCTCGCCGCCGGCCAGGTGGAACGTGAGGCCGACGCCCATCTGCGCCCAGCGCACGCCGGGGCCGTAGACCAGCGCGACGTCGCACTCCTCGACCGTCGCCTCGTCGTTGGCGACCATGTGCAGCAGCTCGCGCCAGACGGCATCCTGCAGGCGGTTGGCGACGAAGCCGGGCAGCTCGTTGGAGCAGCGCAGCGCCTTCTTGCCGGCGCGTGTGTAGAAGTCGAGCGTCCAGTCGACGACGGCCGGATCCGTCAGCTCGCCGCCGACGACCTCGACGAGCGGCACGAGGTACGGCGGGTTGAAGGGGTGGCCGACGACGAGGCGCTCGGGGTGCGCGGCACCACCCGCCATGTCGGTCATGCGGTAGCCCGAGGTGCTCGACAGGATCGGCACGCCAACGGGGGCCGCGGCGTCGATGCGGGCGAGCATGTCGATCTTGAGGTCGAGGACCTCCGGGCAGCTCTCCTGGATGACGTCGGCTTCGGCCGCGACCTCCTCGAGCGTGGCGACCAGGCGCAGGCGGTCGCGTACCGCGCCGGGTGCGAGGCCGAGCTGCTCGAGGGCGGGCCAGGCGATGTCGTGCAGGCGCTGGAGCTTCTCGGCCGCATCGGGCGCCGGATCCCACGCGATCACGTCGTAGCCCTGCGCCAGGAACTTCGCGGCCCAGCCGCCGCCGATCACGCCCGTGCCGATCACGCCGACGGTCGTCACGGCGTCAGGGGTGGTCTTGGGCGTCCAGCGCATGCGAATCCTCCGACGTCGGCCGTCACGCGACGGTCGGGCGGAGCCTACTCGCAGTCGCAGTCGTCGCAGATGCGACGGAGCTCGGCGCGCAGCGCGTCGGGGCACGGCTCGTCGCACGCCTTGCGCATGACGCTGCGCACGCCGACCTCGAGGCCGTAGCACTTGACGCAGCACGGGCAGACGGCCAGATGCTGATCGACGATCGCGACCTGCTCGGCCGGGAGCGTGCGGTCGACGTACTCCTGCACGCACCGCTGCGCGTGCAGGCACTGCTCGGAGCGGACGTGCGCGCTCATGCGGTCTCTCCCCCGGCGTGATCGGCGAGGGCCTTCTTGAGCACGCGGCGACCACGATGCAGGCGGCTCATGACGGTGCCGACGGGAATCTCAAGGACGTCCGCGGCCTCCTGATACGAGAGGTCGCCGAGGTCGACGAGCACGACGACCTCGCGGAAGGGCAGCGAGAGCTGACCGAGGGCCTCGAGGACGGGTCCGGGCGAGAGACGCTCGACGAGGCGATCGACGTCGGCGACCGTGGGGCCACCGAGACGGTCGTAGAGGTAGTAGTCATCGGCCTCGAGCCCGAGCTGCTCGGGCTGGCGCTGCTGCTTGCGGGCGTTGTCGATGGCGAGGTTGTGGACGATGCGGAGCAGCCAGGCGCGCAGGTTCGTGCCCGGCGTGTACTGCTTCCACGAGCGGAAGGCGCGCGTGTACGCCTCCTGCATCAGATCCTCAGCGGCCTGGGGATCGCGCGTCAGGCGACGGGCGACACGCCAGACGTCGTCGGCGAGCGCCAGCGCCTGCTCGTCGAAGACGAGGCGCGCGGGATCGGTGACGGGGGCTTCGGCGGTCTCGTCGGCCACGGTCCGAGCGTACCACCCGCGCGAGGCTCGGCTCGACGGACGGGGAGGGGTGGCGGCGGCCTGCATGTAGCGGAGAACGCGCCCGGGGACTACGGCATTCCGCCCATCTCGGTGATACTGCAGCCAATGCGCGCGTTCCTGAACCGCATCACCGGCCCCAGCTCCTTCCGTCCGCTGGCCGTGATCACGCTGATCGCGCTGTACGTCAACATCGTCTCGGGCGCGCTCGTGCGCGTCACGAACTCGGGTCTCGGCTGCCCCGATTGGCCGCTCTGCGAGGGCAAGCCCACGCCGCCCCTCCAGTTCCACGGGCTGATCGAGTTCACGAACCGCGTGCTCGCGCTGTTCGTAATCGTGATCGCGGTCATCTTCGCCGTCTCCGCCTACCGCTCGATCCGACGGACGTCGCCCTGGCTCTGGCGCGGCGCGCTCTGGATCGGGATCCTGACCTTCATGCAGGGCCCCCTCGGCGGCATCACGGTGCTCGTGAACCTGAATCCGATCGCTGTGCTGAGCCATTTCGTGCTGGCGCTGATCATCTTGCTGATCAGCGTCGTGATCGTGCTGGAGACCTTCGGCCTCGTCGGCGGCTTCTCGCCGCGACCGGCCGCCTGGGTGCCGTGGGCCGGGATCGTCACGGCGCTGTGGGCCGGGGCGACGATCCTCTCCGGCGGTGTCGCCACGATGTCGGGCACGCATCCGGGCAGCGACAACGTGCCCCGCATGTGGAATCTGGTCGACGCGGTCTACCTGCACGTCCGCGTTGCGGCGAGCTTCATCGTCGTGATCGCGATCCTGCTGATCATCCTGTCGCGCGTGATCAAGCCCCCGCGCATCGTCACGCGCCTCGCCTGGGCGCTCGTGATCACCGTCGCCGCGCAGGTCGCAGTCGGCGAATGGCAGTGGCGGACGCAGCTGCCGTGGTACGCCACGCTGCTCCACGTCGCGATCGGCTCGCTGGCGCTCGCGATCGCCGCCGCCTTCGGCTGGTCGCTCGCTGTGGCTCGCCGAAAGGCGCCTCCTGCCACCGACTGACCGCCGTCTGCGATGATTGGTTGCGGGTGGATGGGATTCTGATTCCGATCGCGGGCGTCGTCGCGGCGCTCGGCGTTGCGCTGCTGCTGGCCACGGGCACGACTGCGCCCCGCGTCGCCGGCGCCGTGCTGGCCGGACTCGGCGGAATTCCGCTCGTGCTGTCGCGCACCTCGCAGGCGGACACGCTGCTCGATCGTCCGGCGCTGCTCGGCGTCGGCGTGGTCGCCGGCGTGGTGGCGCTCGCGGTGCTGACGCTGCTCTTCATGCGCTATCCGTGGCTCGTGCTGCCGATCGCGCTGGTGATCGGGCTGCGCATCCCGCTGCGCAATCCGCCCAGCCCGACCGATCACCTGCTGCCGCTGTACCTGGTGCTGGCGGCGGGCACGCTCGCGCTGGTGCTGCGCTCGGTCCGTGGCACTGGCACGCCCAACCGGCTCGGCTACGTCGGCTACGCGCTCGCGGTCTACGTCGTGATCGCCGCGGCCAGCCTCGCCTGGACCGCCGACCACGATGCCACCGCCTATGCCGTCGTGGCCTTCACCCTCCCGCTCGGGCTGCTGGCGGCGCTGACGGGCACGCTGCTGCCGCTGCCGCCGCTGACGAAGGTGCTGCCGTGGCTGCTGATCGTCGTGGCGCTGATCCTCGCCGTCGTGGCGCTGTGGCAGTGGCACTCGCACGACATCTTCTGGAACGACAAGCTGATGCGCACGAACGCGTACGGCGGCTACTTCCGCACGAACTCCCTGCTGTTCGATCCCAGCCTCTTCGGTCGCGTCGAGGTGCTCGCGCTGGTGACGATCGTGGGGCTGCTCGCGCTGTCGCCACCGCGTCGCATCCTGATCCTCGCCGCGCTCGCCGCCATCCCGATCTTCCTCGGGCTCGCGACGTCGTACTCGCAGTCCTCGCTGGTCGCGCTGTGCGTGGGCATCCTCGTGATCGCCTGCGTCGTCTGGCGCTGGAAGGCGATCATCGCGATGGGCGTGATCCTGCTGATCATCGCCGTCGGTGCCGTCGCCACGCCGCAGGGCCGCACAATGCTGCACGAGCCGGCACAGAAGGCCTCGAGCGCCCGCCTCGGCCTCGTCCAGCGCTCGATCGACCTGTTCGAGGCGCACCCGATCGAGGGCAGCGGCCTGGGCGCGTTCGCGACGGCGACGGACAAGAAGAAGGCGGCGCCCCACAACGTCCTCGCCGGCACCGCCGCCGAGCTCGGCATCCTCGGCGGGCTGGCGCTCCTCGCCGTCCTGCTGAGCGTCCTCTGGGCGGTTCGCCACCGTCGCCCCGACGCCGATCGGCCGACGCACATCATCCTCGGTGCGCTGTTCGCGACGATCCTCGTGCACGCGCTGGTCTACGACAACTTCTTCGCCGACCCGTCGATGTGGGTGATCGCCGCGCTGCTCGCCACGGGTGCGGGCCTGCTGCCGCTCGAGGGCGAGCCAGAGCCTGGCGACTGGATCGCGAGGCGCCCGGCATGAGCATCACCCGCGATCGCCTCGGACTCGCGCTGCTCGGCGTGCTGATCGGCCTCGTGCTGATCGACGTACCGTGGCTCGGCGTCGATGCCTGGGCCTTCGTCGCGCCGGACGCCGCGACGGGTGGACTGCTCGGGCCGCTCGTGCGCGCGGCCGACGGCCAGTGGGATCTCGGCATCGTGCGCGCGCCGGCGCTCCTGGCCGGCGTCCTCGTGGCGGTGCTGGCGTTGGTCCTGCCGGCGCGCCAGCCGCTGCGGCGCATCCTGCTCGTGCTGGCGACGGCGGGCGTCGTCCTGTCCCTCCTGGTCCCCGCGACGCTGCTGCAGGTCGGGCTGCGCGAGGGCACGTCGCCGTGGTTCCACACCAATGACGCCGCGTACCAGGTCGAGCTGGCCGGCAGCCGGATCATCCATGGCGATAACCCGTACGGCTTCGACTACACCGGCACCGGCCTCGAACGCTTCTACTCCCTCGACGGCACGCCCGTCCTCGACGGCCGCGTCGAGACCGTCGCCCTCCAGCATCTCGCGTACTTCCCCGGCCTGCCGCTGATCGGCGCCGTCAGCGCCGCGCTGCCCGGGCCGCTCGGCGACGTGCGCATCCTGATGCTGCTGTTCGCGCTGGCGCTCGTGCCCGCGGCGCTGCTGCTGCCCGGGCCGCTCGAGCTGCGCCTCGGCGTCGGTGCGCTGCTGGCGGCGAATCCGCTGCTCCTGCGCAGCACGTGGTTCGGGATCCTCGACGCCCCCGTGGTGCTCGCGCTGGTGCTCGCCTTCGCACTCGCGCTGCGGGGCCGCTGGGGCTGGACCGGTGCGCTGGTGGCGCTGGCGCTGGTGGAGAAGCAGTACGCCTTCGTCGCGATCCCGTTCCTCGCCGTCGCCGCCTGGCAGGCGGGCGGCCGCGACGCGCTCGTGCGCGCGGGTGCCTGGCTGATCGGCGTGACGGCCGTCGTCACGCTCCCGTTCCTGCTCTGGGGGCCGCGCGCCTTCATCGACGACACGCTCGTCTACGGCACGAGCGCGTATCGCATCGTGGGCTACGGCCTCAGCGGGATCCTCGTCGACCTGCACGTGGTGACCCGCGACGGCGCCTACCCCTTCGTCATCGTGGCGCTCGTCATCTGGCTCCCGCTGACGATCATCGCCCTGCGCCGCCAGTGGCTCGCGCCCGCCGCGTGGCGCGCAGCACTGGGCTTCGCGCTGTCGTTCCTGCTCCTGGCGTGGATCGCACGCTACTTTCAGACCTCCGGCTTCGTCTACCCGCTGGCCGGCCTGCTCGTGGCCGCAGCAATCGCGCTGGCTCCGACCCTCACCAAGGACACCGCCTGATGCACACTCCCCTCCTGCTCGCCCGCCACGGCCAGGCCACCAGTGGCCCCGACCATCGCTGGGACGCCTCCGACCCGCTGACCGAGATCGGCCTCGCGCAGGCCCGGGAGCTGGGCATCGCCGTCGCGGCGAGGGAGCCCCGACCCGACCGCATCGTCGCGAGCCCCGCCGTGCGCGCACAGCAGACGGCGCAGGCCTGCGCCGACGCCCTCGGCCTGCCGATCGAGACCGACGCCCGCCTGATGGAGTTCGGCAGCGGCGCCCTGAGCCCGTTCACCCTCGCCGAGATGATCGAGAGCGCGCCCTACGACGACATCTGGCACCCCGACGATGCGGCCTGGGATGGCGAGACGATCGGCGCCTTCTACGGCCGCACCGGCGAGGCGGCCGAGGCGATCTGGCGGACGGGTGGCCGCCCGCTCGTGGTCTCGCACGTGGGCACCATCCAGGGGCTCCTGCGCTGGTCGATGCGCATCCCGCCCGACGCACCCGACTCGTTCTCCCTGTTCGTCGGCAACGCGAGCCTGACCGACGTCGTCGTGCGCGTGGACCGGCACGACCGGCGGCGAGCGGATCTCCAGCGGCTCGGGGCGACCGACCACCTGACAACCGCCACCGAG
The DNA here is from genome assembly GCA_947478745.1 of Actinomycetota bacterium. Classification (GTDB taxonomy): domain Bacteria; phylum Actinomycetota; class Thermoleophilia; order Gaiellales; family F1-60-MAGs149; genus F1-60-MAGs149. The sequence continues at coordinate 10,268 of CANJXE010000009.1, forward strand.
ATCTGACCGCCATCGCCCGTGTTTGGTAGCGTCGCCTCGATGGCCGATGACAGCGACACCGGGATCAGGGGCGACCTCGGCGGGGTCTTCGCGCCGGTGCGCACCGCCAACGCGTTCGAGCAGACCGTCGAGCGGCTGGGGCGTGCCATCCGCATGGGGCTGCTCGCGCCCGGTCAGCAGCTGCCGAGTGAGCGCGACCTGGCCCAGCACCTCGCCCTCTCGCGCTCGACCGTGCGCGAGGCGCTCCGCGTCCTGCAGGAGTCCGGCTACCTCGAGGCGCGCCGCGGCCGTGGCGGCGGGACGTTCGTCTGCGAGACGCTCCCGTCCGACGAGGACCGGCCACCCGAGGACGGCGTCCGCGATCTGCGCGGCGAGGAGCTGGCCGCGCTGCTGCGCTACCGCCGCGTCCTGGAGCTCGGCGCGGCCGAGCTCGCCGCCGAGCACTCGACCGCCGCCGACCGCGAGCGGCTGGCCGAGCTCGTCGACGAGATGAGCACGTGCCACCTGTCCGACTACGGCACCTACCGCGGCATCGACTCGCGCTTCCACATCGCGCTGGCCGGCGTCGCGCGCTCGCCCGACCTCGTGACGGCCACGACCGCCACCCAGGCCGCGCTCAGCGACGTGCTCAACGCCGTTCCGCGCTCGGAGGAGTCGATGATCAACTCCCAAGAGCAGCACCGTCGCATCCTGGCGGCCCTCGAGGCACACGATCGTGACGCCGCGCGCGTCGCCATGCGCGAGCACCTCGAAGGCATCGAGCACCTGCTCGCGGTTCTGATGCCCACGGGCACCGCGTAGCGTCGGAATCTGCGCCAGCCCTGTAGGCTGCCGCGTATGGAAGTCAAGGGACTGGTCCTGTCGGGCGGTGCCGGTACGCGTCTGCGACCGATCACCCACACCCGCGCCAAGCAGCTCGTGCCGGTCGCCGGCAAGCCCGTGCTGTTCTACGGGCTCGAGGCGATGGCCGCTGCGGGCATCACCGAGGTCGGCATCATCATCGGCGACACGGGCGATGAGATCCGCGCGGCCGTCGGCGACGGCTCGCAGTTCGGGCTCGCGGTCACCTTCATCCCGCAGGACGCCCCGCGCGGGCTCGCACACGCCGTCCTGACCGCCGAGGACTTCATCGGGGACAGCGCCTTCTGCATGTACCTCGGCGACAACCTGCTGCGCGATGGCGTGGCGGGCTTCGTCGACGAGTTCCGAGCCGGCGATGCCGACGCGATGATCCTGCTCCAGCACGTGCCCAACCCGTCGGAGTACGGCGTCGCCGAGCTGGACGCCTCCGGCGCCGTCAAGCAGCTGGTCGAGAAGCCGAAGGAGCCCAAGAGCGACCTCGCCCTCGTCGGCGTCTACCTGTTCACCAGCGCGATCTTCGACGCCGCGCGCGCGCTCGAGCCGTCGTGGCGCGGCGAGTACGAGATCACCGACGCGATCCAGGGCATGGTCGACAGCGGCCTGCGCGTCGAGCCGCACGTCGTCACCGGCTGGTGGAAGGACACGGGCCAGCTGGTCGACATGCTCGAGGCCAACCGCCTCGTCCTCGACGCCATCGAGACCGACATCCAGGGCACCGTGATCGACAGCAAGATCGAGGGCCGCGTGGTGATCCAGGCCGGCGCGACCGTCGAGCGCTGCCACATCCGCGGCCCGGTCGTGATCTGCGCCGGGGCCACAGTCCGCGACGCCTACATCGGCCCGTACTCGGCGATCTCCGAGGACGCCCTGGTCGAGCGCGCCGAGATGGAGCACGCGATCCTGCTCGAGCGCTCCAGCATCGTCGGCATCGACACCCGCATCGAGGATTCGCTGATCGGCGCCGACTGCGAGATCCGCCGCTCCGACGCCATCCGCTCTGCCAACCGCCTGCTGGTCGGAGACGGCTCGCGCATCGAGATCCTGTGAGCCCGACGCCGCAGACCACGCCGATCGACGGCGCCCTCGTCGTCCCGCTGACCAAGCATGAGGACTCCCGCGGCTGGTTCCTCGAGGCCCGCAAGGAGTCGTGGTTCACGCAGCTCGGCGGCAAGTCGAGCCAGCAGACGAACATCGTCTTCTCCCGCCAGGGCGTGATCCGCGGCCTGCACTTCCACGAGCTCGGCCAGGACGACCTCTTCTTCTGCGCGCAGGGCATGGTCCGCGTCGTGCTGTTCGATCGCCGCGAGGACTCGCCGACGCACGGCGTCGCGTGGAGCATCGACATCGGCGAGGACAATCCCTGCGCCGTCTACGTGCCCGGTCGCACCGCCCACGGCTACGAGTCGCTCACCGATTGCCTCTTCTGCTACCACGTCACGCACGAGTACAACCCGGACGACGAGAACACGTTCCCCTGGAACGACGAGCGCGTCGCGCACCTCTGGTCGACGGACTCGCCGATCCTGTCGGCCCGGGACGTGATGGACGGATGACCGTGCTCGTCACGGGTGCGGGCGGCCAGGTCGGCCGCGCCGCCCTGCGCGAGCTGGGCGACCGCGGCATCGGCCTCCGACGCGCCGAGCTGGACGTCACCGATGCCGCCGCCGTGCTGGCCGCGGCCGAGCGGCACCGCCCCACGCTGATCCTCCACGCCGCCGCCTGGACCGACGTCGATGGCGCCGAGACCGACCACGAGGGTGCCACGCGCGCCAACGTCGACGCCAACCGCCACGTGGCCGAGGCCGCCAAGGCGGTCGGGGCGAGGCTCGTCACCCTGTCGACGGACTTCGTCTTCGACGGCGCCAAGCGCGAGCCGTACCTCGAGTCGGACCCGACCAACCCGCTGTCGTTCTACGGCGAGACCAAGCTGCTCGGCGAGCAGGCCGCCCTGGCCGCCCACCCCGAGGGCACGTGGGTCGTGCGCACCGCGTGGGTCTACGACGAGGCGGGCACCAACTTCCCCCGCCTGATCATGCGCCTGTCGGAGACGCGCGACACCCTGCGCGTCGTTGAGGACCAGATCGGCAGCCCGACCTACGCCGGCCACCTCGCACCGCTCCTGCTCGCGCTGCCCGATCAGGTGCCGCCGGGCATCTTCCACATCGCCGGCTCGGGCGCCGCCACACGGCGCGAGTGGGCCGAGGCCGTGCTGGCCGCCGCCGGCCGCTCGACGATCGTCGAGGGCGCCACCAGCGACGAGTTCCCCACCCCGGCGCGACGTCCCGCCTACTCCGCGCTGACCTCCGAGCACGCCACTACGCCGGTGCTGCCGCCGTGGCGCGTCGGCGTGGAGGCCTGCATGGCAGGATTCATCGCATGAGAAGAGTCCTCGTCTCCGGCGGCTGCGGCTTCATCGGCTCCCACCTCGTGCGGCGCCTGCTGCGCGAGCACGCCGACCTCCACGTCGTCAACATCGACCTGCTGACCTACGCGGGCCGCCCCGAGAACGTCCGCGACCTCGAGAACGACGCCCGCTACACGTTCGTCCACGGCGATATCGCGAGCGTCGAGGACGTCGCGCGCGCCGCGGAGGGCTGCACCGGCATCATCAACGTCGCCGCCGAGAGCCACGTCGATCGCTCGATCATGGGCGGCGATGAGTTCATCACCACCAACGTCTTCGGCACCAAGCGCCTGCTCGACCATGCCCGCCAGCACGACCTGCGCTACCTCCAGGTCTCGACCGACGAGGTCTACGGCGACGTCGATGCCCCGCACCGCTCGCAGGAGGGCGATCCGCTGCACGGCTCGAGCCCGTACGCCGCCTCGAAGGCCGCCGGCGACCTGCTCGTGCAGTCCTACGCGCGCACCTTCGGCCTCAACGCCTCGATCACCCGCGGCTCGAACACGTACGGCCCGTACCAGTTCCCCGAGAAGCTGATCCCGCTGTTCACGACGAACGCCTTCGACGGCAAGGACCTCCCGCTCTACGGAGACGGCATGCAGGTCCGCGAGATGCTCTTCGTCGAGGATCACTGCGCCGCGATCGACCTCGTCTTCCACGAGGGCAGGCCCGGCGAGGCCTACAACGTGGGCGCCGAGCACGAGGTGCCGAACATCGAGACGGCTCGCAAGATCATCGCGCTGACGGGCGCCGATCCGGCCACGCTGAAGAGCGTCGCCGATCGCCCCGGCCACGACCGCCGCTACGCGCTCGACTGCTCGAAGCTGCGTGCGATCGGGTGGGAGCGGCACACCGACTTCGACACCGGTCTGGCCTTGACGGTCGAGTGGTTCCGCGAGAACCGCCCGTGGTGGGAGGCGATCAAGAGCGGCGAGGCCTTCGCCGACTACGCCTCCAAGAACTACGGCGCGCGCGGCTAGCGCGTGCGCGTCCTCGTCGCCCGCTGCTCGATCGGGTACTCGGGACGCCTGACTACGCGCCTGGCGAGCGGCGACCGGATCATCATCTTCAAGGACGACGGCTCCGTCTGCGTGCACGGGCCGAAGGGCTTCAAGCCGATCAACTACATGTCCGGCCCGACGGCGATGACGGAGGTTGACGGCCTGATCACGATCCGTCGCCCCGAGACCGGCGAGACGCTGCTGATCGAGGTCGAGCAGGTGATCAGCGACGACGCCCACGGTCTCGTGGATACCGCCGTGCTGGAGCGCGAGGGCCGCGAGCTCGAGCTCCACGCGCTCCTCGAACGGTCGCCCCACCTGATCGAGGAGGGCCTCGAGATCCTCGAGCGCGAGCGCTCCACCGACGTCGGCCCCGTCGACTTCCTCGCCAAGGACACCGAGGGCCGCATCGTGCTGGTCGAGGTCAAGCGCGTCAAGGCCGTCGTGGCGGCCGTCGAGCAGGTCGTCCGCTACCGCGAGCACATCGAGAAGGACGCCGCCTACGCGGGTGCCCGTGCGCTCGTCGTGGCACCCGAGTTCGCCCCCCAGGCGCGCAAGCTGGCCGAGCGCCGCAACGTGGAGTGCGTAGTGCTCGACGTGGCCGCCCTCTATGCGGGAACGGAGCACGACCCGACGCTCTTCTGACGCCGCTCCGCCAACGCATGTCGATTGGTCCTCGCCAGCGCCGCGCAGGCGCGGTACCGTTGCCACAGGCGAGGATCATTCGCCATGAACCGGGAGAGGAATCGGGAATGCGGGTTGTGGTGCTCGACGACGAGCCGTTCTTCCGCCACCTGCTGGTGCGCGCGTTGGACGCGCAGGCGGGGATCGACGTGGTCGGCGACTACGCCACCGCCGCCGACCTGCTCGACGCGCTCTCCGAGACGCGGCCGGATGCCGCAGTGCTGGACCTGGTGCTGGAGCCGGGGCAGGCCCTCGACGGCCCCGGCGGCGGATTGGCTGCGGGCCTCGACATTCGCCGGGTCCTCCCGGGCTGCGGCATCGTCCTGCTCTCCAACCACGCTGGGGCAAGCGTGCTGGCCCGCCTGCCCGAGTGCGACAGCGGCGGCTGGGCCTACCTGCTCAAGCGCCGTACCGACGACGTCGCCGAGCTCGTCCATGCCCTGCAGCTGACGATCGCGGGCGAGACGATGATCGACCCGGAGATCCTCGCCGAGGTCGACGCCCCGGCGACGATCACATCGCTGCTCTCCCCGCAGGACTCGAGGGTGCTGATGCTGCTGGTCGGCGGTGCGAGCAACATTGCGATCGCCAATCAGCTCGGCGTCACCACGAAGTCCGTCGAGCACTCCATCACCGCGATCCTCAGCACCATGGAGATCGACGCGAGCGACGCGGCCAGCAATGCGCGAGTGACAGCCGCCATCGCGGGCATCCGCCTGCTCGGCCAGACGTCGTGAACCGCATCGACGCCCGCCGGCCGCTGCGCGTCTGGCTCACGTTCGGGCTGTCCCGCATTCCGGGGCGCTATGGCGTCGGCGTCATCCCCTGGCTCGTCTCGCTGCTGTTCAGTGCCGGCTCGGTCAGCGTGCCGACCGCTGGCCCCTACGAGGCGCAGTGGATCCGGGCGGCGATCATCATCAGCCTCTGCGCATCGCTCGCGCAGGGAATCGCCGTGCTGCTCGTGCGTCCCCGCGCGCGCCGTCTGCCGCCGACCATCGCCGGCGGGCTGTCCACGCTGGCCGTCTTCGCGCTGCTCGGCGCCGTTGGCGGTACGGTCGGCGTGATCGGGTACCACTTCGTCGACCTCCCCGATCGCCCCGGCTTCTTCATGCCCGTCCCCGTCTTCGTGATGGCCGTGACGACGTGGGTCTGCGTCGGCTCGATCGTCTCGATCAGCTTCTCGTGGCGCGATCATCTTCGCGATTCCCTTGCCGTCGCAGCCGCGCGCGTGGCGGCCAAGCACGCCGTGCTGGATCATTCCCTCGAGCTCGATGCGCGCCAGCGCACCGTCGCGATCCGCACGTTGACCGAGCGCGTCATCCCCCAGCTTCGACTGCAGCTGATCGCGCTGCGCACCCCGGCTGCCGCCAGGAGCGAGCGCGATGGGCAACGAAACCTGATCGCCGACCGGATCGAGCACATCGCCCGGCACGACATCCGCGGCGTCTCCCACCTGCTGCACCCGGATGGTGCGACACCGGACCTCGCGTCCGCGCTCGCCGACATCACGCGCCTGTACGACCCGCTCGTCGAGCTGCGCGTGCTGCACGACTCGGTCCAGGCCCCGGTCCCGGCGAGCGTCCTGTGCGAGGCCGCTGTCGCGCTGGCCGAGGCGCTGAGCGACCTCAGCGGCGAGGGGTCCACGGTCCCGGCGACGGCAGTTGCCCGCCAGTCCGCAACGTCCATCTCGCTGGTCATCGAGCGCGGTCCGGAGACCCGCCGTGTCGAGCTGCCGATCATGCCGGTGCCGCCGCCGGACCCAACCTCGAACGCGAGTCCGAAGTGGTACCGCGTGGCTCCCGCTCCGTACGGCATGCCGTGGGTCGCGATCTCGATCATCAACGCCTTCAGCGTGCTCTTCGCGACGGCCAACGCGGGCACGGGCAAGTGGGCTGCGGCCGGCGCGGACATCGCGGTGATCACGATCGGCACGTACGGGCTCGACCTGCTGCTGCGGCTCGCCCCGGTTCGTCGCTGGCGCGTGCGCAGCCAGTGGCTGCTGATCGGGGGCTACGTCGGCGCGCTGGGCGCGCTGGCCGGCGCCGTCTGGGGCACGGCGATTGGCGGCGAGACCATCAGCCTCGCTGTGATGGGCCTCATCTGCGCCTTCAGCATGGGCATGTTCCTGCCGGCACGCCGCGTCTGGTCCGGCGAGACGAGACGGCTCCGGCAGGAGCTGCGGCTGACCGAGCTGAGCCTCGAGTCGGAGACGGTCACCGCCCATGCACACGCGCGGGACCAGTGCGAGGCCGCCGCCAACGCCCTCCATTCGATCGTGCAGAGCCGGCTGCTCGGCATCGCCGGCTCCGTCGACGCGCACGCTCCGGACGACCTGCGCAGCGCGGCGATCACGACCCTCGCCGACCTGATCGAGCAGGAGTTGCCCGACATCGTCGCGAGCCTTCAGGCCACGGCGACGCCACAGGTGCAGCCGTTGTTGACCGAGCAGATGCTGAAGACCGTCTGGCCTGCAACTCAGCTGCACGTGAGCGCGACTGCCCCGGTGCCACAGCCCGCCGTGCCCCTCATCAACACCCTCATCGTGGAGGCCATCGGCAACGCCATCGCGCACGGTCGGGCAGACGAGATCTCCGTCACGGCCACGGTCTGGCCGGGCGCGGTCGAGCTGACCATCGACGACAACGGGACCGGCGTCCCGCCGCACGCCCAGCGCGGTCTGGGACTCTCCGTGATGCAGGCGGCCACCAGCGACTGCTCGCTGACGGCACGCTCGGCAGGTGGCACGCGCCTGCACCTGCGGGTTCCGTACCTCGCGTAGGCACACCGAGCCCTCTCACGCATCCACCGGCCCCGCGGCGCCGGACCGCACCGGAACTGCGGCAAACGGCTGACCTGGTCGCCTTCGTCAAGGCAACCATGGCGATCATGGACCGTCGCGTCACCCGCCTGCTGCTCCTCCCCGTGCTCCTGCTGCTGTCGGCCTGCGGCGGTGCGGCCACGAACCTCGGCGCCGCGCCAGCTGAGACGATCGCCCAGCAGACTGCGCTGGCCGACGCGGATCTGGTCGGCAGCGTCGGGCCGGGCTTCACGATCGAGCTCACCCGAGACGGCAGCGACGTGACCGAGCTGAAGGCCGGGAGCTACTCGCTGTCCGTCGTCGACGCCGCGGCGACGCATAACTTCGCGCTGAAGGGACCCAACGGCACGGTCACGCAGATCACCGACGTTCCGTTCACCGGCACGAAGACAGCCACCGTCGTGCTGACGCCCGGGCTCTGGACCTTCTTCTGCCAGCCGCACTCGACCCAGATGACCGGGTCGTTCACGGTCAGTTAGGCGACTACAGCCCCATCGCGTGGTAGCCGGCGTCGACGTAGGCGACCGTGCCGGTCACGTTCTCGGCGTCCAGCAGGTACGCCGCGGCCTTGCCGACGTCGCCCTGATCCACGTTGCGCTTGAGCGGGGAGCGCTCCATGACGAGCTCCTCCATCACCGTGAAGCCCGGGATCGAGCGGCCGGCGAGCGTGCGCACCGGACCGGCCGAGACAGCGTTGACGCGGATGTTCTTGGGCCCGAGATCGGCGGCCAGATAGCGCATCGAGGAGTCGAGGGCCGACTTGGCGACGCCCATCACGTTGTAGCCGGGCACCGCGCGCTCGCCGCCGAGGTACGTCATGGTCACGATCGAGCCGCCGCCGCGCGCCTCCATGTGGGGCTCGGCCTCGCGCGCCATCGCCACCAGCGAATAGGCCGACACGTCGAGGGCCAGCCAGAAGTCCTCGCGCTTGGTCTCGATGAAGCGCTGCTGCAGGTCGTGGGACTGCGCGAACGCGATCGAGTGGACGAGCAGGTCGAGGCCCCCGAGCTTGCCGACGACCGCGTCGAAGGCCGCCTTGATCGAGCCGTCATCGCGCGCGTCCATCTCGACGCAGATGTCGGAGCCGACCGTCGCCGCGAGATCGCGGACGTTCTTCTCGACGCGCTCGCCCTGGTAGGTGAAGGCGAGCTTGGCGCCCTGGCGGTGCAGCTCCTCGGCGATTCCCCACGCGATCGAGCGCTTGTTCGCGACACCGGCGATGAGAGCGAGCTTGCCTTCGAGCATGGGGGCCTCCGAGGGTTCCGAGTTCCGGGCAATCGTACGGGGTCGGGCGCCTCGCAGCGCCCGACCCCGTCCCGACTACCGGCTGCTCGCCTCGGCGTGCGCCTGACGGGCGAGGACGCCGAGCAGGTGCTTCTTGTACTCAACCGAGCCGTCGAGGCCGGCATGCGGCTCGACGCCCTCGGCGATCCGGGCGATCGCGTCGTCGAGCGACCCGCCGCCGTTGAGGACCTCCTCGAACGCCGACAGGCGCACGGGCCGGTCGGCCACGCCGGTCGCTGCGGCCCGCACGCCGTCATCGCCGATGCAGATGGCGACGCCGACGATCGTCCAGTCGATCGCGCGGCGGTGGAACTTGGCGTAGGCCGAGTGGTCGTCGCCCTTCGGGATCCGGACCTGCGTGATGATCTCGCCCGGCTCGAGCGTCGTCGTCAGATAGGTCGTGATCAGGTCCTCGACGAGGATGCGGCGCTCGCCGTTCGGCCCCCGTACGAGCACGGACGCGCCCGCCGCGATCAGCGTGGCGGGCATGTCGCTGTGCGGATCGGCATGCCCGAGCGAGCCGCCGATCGTTCCGCGATTCCGCACCTGCGGGCTGCCAATGCCGGCCGCCGCGTCGGCGACCAGACCGGCGTGTGCGCGGATCAGCTCGCTCGCCGCGACCTCGCGGTGGATCGTCATCGCGCCGACGGCGATCTCGTTCTCGTCCTCGCAGATGCCGACGAGTTCGGGAATGCCGCCGAGATCGACGATCGCCTCGGGCGCGGCGAGGCGCAGGCGCATCATCGGCATCAGCGACTGCCCGCCGGACAGCGGCACGGCCCCCGCCGCCACGGCGGCGACCGCCTCGTCGATCGACGAGGCCTTCGTGTATGCGAGCGTGGACGGGATCACGACGTTGCCTCCTGAATGACGTTCCAGATACGCGCCGGCTGCATCGGCATCTCGATGTGCCGGACGCCGAGCCCCGAGAGCGCATCGACGGCGGCGTTGACGATCGCCGCCGAGGCGCCGATCGTGCCGGCCTCGCCGATGCCCTTGACGCCCAGCGGGTTCGAGGGCGACGGGGTGACGGTCCGTGCCAGCGTCATCGGCGGGACGTCCGCCGCGCTGGGCACGAGGTACTCGACCAGGGTCGGCGTCAGCATCTGCCCATCCTCGCTGTAGACCGTCTCCTCGAAGAGCGCCTGGCCGAGGCCCTGGATGACGCCGCCGTGGACCTGTCCATCCACGATCAGCGGGTTGATCACGTTGCCGCAGTCGTCCACGGCGGTGTAGTTGAGAACCTCGACGCGACCCGTGTCCGGATCGATCTCGACCTCACAGACGTGCGTGCCGCTCGGGAACGTGAAGTTCGGCGGATCGTGGAACGTCGTGGCCTCGAGCACCGGCTCGAGGCCCTCCGGCAGCGACGCCGACGTCCAGCCCGCGTAAGCGAGCTCCTGGATCGTCTTGGCGCGATCCGGCGAGCCCTTCACCTGCCACGAGCTGCCGGTCCACTCCAGATCGTCCATCGAGCATTCGAGGAGATGCGCCGCGAGCTCGCGGGCCTTCTCGCGGACCTTGCCGAGCGAGCGGTACAGCGCGATGCCGCCGACGGCCAGCGAGCGGGACCCGTAGGTCCCGAGGCCGTACGGCTGGAAGGCGGTATCGCCGTGGATCACCTCGACGTCCTCGAACGGGATGCCGAGCTCGGTCTGGGTGATCTGCGACCAGCTGGTGGCGTGGCCCTGACCGTGCGGCGAGGTGCCCGTGATCACGGTCGCCTTGCCCGTCGGGTGCAGACGCACGGTGGAGTGCTCCCAGCCCGGCGCGCCGATGCCGAGGGCAGCGGTGACGGCACTCGGGGCGAGGCCGCAGACCTCGACGTACGTCGAGAGCCCGATGCCGCGGTACTTCCCGTTGGCCTCGCTCTCGGCGCGCCGGGCTGCGAAGCCGGCGTAGTCCGACAGCTCGAGCGCCTTGTCGAGGTTCATCTCGTACTCGCCCGAGTCGTAGACCAGCCCCGTCGCCGAGCTGTACGGGAACTGGTCCGGCTGGATGAAGTTGCGCCGGCGGATCTCCACGGCGTCGATGCCGAGGTCGTCGGCGATCGCATCCATCAGCCGCTCGATGCCGTGCGTGGCCTCCGGCCGTCCGGCACCGCGATAGGCGTCGGTCGGCGTCGTGTTCGTGAACGTCTGCCGGATCCTGATCGAGATGTCCTGGATGTCGTAGAGCCCCGGCACCATGAACAGCGTCAGGTGCGAGATCGACGGCGTCAGCAGCATGTTGTAGGCGCCGTTGTTCTGGACGGCGTCGAACTTGAGCGCGACGATCCTGCCCTCGTCGGTCACACCGGCCTCGTAGTACTGGACCTGCGCTCGGCCGTGGATGGTTGCGACCCCGGCCTCCGTGCGGTCCTCGATCCACTTGACCGGGCGGCCGACGACGTGCGATGCGGCGCACACCGCGAACTCCTCGCGGTACGTGTTGAGCTTGGCGCCGAAGCCGCCGCCCACGTCCGGGGTGACCACACGGACCTTCGCCTCCGACGTACCGCAGACGATGCTCACGAACGTGCGGACGAAGTGCGCGACCTGCGTGGAGGTGTAGAGCGTCACCTCGCCGGTCGCCTCCTGCCAGTCGCCGATGCAGCCGCGGGTCTCCATCGCCGACGGCGTCAGGCGCTGATTGTCCACGCGCAGCTTGATCACCTTCGAGGCCTTCGCCATCGCGTCGTCGAAGCCGTCGGTGACGTGCTCCAGCGTCTTGACGAGGTTGCTGTCGTACTCGGCATGCACGAGCGGCGCCCCGGGCTCGAGGGCCTGCTCGGCGTCGACCACGACCGGGAGGGGGTCGTACTCGACGTGCACGAGGTCGGCACCGTCGCGAGCCAGGTAACGGTCGTCTGCAATCACCATCGCGACGGGCTCGCCGACGTAGCGGGCGAACTCCTTGGCGAGGATGGCCTGCTCGGGGTGGCGGACATCGCCACCGGGGTTCGAGGCGCTGAGCACCCCCGTCTCGACCGGGAGCGTCGCGTGCGTGAGCACTGCGTGCACGCCGGGCAGCGCGAGCGCCGCGGTGGCATCGATCGACGTGATGCGCGCGTGGCCGAACGACGAGCGCACGAAGGCGGCATGCAGCATGCCGGGTAGCTTGAGATCGTCCACGTAGCGGCCTTCGCCCGTGACGAACTTGCGGTCCTCCTTGCGCAGCACCGCATCGCCGATGCCGCCGGTGGTCTGGGTCGTGTAGTCAACGGCCATGATCAGCTCCTCGCCATCTGGTCGGCCGCGGCGCGGATGCTCGCGACGATGTTCTGGTAGCCGGTGCAGCGGCAGAGGTTGCCCTCGAGCGCGGCGCGGATCTCGTCGTCTGTGGCATTTGGCTGCTGCTCGATGATGCCGAGCGCGGCCATCATCATGCCCGGCGTGCAGAAGCCGCACTGGAGGCCGTGGTTCTCATGGAACGCCTGCTGGATCGGATGCAACGAGCCGTCCGCGGCCTGCAGGCCCTCGACGGTGCGCACCTCGCGACCATCGCACTGGACGGCAAGCGTCGAGCACGACAGGACGGCGTCGCCGTCCAGGTGCACGGTGCAGCAGCCGCACGTCGACGTGTCGCAGCCGATGTGCGTGCCCGTCATGTTCAACTGCTCGCGCAGGAAGTGCACGAGCAGCGTGCGGTGCTCGACCTCGGCGGTATGGACCGTGCCGTTGACGGTCACGGTGATGGTCTGACCCATCGTCATCTCCTCCTCCTGGCGCCTGCGGTGCAGGTGCTTCGTGGGCACGATCCTAGTCCTCTGCCGGCAAGAACGCCAGAGCCGCACGCAGGTCACACGGACGACCCGCAGCGGGCGATCCACTAGGCTCCCGGCCGTGACCGAGTCCCGCGCAACCGTCGATGTCCCCGGCTCGTCCGCCAACCTCGGGCCCGGCTACGACTGCCTCGCGATCGCGCTGCCCTTCCGGCTGCGCGTCGAGGTCGAGCGCCGCCCCGGCCCGCTCGGCGTGCGCGTGCACGGCGAGGGTGCCGACGCGCTGCCCGCGGACGCCACGAACCTCGTCGTCGCGACGCTCCTGCAGGAGCTCGACGAGCGCGGCGACGACCTCGCGGTCGATATCCGCAACGACATCCCGCTCGGTGCGGGCTGCGGCTCGTCGGCGGCTGCGATCGTGGCGGCGCTGGCCGCCGCCGACCTCCTGCGCGGACGCGAGCTCGGCAACGCGAGCCTGATCCTGCGCGCCTCCGCGATCGAGGGCCACCCCGACAACGTCGCCGCCAGCGTGCTCGGCGGCATCACCATCGCCGCCGGCGATCCCGCCATCGCGCGTCGCATCGATCCACCGGCCGCCCTCGGCCTCGTGGTGGCCGTCGCCAACGAGCGCGTCGCCACCCGCGATGCCCGTGCCGCGCTCACCTCCGAGGTACCGCGCAGCAGCGCCGTCTGGAACCTCCAGCACAGCGCGCTGCTCGTGCACGCGCTGCACGCCGGAGCGCTCGACGACGTCTCGGTTGCCCTGACCGACCGCCTTCATCAGGACGCACGCGAGCCGCTGATGCCGACCTTCGCCGCGCTGCGCAACCATGCGGCCGAGCTCGGCGCGCTGGGCATCACGCTGTCCGGTGCCGGCCCGTCCGTCCTCGTCTGGTGCAGCATCGACGCCATGGATCAGGTCGCGAGCGCCGTGCGCGCGATCGCACCGACCGCCGCCGTGCACGCCGTGCGCCCCGAGGCCGACGGCCTCGTCTGCTCCTAGCCGACGGCGCTGGGCGCTCCACCGCCCCCAACCCACGCCGGACGTCTCGCAGACACAGGCGCAGAACAGCTAGGCGCAGGCGGCCTTGGCAGTCGTAAGATCCTGCGAGAGCTGCTGGATCGCGTTCGAGATCTCGGCGGGGAGCGCCTCGGCGGCCTGTTCCGTGGTCGGCGACGCAGCGTCCTTGCCGTCCAGCAGGCTGGCTCCGTCGATTGCCGTGCCGACCGCGGCCTGGCACTCGGAGCTGCCGAGCTTGTCGAGGATGCCCAGCGCGGCGCCGACGGGCGCCCAGTCGGCGGCGACCTTCGCCAGCGCCTCCTTGGCGCAGGCAGCCTGGGCGGTGTTCCCCCTCGCCGTGTTGGTGCAGTCCTGCAGCGCGAGGGCGTACTTGGGTCCGTTGGCGGCGAAGCTCTGCGCCGCGTCGTTGGCGGCCGTCCAGGCCCCCGCGGCATTGCGCGACGAGGACTCGGAGCCGCAGCCGGCGAGCACTGCGGCGACGAGGGCGAGCAGGAGCAGCGGGGCGAGGCGCAAGGTGGTGTTCACGCGCGGAGTCTAGTAGGCGACAACGCGGCTGCCGCCCTCGGCAGCGAGGCGCTGCTCCTCGGCGCGATAGCTCGAGCGCACGAGGGGGCCGGCAAAGACGCTGCCGAAGCCGAGCTCCATGCCGGCCTCGCGGAAGCGGCGGAACGAGTCGAGCGGCACCCAGCGATCGAGCGGCAGGTGCTTCTCCGTCGGCTGCAGGTACTGCCCGATCGTGACGACGTCGACGTCGTGGGCGCGCAGGTCGCGCAGCGTCTCGATGACCTCGTCGTCGGTCTCGCCCATGCCGACGATGATGCCGCTCTTGGTCAGCAGCGGCCCGCGATCGGGGTAGTGCTCGATCCACAGCTCGCGGGCACGGCGCAAGATGTGCAGCGCGCGGTCGTAATCGCCCTTGATGCGCACCTTCGGCTGGATCCGGCGGACGGTCTCGATGTTGTGGTTGTAGACGTGCGGCTCGGCCTCGAGCAGCGTCAGCATCCCCCGGTCCTCGTCGCCGAGGAAGTCGGGCACCAGCACCTCGACCTGCAGGTCGGGATTGCGGCGGCGCAGCGCGCGGATCGTCTGGGCCCAGTGCGCGGCACCGAGGTCCGGCAGGTCGTCGCGGTCCACGCTCGTCACGACGATGTGACGGAGCCCCATGCGCGCCGCGGCCGCAGCGATCTTGGCCGGCTCGAGCGGATCGATCTCCTCGCCGCGCTTGGCGCTGTTGACCGCGCAGTAGCGACAGGCGCGCGTGCAGGTGTCGCCGAGGATCTGGAAGGTCGCCGTGCCGCGGCCCCAGCACTCGCCGATGTTCGGGCAGCCGGCCTCCTCGCAGACGGTCGTGAGGCCGCCCTCGCGGACGATGCTGTCGAGCTCGGCGAAGCGCGAGCCGGGGCTCGCGGCGCGCACGCGCATCCAATCGGGCCGGTTCTTGGCTTCCGGGCCCCAGGGCACGCTAGGCCTCCCGCAGCTCGAACAGCACGCCGTCGGGGTCGGCGAGACCCGTCACGCGCTTGCCGTCGGGCAGCTCGTTGACATCGTCGAGGAACGGCGCCTCGCGCTCGATCAGCTCGGCCAGCAACGCGTCGAAATCGTCGGCGACGATCGTGATGTAGAGCCCGGCCTCACCGAGCCAGGTCTTGCCGAGCTTGCGGCGCTTGGCCCCGCCCTCGACGACGAACTCCAGCTCGTCGCGGTGCGCGGTGAAGCCCATCTCGGTGACGTTGTCGACACGGCAGCCGAGCTGCTGCTCGTAGAAGTGGCGGGAGCGCGGAAGATCGCTCGCGAAGATGGTGAAGCGGTAGCCGGTGATCATGAGGGCAGCAACTCCCAGGTTCGGTTGAAGCGCTCGCCGAGGCGCTCGAGCAGGACGGGCTGCGCGTCGGCGCGCGTGATCGGGCGGCCGGCCTCGATCGATGCGGTCGTGTAGCGCGTCTCCTGCAGGCCGCAGCCGACGAAGAGGTCGAACGGCTCGAGGTCGCAGTCGAGGTTGATGGCGAAGCCGTGCGTCGTGATCCACGAGGCGACGTGCACGCCGATCGAGGCGATCTTGCGATCCTCGACCCAGACGCCGGTGTGCTCCTCGCCCTCGCGCGCCTCGGCATTGATGCCGAGATCACCGAGCGCGTCGATCATCGCGCCCTCGAGCATCTCGACGTAGGCCCGCAGATCGCGGCCCATCGCGGACAGGTCGAGGATCGGATAGCCGACCAGCTGGCCGGGCCCGTGGTACGTGGCGCGGCCACCACGGGCGACCTCGACGACCGGGATGCCGCGCTGCTCGAGCAGCGCAGGGTGCGGAAGCTCCGTGGCGACGTCCGTCCGGGTGCCGAGCGTGACGACGGGCTCAT
Source organism: Actinomycetota bacterium (assembly GCA_947478745.1). Classification (GTDB taxonomy): domain Bacteria; phylum Actinomycetota; class Thermoleophilia; order Gaiellales; family F1-60-MAGs149; genus F1-60-MAGs149. Next base: position 26,401 of record CANJXE010000009.1, read on the forward strand.
GCTCGAGGAGCATCAGGACGTCGGCAATGGCCTGCTGGGAACGGGCGCCGGCGAGGTTCTCCATCAGCTGGAGCCCCTCGTCGTAGGGCGTCAGCCCCGGCAGATCCATCAGGTAGGCCGCGGTGGCGGCGGTGGCGCTCACGCCCCGTACGCCTCCTCGTCCCAGCTCTCGAGGTTCTGCTTGACCTGTGCCATGAACTGCGACGCGTAGGCGCCGTCGATCAGGCGATGGTCGAAGCTGAGGGAGATGTACATCATCGGGCGGATCGCGATCGCCTCCGAGCCCTCGGGGCCCTGGATGACCATCGGCCGGCGCACGATGGCACCGGTATCGAGGATGCCGACCTGGCCGACCGGGATGATCGGCGTGCCGTACAGCGAGCCGAACACGCCCGGATTGGTGATCGTGAACGTGCCGCCCATCAGGTCGTCGATGCCGAGCTTCTTGGAGCGTCCGCGCACCGCGAAGTCGGCGACGGCCTGCGCCAGACCGAGCAGGTTGAGCGACTCGGCGTTCTTGATCGACGGCACGAGCAGGCCCTTACCGTCATCGACGGCGACGGCCATGCCCAGGTTGACGTAGCGCTTGATGACGGCGTCGCCGGTGCGGACCTCGGCGTTCATCCACGGCCACAGCGCGAGCGCATCGACGGTGGCGCGCATGATGAACGGCAGGAACGACAGGTTGACGCCGTGGTTCGCCTTGAACTTGGGCTTCAGCTTGCCGCGGATCTCCGTGACGCGACCGAGGTCGACCTCCCACACCTGCGTGACATGGGCGGCGGTGTTGATCGACTCGCGCATGTGCTTCGCCGTGACCTGACGGACGCGGGAGAACGTGTAGATCTCCTCGCCGGCGCCTGCGGCGGCCGGTTCTGCGGCTGCAGCCGGAGCGGCCGGAGCGGCCGGCGTGACCGGAGCCGCGGGTACCGGCACGGCGATCGGGGCCACCACGACGGGCGCGGGCGGCGCAACCGCCGTGGGCTCGGAGGACGGCGCTGCGAGCGCGCCACCGGAGGCACGGGCCGCGAGGGCGTTCTCGACGTCCTTCTTGGTGACGCGGCCACCACGGCCGCTGCCGGTGATCTGCGTGATCTCGAGGCCGTGCTCGACCAGCATGCGCGCGACGACCGGCGAGACGAAGGCACGGCCCTCGCCATCCTCGATCGAGGCGATCGGCGCAGGCGCAGCAGCCGGCGGTGCGGCGGCAACGGGCGCCGGAGCGGCCGCGACCGGGGCGGCGACGACGGGCTCGGGCGCGGCGGCGACAGGCGCAGCGGCCGTCGGCGTGGCCGAGAGGTCCGTGGAGAGCACGGCGATGCGCGTGCCGACCTCGACGGTCACTCCCTCGGCGACGAGGATTTCGATGACGACGCCGGTGGCCGGCGACGGCACCTCGGTATCGACCTTGTCGGTCGAGATCTCGACGATCGTCTCGTCGGATTGGACCGTCTCGCCGACCTGCTTCAGCCACCGCGAGATCGTTCCCTCGGTCACGCTGGACCCCATCTGGGGCATTACAACATCAATCGTGCTCGCGACAGCCATCGCAGGACCTCCGTAGGGGGCGAAGCGGCGTTTGGCTGAACCCTAGCGCCCCTTCTGCCGGACCGCAGAATGCAGCCGCCCCGGGCCGTTTGCCGAATACTCTGCATATGTCCGAAGTCGCGCAGATGGTTGGGGTCACGAAGCGCTTCGGCGACTTCGCCGCGCTCGACGCGATCCACCTGACCGTCTCGCCAGGCGAGATCCGCGGCTTTCTGGGCCCCAACGGGGCCGGCAAGACGACGGCGATGCGGATCCTCGTCGGCCTGCTGCACAGCACCGAGGGCGAGACCCGCGTCTTTGGCGGCGACCCCTGGTCGCAGCCCGAGGTGCGCGCCGACATCGGCTTCCTGCCCTCCGATCCGGGCTTCTACGGCCGCATGACCGGCAAGGCGCTGCTCGACCACTTCGCCGCCCTGTCCCGCCGCGAGCCGGTGCTCCGCGAGCACGCCTGCACCCACCTGCGCATGAGCGACGCCGACCTCAAGCGGCAGGTGCGTCACTACTCCAAGGGCATGCGCCAGAAGCTCGGCGTCCTGCAGGCCGTCCAGCACGATCCGCAGCTCCTGATCCTCGACGAGCCCGGCGAGGGCCTCGACCCGCTCGTCCTCAACGGGCTGATCGCGCTGCTGCGCGAGCGCCGCGACGCGGGCCGCGCGATCCTCTTCTCGAGCCACGTGCTGGCCGAGGTCGAGGCGCTCTGCGACCAGGTCACGATGATCCGCGCGGGTCGCATCATCGGCGAGGGCACGATCAGCGAGCTCGCCCAGCATCGCGCCCGCCAGGTCGTCGTCGATCTGGCGGACCCCGCGCTGGAGATCCACCTGGCGGGGGGCGAGCTGATCGACAGCACGGGCGCCCGCCGCACGTTCTCGCACCACGGTCCGATCCAGCCATTGCTGGCGGAGCTCGCGGCGCTGCCCGCGCTGGACGTGAAGATCCAGGAGGCCTCGCTCGACGAGGTCTTCATGGAGTACTACGGCGATGCGGAGCACGCATGAGCGGCCCGCTGATCCACCGCCTGATCGCGGAGCAGCGCGTGCGGCTGCCGCTCGAGTTCCTGTTCGTGACGCTCTGGGGCTTCCTGCTCGTGGCGCTGTTCGCGACGTCATCGACGTTCAATGCCATGCTCGAGCAGCAGGCGCAGCTGCTCGGCCCGGTCTACAAGCTGATGGACCTCGATCCGCTCGCCCAGTGGGCGTCGATCGGCGTGCAGCACCCGCTGTTCTACGTCGGCGGCGGCCTGTTCGCCATCGGCCTCGGCGTGCGCGCGATCGCGGGCGAGCTCGAGGACGGCTCGCTGGCGCTGGCGATCACGCGCCCGATCTCGCGCCGCAGCTGGTTCCTCTCGCACGTCGCCGTGATGGTGCCGGGGTCGATCCTGCTCGGCGTGATGTATGGCGTCGGGTGCCTCGTTGCGGCGCTGCTGACCTCGCCCACGGGCCACCTGCACGCGACGTGGATGCTGCTCGCCGGCGGCGAGGCCGGCCTGGTCCTGCTGTCGTTCGGCGCGATGGCGCTGATGTTCTCGTCGTTCGCCTCCGAGCGGGGCCGCGCTCTGGCCTGGTCGGTCGGCGCGCTCGTCGTGATGTACGCGCTCAGCTACCTGCTGCCGCTGTGGTCGGTCGCGGAGAACGCCGCCAAGCTGACGCCGTTTGGCTGGTTCCGTCCGGGCGACCTGATCCAGCACGGCACGATTCCGTGGGGCGACGTGCTCGCCCTGGTGCTCTTCTCGCTGGTGCCGCTCAGCGTGGCTGCTTGGCAGTTCGCGCGCCGTGACCTCGCGGGCGGCTGACCTCAGGCGCACGCAGCGGACCGCGCCGGGTGCGCGCCCGACCGGGACCGGGGCGCCACGGGCGCGGACGCAGCCGGCTACCGCCGTCGCCGTCGTCGGACTCCTCAACGTCGTCCTCATCCTTGCCCAGCATCATCCACGTCACGAAGCCGAACAGGCCGAGGCCGAGCAGGAGATGCATGCCACCGAAGATCACGAAGAGCCAGCCCATGCGGAGCATCGTTGGCCGGGGTGGCATCGGAAGTCAAGGCGGGAGGCGTCCGAAAGGTGATTGCCCCCAGTCCTGGCCGCGGATCGGCCGCATGGTGCAGCCTCTCGGTGGATCAACGTTGCTTGGGGGTCTGACCCCTCAGCAACGTTGATCCACCTACGCTCTCGGCATGGACAAGGACGACAAGCGACGCGTCCTGGGCGACGCGATCATCCTCTGCGGCACCTGCGGCTTCGCCAAGCGCTACATGGAGCTGGAGGGACCGCCGGACGATCTTGACAACTGCCCCGACTGCGGCAGCGCGATGATCAAGGACTGCCCCGCGTGCCACGCGCCGATGCGGTCGATCATGCAGGTTGACTGCCGCGTGTGCGGCGAGCCGATCCGCGAGGGCGAGCTGTTCGGCGTGCCGATCCGCCGCAAGGCAGAGCCGCGCGACAAGGGCCCGGTCCAGCTGCCCACCGACGACGACTGACCAGCGCACCAGCAGCTCGGAACCACCGGGGCACCGCCCCCCGACCGCCGATCACCGGTTCTCCGTGTTGCATACCGCCGACGCGGGACGCTGGCGACAGCGCGTCACCTGATGCCGAGCACGCGCCTGACTGCCCGGCGGACTGTCGGTGTCTCGAGCCGCGGCCGGAGCCCGCTCGGGACGTGCACCCACACTGACGGAAGCCAGATGTCGACAAGCGCGCGACGCGGTCGGAGCGACGCGTCTTCGATCTCGTTGATCGCTTGATCGGCACGATTGCGCACATCCCATGTGCCGGGCCTGCGCTCGACCCACGGCCGCAGGGCCGACCACGGCCGCAGGTACAGCGCATACTGGAGATCTCGCGGATACATGTGGACGATCGTGCCCCCCCGACTCCCAAGATGCGGACGCACCGGCTCCGCTGGCGGTGCCGGAGCCGACATCAGCGCCGCCCAGTCCACCCCCAGTCGCGGACCGTGCTGATGCCAGACGTTCGGACGGCAGTCGACCTCGAACAGGAGATGCTCCGGCACACCCGGCGAGCGGATGAATGCGGTGCTGGCGAAGCCGTGGAGGCCGGCCATCGTGCCCACAAGCTGCAGCGCCTCGACGAAATCGAGGCTCGGCGGATCGCAGTAGCGACGGACGCGCGAAGGGCCAAACCGTCGCACTCCGTCGATCACCTCGGAGTAGAGCCAGCCCACCAGCCTGCCCTGCCGGAACAGGGCTTCGACGGACACCTCCTGCCCCTCGACCGCCTCCTGCACGATGACGGGGAACCACTCCTCGGGGATGCTCCGAGCCCAGCCCTGCGGACGACTCCGCACGACGCGCAGAGCTCCACCGCCCCCGCCCGCATCGGCCTTTACGAACACGGGGCTTGTCCAACCGGCCACGTCGGCGGCGAGCTCATCGCCGGATCGCGCCACGCGTGTCCGCGGCATGCGCGCACCGGCGGTATCGCACACCTCGAACTGCCCGACCTTGGAACCCAGCATCTTGAGCCCCACCTCCGCTCGTGCAGGGAGCATGGTCAACGTGATCTCGAGAGGCAGCGCGCTGTGGGCGAGCTCGGCCATCAGATCGTCGCTCGATACGATCGTCCACTCCGGGAGCGCCGCCAGCACGTCGGGTGCGGCGATCAGCGCCCTGCCGAAGCTGGCAGGATCGTCTGCCGATCCGATGGGAATGAAGCGATCGACGAAGGCGCTGCGACGAAAGGCGCTGTCGGGCAGTCCGATGGCTGTGATCGAGACGCCAGGACGGCGGAGGATCTCGGGAAGGCGCGCGGTCAGTCCCGGCTGAGCACCGACGATCGCGATGTCGAGCGTCCGCGGCATACGAGCTGCGACCGCTAGAGCATCACGTCGCCGCGGCCGATGCGGCCGAGGGCGGACGAATCCTCCTCGCCGTAGCCAGCCGCGATCAGCGCGTCCTGCCACTCGGCGACGAGGCGCGTCAGGCGCAGCTCGAGGCCGACGGCCTCGCCCTCGCTGATCGCGATGCCGAGGTCCTTGCGATGCAGGACCGTGCGGAAGCCCGCCGTGTACTCGTGCGAGAGGTACTTGGCGGAGCGCGAGCTGAGGATCCACGAGCCGGCAGCGCCTCCGGACAGCGCCTCCACGAGCTCCTCCATCGGCAGCCCCGCCTGCTCGGCGTAGGCCAGACCCTCGCCGACCGAGGCGTAGGTGCCGCTGATGATGATCTGGTTGACGGCCTTGGCGGCCTGCCCCGCACCC
>CANJXE010000010.1 GCA_947478745.1 Actinomycetota bacterium
GCCTCCCAGCACACCCTCGCTGCCACTGCCCTTCCGAAGGGGTCAGACACCTTTGACGCACTCCGCCACGACTGCCCACGCAACGAGATCCGCCACTGGGCTCCATGCATCAAAGGCGTCCGACCCTGGCAGGCCAGAAGCGCGGCACCCCCCACACCCTCCGAAGGAACGCCGCTCTGCCGCGCGCGTCCTTTTCTAGATCAGCTCGTGCCGCTTCAGCAGGCCCTTGGCGATGATCGTCTCCTGGATCTCGTTGGTGCCCTCGCCGATCATCATCAGCGGCGCGTCGCGGTAGAGGCGCTCGACCTCGTACTCCGTCGAGTAGCCGTAGCCGCCGAAGATGCGCATGGCCTCCTCGGCGCAGCGCTGGCAGCTCTCCGTCGCGAAGAGCTTGGCCATGCCGGCCTCGATGTCGGCGCGCTGGCCCGAGTCCTTGCGGCGCGCGGCGGCGAGGATCAGGTGCTTCGACGCCTCGATGCGCGTCGCCATGTCGGCGAGCTTCTTCTGGATCAGCTGGTGATGGCCGATCGGCTTGCCGAACGCCTCACGCTGCTGGGCGTACTCGATCGACAGCTCGAAGGCGCGCAGCGAGATGCCGAGACCGCGCGAGGCGACGTTGATCCGCCCCGTCTCGATGCCGGACATCATCTGGAGGAAGCCGGTGCCGACCTTGTCCTCGCCGCCGAGCACGGCAGAGGCCGGCACCCGGTAGTCCTCGAACGAGATTTCCACCGACTCGACGCCGTGGTAGCCGAGCTTGCCAAGCGGCGGCGAGATCTTCATGCCGCCCTGGTCGGCGACCTGCGGGAGCTTGTCGATGAGCAGCGCCGTCATGCCCTTGTAGCGCGGCTGCACGTCGGAATCGGTCTTGACGAGCAGCGCGATCACGGAGGCGCGGTCGCCGTTCGTCACCCACATCTTCGAGCCGTTGATGACGTACTCGTCGCCGTCGCGGCGCGCCGTCGTGAGGATCGACTGCACGTCCGAGCCGGCGCCGGGCTCCGTCATCGAGAAGCACGAGCGGATCTCACCGGCGGCGAGGCGCGGCAGATAGTTCGCCTTCTGCTCCTCGGTGCCGTGCGCTGCGACCATGCCACCGACGATGTACTGGCCGTTGACGATGCCGGAGACGGCCATCCAGCCGCGCGTCAGCTCGGCGATCACCAGCGCGTAGGTGACGAGGTCGAGGCCGAGGCCGCCGTACTCCGTCGGGATGCGCATGCCGAAGGCGCCCATGTCGCGCAGGCCCTCGACGATCTTGGTCGGGAACTCGTTCTTGGCCTCGAGCTCCTTGGCGACCGGGATGATCTCCCGATCGACGAACTCGCGGATCGCTTCGAGGATCTCACGCTGCTCCGGCGTGATATCGAGTCCATCGAATGCGCTGATGCGCTCCTTGAGGGGCATGTCCCGGCCTTTCCGTCGCGGCGAACGATCTCACCGAATACTTCGCTGGGCGGAAGATTACGGCCGGTCGGCCGTGAGCGGTAGGAGAACCGCCCGCACATCCTCGGGAATCGACACCGGTCGGCGCGTCTCGCGATCGACGTAGACGTGCACGAAATGCCCATCGGCGCTCGCCCACTCGGCACCGACTCGGAAGATGCCGATCTCGTAGCGGACGCTGCTCGTGCCGATGCGCTCGACGCGCAGACCGGCCTCGACGGGCTCGGGGAACGAGACCGAATCGTGGTACCGGCAGAGCGTCTCCACCACCACGCCGACGGCGTCGCCGCGCTCGGGATCGAGCACGCCCTGCTCGATCAGGAACGCGTTGACCGTCGTGTCGAACCAGGAGTAGTAGACGACGTTGTTGACGTGCCCGTAGGCGTCGTTGTCCATCCAGCGCGTCGTGATCCCGCGGAACACCGGGAAGTCCGAGCGGCGCGGCATCTGCGGTTCGGCGGACACGGCGGTAGCCTACCGGGATGAGCGCATCGACTCCCCGCCCCGCGCACGGCGCCGGCTCCAGCTGGGACACGCCCGAGGCCGTCGAGCGGATCATCGGCGCGTACGCCACCGCCGACGTCGTCGCGATCCGCCAGGCGCAGATCGACCTGCTCGGCCCGATCGCGGGCGCTGCGATCCTCGACATCGGCAGCGGGCCCGGCATCTACGCGCGCGATCTGGCATTGCGCGGCGCGCGCGTCACCGCGCTCGACTCCGCCCCGGCGATGCGCGCGGCCGCCCTGGTCGAGGCGCGGACGGCCGGCGTCGCGATCGACGTCGCCGACGGCGAGGCCAACGCGCTGCCCTTCCCCGACGGCGCGTTCGACGCCGCCACCCTCGTGCAGGTGATCGAGTACGTCCCCGATGCGGTCGGCGCGCTGCGCGAGATCGCGCGCGTGCTGCGGCCGGGCGGCGCCCTGCTGGTGTGCGACACCGACTGGGCGACGGCCTCGTGGGGCATCGGCGATGCCGCGCTCGCCGAGCGCATCAAACAGGCCTGGTGCGCCACGAAGCCGCACTACGACGCGGGACGGCGCATCCCCGAGTGGCTGATCGCCGCCGGGTATCACGTCGCCGCGTGGGAGCCGCTCGTGCTCGCCAACGCCGATGCCGTCGGCGACACCTTCCACGGGCACACGTGGAAGACCTACCGGCGCCTGCTCGAGCGCCTCGGCACCGTGCCGACCGACGAGCTCGACCGCTTCGACCGGCTCTGCGCGGAGACCACCGCCGCCGGCAGCTTCACCTTCACCGTCACCCGCCACGGGTGGCTGGCCCGAACCCCCGGAGGAACGTCATGATCGTGCGCCCCGTCGGCGACACCGCCGAGCTCGCCATGCAGGTCGATCACGCCGAGGTCGCCGGCCAGCTGGCCGCGGCCTGGGGCGGCCCGCACGTCCCCGCGCTGGAACCGCGCGACAGCGTCATCACCGCCGTCCGCCTGCACGACATCGGCTGGCGCCACTGGGAGGCCGCGGCGCACCTCAACCCCGATACGGGCCGCCCCGCCAACTTCCTCGACGTCATGATCGACGAGCACCTGCGCCTCTACCGCCTCGGCATCGAGGAGGTCGCCGCCGTCGACGACTACGCCGGCATGCTCGTGTCGATGCACGCGGCCGGCATCTACACGGGGCGCTACGGCACGCAGCCCGCGATGCTGCTGACGCGCGCACCCGACGTGCAGAGCCTCGTCGATGACTTCATCGGCGAGCAGGAGGCGCGCTACGGCGCGGTCCAGGACGGCCTCGGCGTGAGCGACGAGGAGCTCTGGCGGAACTTCCTGCTGCTGCAGGTCTTCGACCGGCTGAGCCTCCGCATCTGCCTCGGCGACCCGGCCGGCATGGGTCCCATGGAGATCGTGCTGCCCGCGGATCGCACGCTGACGATCACGCGCGATGGGTCCGACTGCGAGCGCCTCGACCCGTGGCCGTTCGTCGCCGACGAGCTGACCGTCGCGGTCCCGTGGCGCACCGTCCCGCTCGCCGGCTACGCCGACGATGCCGCCCTGCAGACGGCGATCGCCGCCGCCGCGGTCGAAGACCGGACCACTACGCTCCGACCTGTCTGACCGAGAGGAACACCCCGTGAACTGGAATCCCTTCATCACCTGCGCGATCACCGGTTCCGGGGCGGCCCAGGACGTCCACCCCGACCTGCCGATCACCCCGGAGCAGATCGCGAACGCCGCGATCGACGCCGCCAAGGCCGGTGCCGCGATCGTCCACTGCCACGTCCGCGAGCCCGAGACGGGCGCCCCGACGCGCCGCGTCGACCTCTACCGCGAGGTCGTCGATCGCATCCGTGCGAGCGGCGAGAACGTCCTCGTCAACCTCACGACCGGCATGGGCGGCGACCTCGTCGTCGGCATGGACGGTGCCAACGACACGCCGGGCGAGGGCTCCGATCTGGTCGGCCCCGACGAGCGCATCGCGCACCTGCTCGACACGCTGCCCGACATCTGCACGCTCGATTGCGGCAGCCTCAACTTCGGCGACGGCAGCCTCGTCTACGTCGGCACGCCCGACTACCTGCGCATCGGCGCCGCGAAGATCCGCGCCCTCGGCATCAAGCCCGAGCTGGAGTGCTTCGAGCTCGGGCACCTGTGGTTCGTCAACAAGCTGGTCGAAGAGGGCCTCGTCGACGACCCGGCCTTCGTCCAGGTCTGCCTCGGCATCCCGTGGGGCGCGCCCGCCACGCCTCGCACCATGCAGACCTTCGCCGACCAGATGCCGCCCAACGCGGTCTGGAGCGGCTTCGCGATCAGCCGGATGGAGATGCCGGCCGTCGCCCAGGCGATGCTGATGGGCGGCAACGTCCGCGTCGGCCTCGAGGACAACCTCTACCTGTCGAAGGGCAACTTCGCCACGAACGCGCAGCTCGTCGAGCGCGCCGTGACGATCATCGAGAGCCTGGGCGGCACCGTCGCCAACGCCGACGTCGCGCGCGAGCGGCTCGGCATCGCGAAGCGCTAGCCCACCGTGGTCTGCGCGCGGCCGTGTCTCCCATGGGCCGACCACCGCCGGTAGCATCCGCAGCCATGGCAACCCGCACCATCCCCGCCGACTGGTACACGACGACCGAGTCGCTCGCGCACGACCGCGCCACGGCTCTGCGTCAGGGTTGGCAGTACATCGGTCCGGCGACCGACGTCGCCGAGCCGGGATCGTTCACCACGGGCGATCTCGCCGGCCTCCCGATCGTCATCACGCGCGACGTCGATGGCACGCTGCGCGGGTTCGCCAACGTCTGCCGTCACCGCGGTGCCCTGGTCGCGGAGGGCTGTGGCCGGCGCCGCACCCTCCAGTGCCGCTACCACGGCTGGACCTACCGGCTCGACGGCACGCTCCACCGCTCCCCGGGCATGACCCTCGATGAGGACGTCCGCCTGCCGGCGATCGCCGTCGCCACGCTCGGCCCGCTGCTCTTCGCCGCCGCCGACCCGCGCACCGAGCCGCTCGAGACCGCGCTCGGCCCGTTCCTCGACCTGCTCGACCGCGTCGCCGGCGTCGAGCTCGGCCGACTCGTCCACCGGTGCAGGCTCGAGCACACGATCGCTGCCAACTGGAAGGTCGTGGTGGAGAACTTCATCGAGTGCTACCACTGCCCGCTCGTCCACACCGAGACCCTCCCGGGGTACGGCGACGACAACTACCGCATCGGCCAGTTCGGCTCGCTGCACACGCAGCACCTGGACGACCAGCGCTTCTGCTTCGCCTACCTGTTCCCCACCACGCAGCTCTCGGCCTACGGCCACGAGAGCGCGTTCGTCGCCCGGGCGATCACGCCCGAGGGGCCCGACCGCACGCGCGTGGCTCTCGACTACTGGTTCCTCGACGACTGCGCCGACGACGCCGCGGGCCGCTACGTCGAGTGGTTCGAGCGCGTGATCGGCGAGGACAAGCCGCTCTGCGAGTCGGTCCAGCACGGCCTCGCCTCCGGGGCGATCGATCGGGGCTATCTCAACCCGGACGCCGAAGCCGGTCTCGCCGCCTTCCAGCAGCTCCTGCTCGACGCCTTCGACGACGCCTGAAGCCCCATCGATGAGCGGCGGGCCGACCATCGCCGCCGGCCGCGCCATCATCCGCCGTGATCGCGGCTTCGAGACGATCGCCGCGATCACACACCAGCCGCTGCGCTGGTTCGGACCGACCTAGCCCCGGTAGACGACCTCGCCGTCGACCATCGTCAGGCGGACCGGGTTCGACGGCAGGGCCTCCGGCGGGCAGAGGGCCGGATCCGTCTCGAACGCCGTCAGGTCGGCGCAGAAGCCGACGCGGATGCGGCCGAGGCGGCGCTCCTCCGAGATCGTATACGCGGCGTTGACCGTGTAGCCCTCGAGCGCCTGCAGGCCGGTGATGGCCTGGTCGTCGAACGGCTCGCGTCCGTTGCCGGGCGCGTGGCGCAGCTGCGCGGCCGCCATCGACAGCCGGGGATCGAAGCGCGCGACGGGCCAGTCGGATCCGAGCGCGACGACGGCGCCGGACTCCCACAGGTTCCGAATCGGGAACGCGCGGTCGCAGCGGGCGTCGCCCATGCGCGTCGTCCAGTTGCACTCGCGCGTCGGGTTGAGCCACGCCATGTGCAGCGGCTGCATCGAGGCGACGACGCCCTCGGCGGCGAAGCGCGGGAAGTCGATGTCCTGCAGCGTCTCGATGTGCTCGATGCGGTGGCGGATGCCGTCCCAGGCGCCGGCCTCGCGGTAGGCGTCGAGCGCCTCGCGCACGCCGCGATCGCCACAGGCGTGCGTCGAGCAGGCGAAGCCGTTCTGCGCGAAGAACTTGACCGCGCGCCGGTACTTGGCCGGATCGGGCCAGAACGGCGCCAGCCCCTCACCCTCGGAATCGGGCTCGTAGAGCCACGCCGTACCGGTGTCGATGACCCCGTCGATGAAGAACTTGGCGACGCCACCGCGCCAGCGGCGACCGCGGTCATCGCGGTGCGGCAGGAACTGCGCCCAGTCCTCCTCGGGCATGTCCGGCATGATCCAGAAGGGCATCGTCAGACGCGTGATCAGGCGGCCGGATGCCTCGAGCTCGCGCAGGACGTCGAGCGTCTCGAGCGTGCCGTCCATGCCGTGGATGCCGGTGATGCCGGTGGCGGCGAACTCCTTCATCTGGCGGTGGTAGTGGTCGAGCTTCTGCGTGTGCGTCAGCTCCGGCTTGACGGCGTCGATCAGCGCGATCGCGCCCCACTCGCGCACCTCGCCCGTCGGCACGCCGTGGGCGTCGCAGACGATCTCGGCGTTCTCGTCGAACTGGATGGCGCCGTGAATGCCCGCCAGATCGAGCGCCGCCTTGGAGGCCAGCACCGTGTGGAAGTCCATGAACTTGATGTAGGCAGGGCGGCCGCCGACGGCCTCCTCGATCAGCTCGCGATGGATCGGGCGACCTTCGAACGCGTCGTAGAGCAGGCCCCAGCCCAGCACCCACTCGTCCGGCCCCTTGCCCGCGGCCTCCGTGCGCAGCCCGTGCAGGACGTCATCCCAGGTGTTGGCGTCGAGCAGGTCGGCGCCGATCGTGTCGAGCGCGCCCATCAACGGGTGCACGTGCGAGTCGGTGAGGCCCGGCACGAGCGCCGCACCGTCGAGGTCGATCACGCGCGCGCTGCCGCCGAGCTCGCGGATCTCGGCATTCGAGCCGACGGCGAGGATCGCGCCGTGGCCGACCGCGACCGCCTCGGCGAAGGGCTGGCCCGGATCCAGCGTGCGGACCTTGGCGTTGACGATGATGGTCTCGATCGGCGAGTGCATGGGCGGGTTGTAGCACGGGACGGGGCGGGCCCCGTCCCGTCGCAGAACGCGGCGTCTCCCCACACCCACCCGTCCGCCGCACCGCACGCCGCGAAACCACGAGTACCCCCTCCAAAGGATTTCCATGCCCAGTCCCACCGTCGGCGATCCCGCCCCCGACTTCACCCTTGCCGGCACCAACGGCCCGTTCCATCTCGCAGACCAGCGCGGGAAGGCCGTGGTGCTCGTCTTCTACCCGGGCGACGACACGAAGGTCTGCACGAAGCAGCTGTGCGAGTACACGGACCGCTGGGACGACCTCAGCGGCCTCGATGCCGTGATCGTCGGCATCTCGGGCAAGGACCTCGCCTCCAAGGAGAAGTTCACCGAGAAGCGCGCGTTGAAGGTTCCGCTGCTGGCCGATTCGGACCGCTCCGTGGCCGCGCTGTACGGCGCCAAGCAGGCCGTGCTCGGCACGAAGCGCAGCACGTTCGTGATCGACGGCGAGGGCGTCATCCGCTTCCGGCACGACGCGACCTTGGGCCTGACGTACCTGTCGGCCGACGACCTGCGCGCCGCAGTCGCCGCCGTCTGACGACGCGCCGCTTGCACGCATCCACGGCGACCGCCGGGCGGCGGACTAGTGTTGGGGAACCGGATGTCGACCGTCTCTCGCACCGCTGATCGACCGCTCGCCTGCATCGTCATGGCCGGTGGCAAGGGCACCCGCATGCGCTCGGCGCTGCCGAAGGTGCTGCATCCGATCTGGGGCCGACCGCTCCTGGGCTGGGTGATCAGCGCTGTGCGCGACGCCGGCGCCGAGCGCGTCGTCGTGGTCGTGCCGCCCGATGCCGCCGAGGCCGTCACCGCCGTCGCCGGCGATGCGCAGACCGTCATCCAGCACGACCAGCTCGGCACCGGCGACGCCGTCCGCTGCGCGATGCCGGCGCTCGAGGGCTTCTCCGGCGACGTCCTGATCGTCTCGGGCGATACGCCGCTGCTGACCGCGGAGCTGCTCTCCGGCCTGGTCGCGGCGCACGGCGCCGAGGGCGCCGCGGGCACCGCCGCCACCTTCCGGATCGCCACCCCGGGCGGGTACGGGCGCGTCATCCGGGATGCCGCGGGCATCCGCATCGTCGAGGCCAAGGACGCGACGGCTGCGGAGCTCGCCATCGACGAGGTCAATGCCGGGCTCTACGTCTTCGATGCCGATGCGCTGCGCCCGGCGCTCGCGGGCCTCACCAACGACAACGCGCAGGGCGAGTACTACCTCCCCGACGTCGTGCCCGCGATCGCCGCAGCCGGCGGCCGCGTGTCCGCGTCGCTCGTCGCGGACGCCTCGCTGCTGCTCGGCGTCAACACGCGCGTCGAGCTGGCCGAGGCGGCGCAGATCATCCGCGGGCGCATCCTTGAGACCCACCTGCTCGCCGGCGCCGGCATCGTCGACCCCGCGACCACCTACATCGACGCCGAGGTCGAGCTCGCGCCCGACTGCGTCGTGCATCCCTTCACGATCCTGCGCGGCACGACCCGTCTGGCCGCCGGCGCCGAGGCCGGGCCGCACAGCGTCCTCACGGATGCCACGCTCGAGAGCGGCGCCCAGGCAGGCCCCTTCGCGCACCTCCGTGCCGGCTCGCACCTGCACGCCGGCGCCCGCGTCGGCGCCTTCGCCGAGACGAAGAACGCCGAGATCGGACCGCGCAGCAAGGTCCCGCATCTCTCGTACATCGGCGACGCGACGATCGGCGAGGACACGAATATCGGCGCCGGCAACATCACCGCCAACTACGACGGCGTCAGCAAGCACCGCACCACGATCGGCGATCGCGTGCGCACGGGTTCCGACTGCGTGTTCGTGGCGCCGGTCGAGATCGGCGACGATGCAACGACCGGCGCGGGGTCCATCATCACCGGGGACGTGCCGGCGGAGGCTCTCGCCATCGCCCGGGCTCGACAGGTCAACAAAGAGCACTACGCCAAGAGGAAGCGCGATGCCTGATTCCCAGCTGTTCGAGGTCCCGGCCGAGATGGGTGCTTCGATTTCGTCGTTCGAGCATCCCTCTTCCAAGCGCCTGATGGTGTTCTCCGGCCGCTCCAACACGGACCTCGCCGAGCGCATCTGCGAACGCCTCGGCGTGAGCCTCGGCCAGACGACGCTGAAGTCGTTCCCCAACGGCGAGATCTACGCCCGCTTCGAGGAGTCGGTGCGCGGCGCCGACGTCTTCCTCGTGCAGAGCTGCGTCAATCCCGTCAATCGCAATCTGATGGAGCTGATGATCATGGCCGACGCGGCCATCCTCGGCTCGGCCAAGCGCGTGACGGCGGTCATCCCCTGGTACCCCTACGCGCGTCAGGACAAGAAGTCCGCGCCGCGCGAGCCGATCACCGCGCGCCTCGTCGCCACGCTGCTGCGCGCCTCCGGCATCGACCGCGTGCTGACGATGGATCTCCACGCCGGCCAGGTGCAGGGCTTCTTCGACGGTCCCGTGGACCACATGACGGCGCTGCCGATGTTCGCGCGCCACTTCCGCGACATGGGCCTGTGCGGCGAAGGCACGGTCGTCGTGTCCGCCGATGCCGGCCGCGCCAAGCTGGCCACGCGCTTCGCCGAGATGCTCGACGCCGAGGTCGCGATCATCGCGAAGCTCCGTCCCGAGCACGGCAAGGCGCGCGTCGCCGCGATCATCGGCGAGGTCGACGGCAAGAGGGCGATCATCTCCGACGACATCATCGACACGGCCGGCACGCTCTGCGCGGGTGCCCAGGCCGTGCACGACGCCGGCGCCACCGAGGTCTACGCCTGCGCCACGCACGCGATCCTGTCCGAGCCGGCCCTCGACCGCATCCGCGACTCGGTCCTGCACGAGGTCGTGGTCTGCGACACCGTCCCGATCGATCCGCGGGCCGGCGAGAGCCGCATCCGCATCCTCCCCGTCGACGCGATCCTCGCGCAGACGATCGAGGAGGTCTTCCGCGAGGGCTCGGTGTCGAACATCTTCGGGGGCGAGAACCAGCTCTTCTGAGTTCGTCTCGCCGTCCCCCTCCCGCCGTGTGAGCCCGCTCACCAACCGGAGCGGGGCCCACCATCGAGCGTGTCTCGGCCCCTCCACTTCGGTCCGGGAACCTGATAGTTTCCGCCAATGACAGAGCACTCGAACGACGCCGCTGCCGATCCGTCGACCGTCAGCCGCCACGGTTTCCTCGCCCGCACCGCCGCCGCCGCAGCCGCGCTCGGCCTGGGCGGCATGGCCGCTGCCGCGGGCACCGCAGCCGCCGGTGAGCCCGAGGCGAAGGCGGGCACGACCCGCTCCCTCAACGGCATGAACGTCGTCATGTTCATCACCGATCAGGAGCGCGCGACGCAGCACTTCCCGATCGGCTGGACCCAGGAGAATCTGCCCGGCTTCACGGCGCTCCAGAAGAACGGCGTCACGTTCAACAACGCCTTCACGAACTCGTGCATGTGCTCGCCCGCCCGCGCCACGCTGATGACCGGGTTCTTCCCGGCCCAGCACAACGTCAAGTCCACGCTCGAGGCGAACATGCCGGTCGAGAAGTACCCCGACCAGGTGCCGCTCTCGACGAGCCTCGCCAGCATCGCGACCGTGATGTCCGCCGCCGGCTACCAGGTTGTCTACAAGGGCAAGTGGCACTGCAGCAAGCCGGCCGGTGCGACGTGGCTCCCGAGCGACCTGCAGGCCTACGGCTGGCAGCGCTGGAACCCCGACGACGCCGGCGCCAACCAGAGCGTCCCCGAGATGGGCGGCGGCCAGGCCCAGAACGATGCGCGCTACATGGGCTCGGAGACGGATGACTACACCGACGGCAACGAAGGCATCCTGCAGTTCATCAAGACGAAGACCGCGCAGGATCAGAAGTTCTTCCTGATCATCTCGCTCGTCAACCCGCACGACGTGCTGGCCTATCCGCGGAACTTCGAGAAGGGGGGGTACAGCGACGTCTGGCTCGAAGGGGATATCAAGATCCCGGCCTCCAACGAGGAGGACCTGTCGACGAAGCCGCGGGCTCAGCGGCTGTTCCAGAAGCTCTCGATGTCGCTCGGCCCGATCAACACGCGCAAGCGGAAGCTCAACTACCTCAACTTCTACGGGAACCTGATCAAGTGGTCCGACGAGTACCTCGTCAACGTGATCGCCGCGCTCAAGGAGACGCCGCAGAGCTCCGACCCCAACTCGACGTCGAAGGTAAGCCTCTTCGACAACACGGTGATCATCCGCACGTCCGACCACGGCGAGATGGGCCTGACCCACGGCAACATGATCCAGAAGAGCTTCAACTTCTACGAGGAGACGATCCGCATCCCGATGATCTGGTCGAGTCCGGCGCTGTACAAGCGCGCGTTCCAGACCGACGCGCTGGTGTCGCACATCGACCTGCTGCCGACGCTCGCCAGCCTGTTCGCGGCGCCGGACGCGGCACGGGCGGCCTGGCAGGGAGTCGACTACTCGTCGCTCGTGCTGGATCCGAAGGCCAAGCCGGTGCAGGACGAGATCGTCTTCACCTACGACGACTCGCAGTGCGGCCAGCCGAACCCCCCCTACATCCCGCCGCCGCAGCACGTCGTCTCGTTCCGCGAGCAGCGCTGGAAGTTCGCCGAGTACTGGGACGCGACGGGCGAGGTGCCGAGCGAGTACGAGATGTACGACCTCCTGACCGACCCGCTCGAGCTGCGCAACCTCGCACACAGGTCGCATCGGCGGACGCCCGAGCAGAAGCGGCAGTTCAAGCGTCTCTACACGAAGCTCCAGACGATCAAGTCGACCCGACTGCAGCCGCTCACCTAGGAGTCGTGCGCGATCTCGACGCACCGGCGCACGGTAATCCCGCCCACCCGGGACGGAGGGGTACCCCCCAACATCTGCGTGGGGCATTCCCCTAGGCACTGCACCTTGCTAGGTTGACCCCATGACCCAGCATCACGACGACGTGCCTGACTCCGATTCGCCCACCGTCAGCCGTCAGGGATTCCTCGCACGGACGGCCGCTGCCGCAGCAGCCCTCGGCCTCGGCGGTCTCGCCGTGGGTACCGGCGCGGCTGCTGCTGCCGAGTCCGAGACGAAGGCCCAGCAGACGGCCTCGCTGACCGGGATGAACGTCGTCATGTTCATCACCGATCAGGAGCGTGCGATCCAGCACTTCCCGATCGGCTGGGCGCAGGAGAACATGCCCGGCATGACGCAGCTCCAGCGCCACGGGCTGACGTTCACCAACGCCTTCACCAACGCCTGCATGTGCTCACCCGCCCGCTCGACGCTGATGTCCGGCTACTTCCCCGCGCAGCACGGCGTCAAGTACACGCTGGAGTCGAACATGCCGGCGCCGCAGTACCCCGATCAGGTGCCGCTCTCGACGAGCCTCGCGAACATCGCCACCGTCATGTCCGCCGCGGGCTTCAACGTGGTCTACAAGGGCAAGTGGCACTGCAGCAAGCCGGCCGGTGCCGAGTGGACGTCGGCCGACCTCAACGCCTACTCCTTCAACCGCTGGAATCCCGACGATGCCGGTGCCAACCAGAGCTTCCCCGAGATGGGTGCAGGCTCGGCGCAGAATGACGCGCGCTTCATGGGCGGGCAGACATCGACCTACACCGACGGCAACGAAGGCGCCCTGCAGTTCATCAACTCGTATGCCGCCACGCAGCAGCCGTTCTTCCTGATCGTCTCGCTCGTCAATCCGCACGACGTGCTCGAGTATCCGAAGAGCCTGACGAACGCCGGCTACGACAGCACGTGGCTCGAGGGCGACATCGGCCTGCCCGCCACCGTCGATGAGGATCTCTCGACGAAGCCCCGCGCACAGCAGATCTTCCTCAAGCTGTCTGTCGGGCTGGGAGCGCTCAACACGGCCCGGAAGAAGCGCAACTACCTCAACTTCTACGGCAACCTGATGAAGTCGTCGGATGAGTACCTCGTCAACATCCTCGGCGCGCTGGCCAACCAGCAGCTGCTCGGCAACACGCTCGTGATCAAGACGGCGGATCATGGCGAGCTCGGCGTTGCCCACGGCGGCCTGCGTCAGAAGAACTTCAACTTCTACGAGGAGGCGATCAAGGTGCCCTTGATCTACTCCAACCCGAACCTCTTCAAGCGCCCCGTCCGCAGTGACGCGCTCGTCTCGCACGTCGACTTCCTCCCGACGATCGCGAGCCTCTTCAACGCGCCGAGCACGGCCAAGGCGCCGTGGGAGGGCGTCGACTACTCGTCGATCGTGCTCGACCCGAAGAGCGAGCCGGTGCAGCAGGAGATCATCTTCACCTACGACGACTGGCAGGCCGGTCAGGCCAGCGGACCGTACATCCCGCCGCCGCAGCACATCGTGTCGTTCCGTGAGAAGCGCTGGAAGTTCGCGGAGTACTGGGACGCGACCGGCGATATTCCGAGCGAATTCGAGATGTACGACCTCAAGACCGACCCGCTCGAGACGATCAACATCGCCCACGCCTCGTACGACCGCACACCCGCTCAGGACGTGCAGCTCATCCGCTTGATGAAGAAGCTCGAGACGATCAAGTCCACCCGCCTCCAGCCGCTCACCTAGGAGCTCCGACCATGCCTTCCCAGAATCCTCTGCGCAAGCTCGTCGTCCTCCTCGGCCTCGGTCTGCTGCTCGCCCTTCCGGCCGCCGCCGGTGCAACCGCACGCCAGGGTGGCTACGGGGCTGCCGATCCCACCACCGCGAAGGCGCCGAGTGCCGTGATCATCCTCGGCACCACGCACCTCGCGTCGATCACCAGCCCGACCGTGCTGAACGACGAGGGCAACGTCAAGGGCAGCCCGTTCGGCTCCGGCACGATCAAGCTGACCTACACGCTGCATCCGGCCGCGGGCGTCGCTGAGACGACCTTCACGATCACCAACAGCCTCGGTACGATCAGCGGCCTGGCAGCCTCGACGTACGCCCAGACCCGCCTGCGTCTGACCTTCTCGGGTGCCGGCATGCTGACGGCGGGCACCGGGGCCTACGCGGCCATCACGAGCGGCCTGCTCGAGTTCAACGCGGTCCACTCGATCACGGGCAAGAAGGAGGCGATCGCCTTCATCGGCACGACGGCCACCCCGTCGAAGACCCCCGCAAAGGCGACCAGCAGTTCCAGCAAGCCGAAGTCGACGCAGAAGCTGCTCGGGTCGTATCTCACGTCGCTGGGCGGCAGTGCCGGCAATCTGAAGGTGCACGTCGCCGCCCACAAGACGCAGGCGCAGGCCGGCACGCTCGCCGCGCTCGCCGGCTCGGGCACGCCCGTCACGACCGCGGCCGGCACGCCGACCCCGTCGCTGTTCCCGAACCCCAGCCCCAACGCACACGGCGGCCTCGCAGCGGTCGCCACCGCTGGCAGTGGGAGCTCCGCTGTCACAGGCTCCGCCGGTGGTTCTCCCGTCCAGCATTCGCCAACGAACTAGCCGGTAACGGCTCGGGAGCTGGCAACGACCCGCTCCCGGACGGCGCACACCGCGCCACCCTCGCGTACACTGCGCGGCGCACCTCACTGGAGCCAATCTGACATGTCCGACACCGCCATTGACATCACCAAGCGCGAGGCTGCCTCGACGCGCGCCAACAAGCGCCTTCGCAAGCTGGACGTGATCCCCGGCGTCCTGTACGGCCAGGGCCGCGAGCCGCTCTCGATCCAGATCGAGCGCGTGAAGCTCCGCGCCGCGTTCTCCGGCGATGCCGGCCGCAACGCGATCCTCTCGCTGAACATCGATGGCGAGAAGGAGCCGGTCACGGCGATCCTCAAGGCGATGGAGATCGATCGCGTCCGCGATCGCGTCACCCACATCGACCTGATGGCGATCTCGATGTCCGAGAAGATCACGGCCCCCGTGCCGGTGCATCTCATCGGCGACCCCGACGGCGTCAAGCTCGACGGCGGCATGATCGAGCATTCGCTGCACGAGATCCTCGTCGCCGCCCTGCCGGGCGCTGTGCCGACCGAGATCAACGTCGACATCACCGATCTCCGCATCGGTCATTCCCTGCACGTCCGCGACCTCACCGCCGAGGGCTCCTACGAGTTCATCGGCGATCCGGATGCCGTCATCTGCTCGTGCGTCGTGACGCGCGCCGCGATGGCCAGCTCCGCCTCTGCCGAGGAGGGTGGCGAGCCCGCACAGCCCACCGTCATCGGCGAGGAGCCCGCGGGCGACGCCGAGTCCGCCGAGTAGCGATGGGCTCCGTCGACGCCCTGATCGTGGGGCTCGGCAATCCGGGCGGGAAGTACGCGAGGACGCGGCACAACATCGGCTGGATGGCCGTGGATGCGCTGCTGGCCGAGCACGAGGCGAAGACGAAGTCGAAGTACCACGGCCGCTACGCCGAGGTGCAGCTCGGCGAGATCCCCGTTGCCGTGCTGGCGCCGGAGACGTTCATGAACGACTCCGGTCGCTCCGTCGGTGCGTGCGCGCGCGACCTGCGCCTGCCGATCGACGAGATCGTGGTGATCTACGACGACATCGAGTTGAACCCAGGTGTCGTGCGCGCCCGCGAGGGCGGTGGCCTGAAGGGACACAACGGCCTGCGCTCGATGGCCGAGGCGTTCGGGTCGCCCGACTTCCTACGCGTGCGCTGCGGCGTTGGCCGGCCCGGCAAGGGCGATCGGCGCGACATCGCGGCCTACGTCCTGTCGGGCTTCGAGCCGGAAGAGGATCCCGATGCCCTGGCTCGCGAGGCCGCCAGCTGTGCCGAGGCGATCATCCTCGAGGGCATCGACGCCGCCCTCAAGCGCTGGCCGTAGCCCTCGCAATGGCGCGTGCCGAGCCGCCCCGGTAGACTCTCCCGACAACGGTACGCCAGCATGGGAGGGGCCGCATGGCCGCGATCGAGAACAGGACGTTCAAGCGCCAAGACGGCAAGGACAAGGTCACCGGCCTCGGCCGCTACACGGCCGATCTCCAGCTGACGGGCATGACGCACTGCAAGTTCCGCTACGCCGACGTGGCCGCCGGACGCATCACGCGCATCGACACGACCAAGGCCGAGGCCCTGCCCGGCGTCTTCGCCGTCGTCACCCATGCCGACACCCCCGATCTCCAGCACGGCGGCTACATCCAGGATCGTCGCCTGTTCGCGAAGGAGTACGTGCGCTTCGAGGGCGAGATCATCGCCGCCGTCGCCGCAACGACGCCGGAGATCGCCCAGCGCGCCTGCGACCTGATCGAGGTCGACATCGAGGCGATGCCGATCATCAACGACATCGAGGCCTCCCTCCTCGCCGGCTCGCCGCTCGTGCACGCCGACTGGAAGGACTACGGCGACTCGTACGACATCGTCCGCGAGGGCAACGACGCCTGCCACACCTCGATCGTCCATGGCGACGTCGAGGCGGGCTTTGCCGCCGCCGACCACGTCGTGCGCGAGCGCTACGTGGCCGACATGCAGCACGCCGCGCCGATCGAGCCGCGTGCCGTCGTCGCCGAGTGGCATGGCGATCAGGTCACCATCTGGTCCTCCACGCAGGTGCCCTTCAACGCCCGTGCCGGTGTCGCCCACACCCTCGAGATGCCGGAGAACCACGTCCGCGTGATCGTCCCCCATCTCGGTGGCGGGTTCGGCGGCAAGTGCGAGTTCCACTTCGAGGCACACGTCGCCGCGGTCGCCCGCAAGGCGCAGCGCCCGGCGAAGCTGGTGTTCTCGCGCCGCGAGGAGTTCATCGCGCCGGATCATCGCCGCGAGGGCATGGTCATCGAGCTCGAGACGGGCGTGAAGGCCGACGGCACGCTGACTGCGCGTCGCGGCAAGGTGATCATCGACAACGGTGCGTACACGGCCGACGCCGGGTTCTTCCCCGAGCTCGCCGGCATGCACTCGATCGGGCCGTACCGCCTGCCCGCCGTGGACATCCAGGCGCATCTGGCGTACACCAACCACCAGCCCTCCGGCTCGGTCCGCGCCCCCACCGCCCCGCAGGCGAACTGGGCGCTCGAGAGCCACATGGACGAGCTGGCTCGCACGATCGGCATGGATCCGCTGGCCTTCCGCCAGAAGAACATCGTGCAGGACGGCGACACGACCGCCACCGGTCAGGTCCTCGACCCGCACGGTGCGCCGCAGTGCCTCCAGACGGCGGCCGAGCTGATCGGCTACGGCCGCGAGCTGCCCGCCGACGAGGCGATCGGCTTCGCAATCGGCTGGTGGCCGTCCTTCGGCTCCTCGTCGGGCGCGTACATCAAGTTCAACGGCGACGGCTCCGCGACGATCATCACGGGCGCACAGGAGTGCGGTTCCGGTGCCGTGATGGCGCTGCCGCGCCTCGCGGCCAACGAGCTCGGCATGCAGCCCGAGGACTTCTCGATCGTCTACCAGGACACCGAGTCGGGTCCGTACGACATGGGCTCGTCCGGCTCGCAGACGACCTTCAACAACGGTCGCGCCGTCGTGGCCGCCGCGAAGGTCCTGCGCGAGCGCCTGCTCGAGATGGCAGCCGACAAGCTGGAGGCCGCCAAGGGCGACATCGAGCTCGTCGACGGCACGGCACGCGTCAAGGGCTCGCCCGAGAAGAGCGTCGACATCGCCGAGCTCGCCGGTGAGGCCACGGGTGGCGATCAGCTGATCGCCACCGGGTCCGGCACCCCGCCGTCCGCTCCCGAGGTCGACGGCTCCGCCTGCGTCGGTCGCATGGGCATGGACTCGTGGGTCGCCCCCACGTTCTTCTGCCATGCCGCCCACGTCCGGGTCGATCGCGAGACCGGCGTCGTTCGCGTCATCAAGGTCGCGGCGGTGCACGACTCGGGCACGATCGTCAATCCGATCGGGGCCGAGGGCCAGATCGAGGGCGGCGTCATCATGGGCGTCGGCCAGGCGTTGCTCGAGGGCTCGCGCATCGGCGACGACGGCCGCATCCTCAACGCGGGGCTGCTCGAGTACAAGCTCCAGACGATGGCGGATGCTCCGGAGATCGCCGTGGCGTTCGTCGGTCCGGCCGGCACCAACGCCGGTCCGCACGGCGCCAAGGGCATCGCCGAGCCGCCGAGCGTGCCGACGCTCGCCGCGATCGGCAACGGCATCGCCGCCGTCACCGGCGCACGCGTCCGTCAGCTGCCCATGACGCCCAACCGCGTCTGGGACGCGATGAACGCCTAGAGGGACGGCGGGCAGGCTCGTCCGACGCGGACGAGCCTGCCCCACCCTCCGGTTCCATGCGACTGCCGGGCAATCCATGGAGCAGCATCCGGCGCCTCGCCGAACGGCTGCCGCGCCCGAGCCGTCCCCCCGCACGGCAGGGGCTCGCCGCGTTCGACGACGTGCCGTGTGCGCATCCGCCCGAGGCGGACGAGCCGCCCGCTACTCCTCGCCGGTGACCTTCTTGATGCGCACGCGATTGCGCTTCGACTTCTCGCGGCGCTTCTTCATCAGCGCCTTGCGCTGCGCATCCTCGTTCGGCGGGGCATTGATGATCAGCCGCCCCGTCACGTCGCCGTAGAGGTTGCGGAAGACGAGGGCCGAGATCGGCCAGACGAGGAAGGTCGTGACCGCGAAGGCGAGCTGCTTCTGCAGACCGTCCTCCAGCGGTGACAGGAAGATCGTGAAGCCGAACCAGACGGCCGCCGTGACCACGAAGATGCCGAGCAGGCACGCGTAGGTGCGCTTGGCCCAGCGGAGGGCGATCTTCCAGCCGGCCGGCAGTGCGCGCAGCCCCTCCGCGTCGCCTGAGGCGACCACGATCGGCGGGAACACGATCAGCGGATAGAACACGATCGCCACGACCGGGTGGAGCGTCGCGAGGACGGCGCCGAAGACGCCGGTCGCCACGCAGGTCGTGAGGATCGAGTTGAGCCGTTCGCGACCACCGCCCGAGACGAGCGACGTCGTCAGTGCGATCAGCAGCACGTTGCCGAGGGTGAAGCCGAAGAAGAACACGAACAGCCCGACCCATTCGGGGAAGGCCGCCGCGCTGACGATCAGTGCCGCACCGATCGGCAGCAGCCCGCAGATCAGGGTGTAGACCGAGTACCCGAGGATGTTGATGCCGTAGCGGCGGAAGGCCGCCTCGAAGTAGGCGCCGATCGGATGCAGGGGTCGGCCGGTCGGTCCGAACGGCCCCAGCTCCGCCTCGGGCTCACCGTCCTCGACATCGGACTCGGCAGCGGGATCGGCAGACGGCTCGACAGCGGGATCGGAGTCGGGGTCGGGCGTCGGCCCCGAGCGGCGGAAGATCCCCACGGTCAGACGGCCGCCTGCGTTGCATCCACGCGGAAGACGATCGTGTCGGCGTCGCCATCGACGTCGGCGACGATGCGCGTGCCGTCGCCGATGTCGCCCTCGAGCAGCCGCAGCGCAAGCGGGTTCTCGAGCATGCGCTGGATCGACCGCTTGAGCGGCCGGGCACCGTACGTCGGGTCGTAGCCGTCGCGGCCGAGCAGGTCCTTGGCGGCGTCAGTCACTTCGAACACAATACGACGATCCTCCACGCGCCGCACGAGGCGGGCGACCTGGAGATCGACGATCTGACGGATCTCCGCTGCGGTGAGGCGCTGGAAGATCACCGTCTCGTCGATGCGGTTGAGGAACTCCGGGCGGAACTGCAGGCGCAGCGCGCCGTCCACGCGCTCACGGATCTCGTCCATCGAGAGATCGCCGGTGATGAACTCCGCGCCCGCGTTCGACGTCATGATCAGCACCGTGTTCGTGAAGTCCACGGTCCGGCCCTGTCCGTCGGTCAGGCGACCGTCGTCGAGCACCTGCAGCAGCAGGTTGAAGACGTCGCCGTGGGCCTTCTCGACCTCGTCGAGGAGCACCACGGAGTACGGCCGGCGGCGGATCGCCTCGGTCAGCTGGCCACCCTCGTCGTAGCCGACGTAGCCGGGAGGCGCACCGACGAGACGGGACACGCTGTGGCGCTCCATGTACTCGCTCATGTCGATGCGGATCATCGACTTCTCGTCGTCGAAGAGCAGCTCGGCGAGCGTCTTGGCGAGCTCGGTCTTGCCGACGCCGGTCGGGCCGAGGAACAGGAACGAGCCGATCGGGCGATCGGGATCGCCCAGTCCGGCACGGGAGCGGCGGATGGCGTCGGCGACGGCGGAGATCGCCTCCTCCTGGCCGACCATGCGCTCGTGCAGGCGCTCCTCGAGGTGGACGAGCTTCTGCATCTCGCCCTCCATCAGACGGTTGACGGGGATGCCCGTCCACGCCCCGACGACCTCGGCGATGTCCTCCTCGTCGACCTCCTCCTTCAGCACGGAGCCCGACTTCTGCACCTCCTGCAGCGCCGCGGTCTCCGCGACGAGCTCGGCCTCGTAGGCCGGCAGATCGCCGTAGGTCAGCTTGGCGGCGCGCTGGAGGTCGGCGTCGCGCTCGGCGCGCTCGGCCTCGGTCTTGACGTCCTCGATCATGCCCTTGAGGCGACGGATGGCGTCGATGTGCCGCTTCTCGAGCTGCCACTTGTCGCGCATGACGCCGGCCTCGGCCGTCAGCGTCTCGAGCTCGTTGGCAAGGGCCGCTCGGCGCTCTGCCGACGCGACGTCGGTCTCCTTCGACAGCGCGGCGTCCTCGATCTCGATGCGCATGATGCGGCGCTCGATCTCGTCGAGCTCGGTCGGCCGCGAGTCGATCTCGATGCGCAGGCGGCTGGCCGCCTCGTCGATCAGGTCGATCGCCTTGTCGGGAAGGAAGCGGTCGGCGATGTAGCGGTCCGACAGCATGGCGGCCGCGATGATCGCGCTGTCCTGGATGCGGACGCCGTGGTGCACCTCGTAGCGCTCCTTGAGGCCGCGCAGGATCCCGATCGCGTCCTCGACGTTGGGCTCGCCGACGAGCACGGGCTGGAAGCGGCGCGCCAGGGCGGCGTCCTTCTCCACGTGCTTGCGGTACTCGTCGAGCGTCGTCGCTCCGATCGCGCGAAGCTCGCCGCGGGCCAGCATCGGCTTGAGGAGGTTGGCGGCGTCGACCGCTCCCTCCGCCGCGCCGGCGCCGATGATCGTGTGGAGCTCGTCGATGAACAGCACGACCTGGCCCTCGGCTGCCGTGACCTCGCCGAGCAGCGCCTTGAGGCGCTCCTCGAACTCGCCGCGGAACTTCGCGCCGGCCAGCAACGCGCCCATGTCGAGGGCGTAGATGCGGCGACCGCGCAGGCTCTCGGGGACGTCGCCCGCCACGATGCGCTGGGCCAGGCCCTCGGCGATCGCGGTCTTGCCGACACCCGGCTCGCCGATCAGGACGGGATTGTTCTTCGTGCGGCGCGACAGCACCTGGACGACGCGGCGGATCTCGTCGTCGCGGCCGATCACCGGATCGACCTTGCCGGCCTCGGCGGCGGCGGTCAGGTCGCGCGCGTACTTCTCGAGGGCGCCGTAGAGATCCTCGGCGTTGGGGTCGGTCACGCGCTGGCCGCCGCGGAGGCTCTTGAGCGCCTCGAGCAGGCCCTTCTTGGTGACGTTCTCACGACGCAGGACGTCCTTGGCTGGGCCGGAGCTCTCGGCGAGCGCGATCAGCACGTGCTCGGAGGCGACGTAGTCGTCGCCCATCTCCTTGGATTCGGCGAGCGCACGATCGAGCGTCTCGCGAAGCGCGAGCGAGGCCTGCGGCGACGTGGCCGCGCCCTTCATGCTCGGCAGCTTGCCGAGGGCATCGTCGGTATCGCGGCGGAGCGCCTCGACGTCGGCGCCGATGCCGCGCAGCAGCGATTCGGCGACGGAGCCCTGCTCGGCCAGGAGACCGGCGAGCAGGTGGAGCGGGGTCAGTTCGGGGTTGCCCGTGATGCGGGCACGCTCGGCGGCGGTGGCGAGTGCCTCCTGCGCCTTCACGGTCAGCTTGTTCGGATCCATGGTGGTTCTCTTCTGGTCGGGATGATGGGGATGACGGCAAGGGGTCAGTGCAGCCGGCGGCGGCGGATGACGAGCTCCGCGCCCGGCGGCGGCTGGTAGGGGACGATCTCCCGCTTGTAGGAGCGGTGGACGCTGTCCACCTCGGACTGCATGACGCGCGCGGCCTCGTCGAGGGCGGCGCCGAGGTCCTCGACCTGGTGCTCGAGCTGGATGACGCGATCCTCGAGGCGCAGGACGTGCTCGACGCCCTGCAGCGACAGGCCGAGACCAGAGGCGAGCTCGGTGATGCGGCGCAGCCGCTTGAGCTCGGCATCGGAGTAGAGGCGCGTGCCGCCCGACGTGCGGCGGGGGCGCACGAGCCCGCGGGTCTCGTACAGCCGGAGCGTCTGCGGGTGCATCCCCACCAGCTCGGCGGCGACGCCGATCATGTACTTGGGGGTGTCCTCGTTCATGCGAACAGCTCCGCCCGCGGATCGCGGCCGCCGTCGAGCGCCGCGAACTTCTCGAGCGCCTCGGTCTGCTGCGTGGAGAGGGTGTCGGGCACGATCAGCTTGAGGCGCACCAGCAGCGAGCCGGCATCGCCCTTCTCGGACGGCGAGCCCATGCCCCGCACGCGCAGCATCTTGCCGTCGGCCGAGCCGGCCGGGACCTTGACGCGCACCTTGTCGCCGAGCGGCGTGGGCACGTCGATCTCCGCGCCGAGAGCCGCCTCGGGGAACGTCACCGGCACGTCGATGATGACGTCCTTGCCCCGCCGCGCGAAGCGCTCGGACGGCAGCACCTGGACGACGACCCAGAGGTCGCCGGGCGGGCCGTCGTACTCGCCGTCGAGGCCCTTGCCGCGGACGCGGATGCGGGCGCCGTCGCTGATGCCGGCGGGGATCTTGACGGTGTAGCGCTTGGTGCGACGCGTCTTGCCGGCGCCACGGCAGGTGGTGCACGGCGTCTCCACGATGCTGCCGTGGCCGCCGCAGCGCAGGCATGGCTCGCTGATCGCGAAGAAGCCCTGGTTGACCTGGCGCTCGCCCGTGCCGCCGCAGTCGGGGCAGGACGACCGCGAGGTGCCCGGTGCCGCGCCGGAGCCGCCGCAGTCGGAGCAGGTGACGTCCTTGTCGACCGGGACGGTCACCCGGGCGCCGCGGAGCGCGTCATCGAACGACAGCGTGACGCGAGTCTCCAGATCGACGCCGCGGCGTGGCTGGGGGCGGCCGCGAGAGGCTCCCCCACCGCCGCGCCGACGACCGAAGAGGTCGCCGAAGAGGTCGGAGATATCGAAGCCGCGGTCCTGGGCGAAGTCGCGGAACGCGTTGGGATCGAAGCCCTGCGTGCCCATGCCACCCGAGGCGCCGAACTGGTCGTAGGCCTTGCGCTTGTCGACGTCGGAGAGGGTGTCGTAGGCCGCCGAGATCTCCTTGAAGCGCTCCTCGGCCTTGGGGTCGTCGGGGTTCGCATCGGGATGGTGCTGGCGGGCGAGCTTGCGGTACGCCTTCTTGATCTCGTCGGCGCTCGCGCCACGGCTGATGCCGAGCACCTCGTAGAGGTCACGCATGCGCCACCTCCTGCACGAGCGCCGCGGGGTCGAGCGGCGAGACGACGACGCTGCGCCCGCCGACGGTGATCAGCGAGGTCCGCTTGACGTCCGTGACGAAGGCGCTCGCCCAGCCGCCGGCGGCGATGCGGAAGCGTCCGCGATAGCCGTAGACGCCGCCGGAGCCGAGACGCAGGCCGAGCGTGGCCTTGCCGACGTGGCGCTCGACGCTGCCGGGGATGTGCGTGGAGCCGACACGGCGCACGATCACGAGGCCGTCGCGCTCCACGCGGTAGCCCATCGGCTGCGTGTAGCGCAGCCACAGCGCGAGTCCACCGAGCAGCAGCGCGGCGATCAGCATCACCACGGCCTGCAGGCCGTCACCGCGGGAGGCACCGACGCCGCTGCCGACCCAGGCCAGCCCGACGACGCCCCAGAAGACGGTGGTGACGAACTTCTCGGAGCCGCCCAGCGGAGCGGCCTCGAACGTCACGGCGTGCTCGCTCAGGACGCACCTCCGGCGACGATCACGCGGGCCGGGCGCAGGACGCGGTCGCCCAGCAGGAAGCCCTTCTGGATGACCTC
This sequence comes from Actinomycetota bacterium, assembly GCA_947478745.1. Lineage (GTDB taxonomy): Bacteria > Actinomycetota > Thermoleophilia > Gaiellales > F1-60-MAGs149 > F1-60-MAGs149. The sequence continues at coordinate 24,074 of CANJXE010000010.1, forward strand.
GAGAATCGTCCCCTCCGGCGCGTCGGCCGGCTGGGACAGCAGTGCTTCGTGGTGGTGCGGATCGAACAGGTCGCCCGACGGGTCGAGCTCGCTGACGCCCTCGCGCTCGAGCAGCGTCCACAGCGCGCGGTGGACGAGCGAGATGCCGTCGGCGATCGCCTCCTTCTCCGCGGTCTCGAACGCGGCCAGGGCCCGTTCGAGGTCGTCGAAGACGGGCAGCAGGTCGCTCAGCAGCCGCTCGGCGGCGCGCACGCGCAGCTCCTCGTGCTCGCGCGCCATGCGCTTCTTGTAGTTGTCGAACTCGGCAGCCATGCGCCGCAGCTGATCGAGGTAGTCGTCGCGCTCGCGCTCGGCCCGGACGACGGGGTCGAGCTCCTCCTCCACCACGGGCGCCTCGGCGCCGTCGGGGGTGGCAGCCTCCTCCCCGCCATCGGCGGGGAGGGCCTGCTCCTGCTGCTCGTGATCGGTCACGAGCGTGCCGTCGCGTCCGGATCGACGACCTCGGCGTCTTCGATGATCTCCTCGTCGGGCTCGTCCTGGCCCGCACCGGAGGCTGCGCCGTCACCCGTGGGGGCGGACTGCTGAGCCTCCTTGTAGACCTGCTCGGCGAGGGCGTACGACGCCTCCTGCAGCGCGGTCGCCTTCTGGCGGATCGCGTCGGGGTCGGTGCCCTCGAGCGCGGTGCGCAGCTCGCCGGCGGCGGCCTCGATCTGCTCCTTGACGGCGGCGTCGACCTTGTCGCCGTGCTCGGCGACGGTCTTCTCCGTCTGGTACAGCATCTGCTCCGCCGTGTTCTTGGCCTCGACGAGATCCTTGGCGTTCTTGTCGGCGTCGGCGTTGGACTCGGCGTCCTTGACCATCTGCTGGATCTCGTCCTCGCTCAGGCCCGAGCCGCCCTCGATGCGGACCTGCTGCATCTGGCCGGTGCCCTTGTCGGTCGCGGACACGTTGAGGATGCCGTTGGCGTCGATGTCGAAGGTGACCTCGACCTGCGGCATGCCGCGCGGTGCCGTCGGGATGCCGACGAGCTGGAACTTGCCGAGCGTCTTGTTGTAGGTCGCGATCTCGCGCTCGCCCTGGAGCACGTGGATCTCGACGCTCGTCTGGCCATCCTCCGCGGTCGAGAAGACCTCGGACTTGCGGGTCGGGATCGTGGTGTTGCGCTCGATCAGCTTCGTCATCACGCCGCCCTTGGTCTCGATGCCCAGGGAGAGCGGGGTGACGTCGAGCAGGAGGACGTCCTTGACGTCGCCGCGCAGGACGCCGGCCTGGATGGCGGCGCCGATGGCGACGACCTCGTCCGGGTTGACGCCGCGGTGCGGCTCCTTCTGCGTGATCTCCTTGACCTTGTCCTGCACGGCGGGCATGCGCGTCATGCCGCCGACGAGGATCACGTCGTCGATCTCAGAGGCCTTCAGGCCCGCGTCGGCGAGTGCCTGCTTGGTCGGTCCGACGGTGCGCTCGACGAGATCGCCGACGAGCTCCGTCAGCTTCGAGCGCGTCATCGCCATGTCGAGGTGCTTCGGCCCGGAGGCGTCGGCCGTCACGAACGGCAGGTTGATCTGCGTGGACTGCGTGGAGCTGAGCTCGATCTTCGCCTTCTCGGCGGCCTCGTACAGGCGCTGCAGGGCGAGCTTGTCCTGTGACAGGTCGATGCCCTGCTCCTTCTTGAACTCGGCGACCATCCAGTCGACGATCGCCTTGTCGAAGTTGTCGCCGCCAAGGTGGTTGTCGCCCGCCGTGGCCTTGACCTCGAACACGCCGTCGGCGAGCTCGAGGACGGAGACGTCGAACGTGCCGCCGCCGAGGTCGAAGACGAGCACCTTCTGCTCGCCCTCCTTCTCGATGCCGTAGGCCAGCGCGGCCGCCGTCGGCTCGTTGATGATGCGCAGGACGTTGAGTCCGGCGATGCGGCCGGCGTCCTTGGTCGCCTGACGCTGCGCGTCGTTGAAGTAGGCGGGAACGGTGATGACGGCGTCCGTGACGGGCTCGCCGAGCTTGGCCTCGGCGTCGGCCTTGAGCTTGCCGAGGGTCATCGCCGAGATCTCCTCGGGGGAGTACTCGCTGTCCCCCGCCTTGACGCGGGCGTCGCCATTCTGGCCGGCGATCACCGAGTACGGGATCATCGTCATCTCCTCGGAGACCTCATCGGACTTGCGTCCCATGAAGCGCTTGATCGAGAAGATGGTGTTCTCCGGATTGGTGACGGCCTGGCGCTTGGCCGGGGTGCCGACGAGGCGCTGGCCGTCCTTGCTGAACGCGACGACGGACGGCGTGGTGCGCCCGCCCTCCGTGTTCTCAATGACCGAGGGCTCGCCGCCCTCGAGAACTGCCATGCAGGAATTGGTGGTACCGAGATCGATGCCGATGACGCGACCCATGTGGGATAAGCCTCCGTGAGGGGATGAGGGGATGAAACGGAACTGCAGGCGCCGACAGGAGCGGCGCGTATGACCATCCTACAATCTCAGTGCCTCAGTATCAAGTTTTCTTTTTGTAAGGATTTACATCGTCCCGTTGCAGTGCGAGCCACAGATGCCGACCAAGGGAGTAGCATCACCCCATGCGTCGCATTGTCCCGATCCTCGCAGCAGCCCTCTTCATCGCACTGCTCGTCGCGGGTTCCGCCCAGGCCGCCGGCCGACTCAGCGCCGCTCAGGTGGCCACCGCCCTCAAGGCCAAGCACGCCTACGTCCAGCCGGGCTCCACGCCGAAGCCCGACCTCACCGCGCTCACCGCGGTCGCCGCCGCGAACCCGTCGTTCTACCTCGTCGTCCTGCGCAAGCCGCTGGCCGGGGCCGCCAACGCCAAGGGCTCTGCCCGGCTGCTGACGCTGGCGCTCCAGCCGACCGCCCCGAAGGCAACCGTCGGCGTCGTCGTCGGCGGCAAGCTCGGCGGCGCGTCGCTCTCGTATCCGGCCGAGCGCATCCAGAAGGCCGTGGCCGATACGGGCAAGGTCGCCGCCACGGACCCGACCGGAGCGCTGACAAGCTACACGCAGGCCGTCACCAAGCCGAACATCAACCCCGCTGGTGGCGGCAGCAGCAGCGGGGGCGGCGGTACGCCCGCCTGGCAATGGGTGATCCTGATCCTCCTGCTGGTCGGCATCGGCCTCGTCGTGCTGCGCATCCGCGCTCGCTCGAACGAGCAGCGCAAGCGCCGCCGCGGCGGCTCGGTCTGGACGGCACGGGAGTTCCACATCGACCGCCTCGAGAGCCTGGCGGCCCGCCATGCGGCCCTGACCGGCGAGACCTCGGGCGGCACCGAGGACCCCGAGGCGGCAGACCACCTCCAGACGGCTGGTGCACGCCTGCTGGCCCTGCGCCGCACGCTGCCCGCGCTGGCCTCGCCGCGCGAGCTGCGAATCGTCGCCAGCGAGCTGGACGCCGTCGAGTGGGAGATCCTCTGGGTCGAGCACCGGATGTCGGATCACGCCCCGCCGACGCCGATCATGCGCGGGTTCCCGGGACTCTGCTTCTTCTCCCACGAGCACGGCCTCGGCACCGAGCCGATCGAGCTGCGCAAGCCCGACGGCACCGTCGCGACCGTCTACGTGAGCCCCGAGAACCGCCTCGCCCTCGAGCGCGGCGACGCACCGACCGTCTCGCTCGTCCACGTCGGCTCGCGCATGGTCCCGTGGCCGACCGCGCCGTCCTGGTACGGCGCCTACGGCTGGAGCGCCGACGACCTGCCGGGCCTCGAGTACGGCGGCGAGCAGATCTGGGGCATCGACGGTCCCGAACGCGACGAGGACGCCGACGAGCCCGATGGCGAGCAGCCGCTCGTCTCCTACCCGGCCGACGGAGTCGACGCGACGGGCGCTGCGACTGCTGCCGAGACGAGCGACGGCGAGCTCGCGATGCCCGGCGAGGAGGGTCCCCACCACGAGGAGTCGACCCGCGCCTGGGATCCCGAGAACGACGCCGTGTTCGAGGGCGCCGACGATCCGTTCATGCCGCCGATCGAGGCACCGACCGCCCAGCCCATCGCCCCCGAGGCAACGGCCGACGAGGCCGCGTGGGAGGAGCCCTCGTACGAGGCGCCGCCCGCGGAGCCGGTGCCGCCCACCGGAGCCGCGCACCCGTCGGCAATCCCGATGCAGCCCGTGGCCGCCGGGGAGACGAGCTTCGAGGAGCTCGACCAGCCCGCGCCGAGCGGCCTGGTCGAGGAGCCCTTGGACGAGTCGGAGATCTCCGATGAGCTCTTCCCCGCGCCGCCGGAGCGTCCCGAGATCGGCGATGACGATGACACGATGGATGGCGTGCGGCCACCCGCGCAGCCCGATTCGACGCTCGAATGGGATCCGTTCACCGACGGCCCCGGCGGCGAGACACGCCACTAGCGTGCCGAGCGCGCTCTGGTACTGGGGCGCGGTCGTGCGCGTCGATGCTGCCCGCGACCTCCTGACGACGATCGGCACGCGCGTCGACGGCGAGCACGTCCGCTCGCAGACTCCCGACACCGGCCACGTCACGCTCTTCTACGCACCGCTGCGCGGCCCGGAGGATGCCACGACCCTGGCCGACCGAGTCCGCGAGGACGTCGGCCGATTGCCGGCGTTCGACCTCCGCTGCGCAGGCTTCGACGAGTTCCCCTCCGCTGCGCGCCCCGTCGCCTGGCTGGCGGTTGCCGACGGCGCCGAGTCGCTTCACGAGCTGCGCAACGTGCTCTGCACCTGCGATGAGGACTGCCATCGCCACGCGTTCATTCCGCACCTCACCCTCGCCTACGGCGAGGACCCTGCGTCGTACGCCACCGCCCGCGAGGCGATCCGCGACGAGGCCGAGCACACCACCATCACGACGCGCATCGACGCGATCTGGATCGCGGGCTTCCCCGCCGACGGCCATCCGGCACGCGACCTGCGGTACGTCGAGCGCATCCCGCTGGCCAGCGGCTGACCCGATCCGGCACTACACTTCCGTCATGCGCCCACCACTCGTCGATTCCTTCGACCGCCGCATCGAGAGCGTTCGCGTGTCCGTCACCGACCGCTGCAACTTCCGCTGCAAGTACTGCATGCCGGCAGAGGGGCTCCAGTGGCTCCAACGCACCGAGGTGCTGACGTTCGAGGAGATCGAGCGTCTGGCCACGATCCTCGCCGCGATGGGCGTCTTCCACGTGCGCCTCACCGGCGGCGAGCCGCTCGTCCGTCGTGACGTCCCCGACCTGGTCGAGCGCCTCGTCAAGGTGCCCGGACTGACCGATCTCGCGCTGACCACCAACGGCATTGCGCTGCGCACGCTCGCCGGCCCGCTCGTGGATGCCGGCCTGCGCCGCATCAACGTCTCGCTCGACAGCCTCGACCACTCGCGCTTCGCCGAGATCACGCGTCGCGACATGCTCGACCGCGTGCTCGAGGGCCTCGAGGAGGCAGAGCGCTATCCCGAGCTGCGGCCGATCAAGGTCAACGCCGTCGCGATGCGCGGGTTCACCGAGCAGGAGGTCATCGCCTTCGCCGAGCTCGCCCGTCGCAAGCCGTACGTGGTGCGCTTCATCGAGTTCATGCCGCTCGACGCCGACCGCACGTGGAAGAAGGCCGACGTCCTGACGGGTGCCGAGATCCGCGCGATGATCGAGACCGTCTATCCGCTCGTGCGCCTCGACGCACCGGCGTCCTCGACCGCCGAGCGCTGGGGCTTTGCCGACGGCACGGGCGAGATGGGCTTCATCAATCCCGTCTCCGAGCCGTTCTGCTCGTCGTGCGATCGCATCCGCATCACCGCCGAGGGCGCGCTGCGCACCTGCCTCTTCGCCAACGAGGAGACCGACCTCCGCACACCGCTGCGGTCCGGTGCCAGCGACCTCGAGCTCGAGCAGATCATCCGCGCCGCCGTGCTCAACAAGCGCATGAAGCACGAGATCGGCGAGCCCGGCTTCGTGCACAGCACGAAGTCGATGAGCCAGATCGGCGGCTAGTCCACTGCCGCATGGCGGCGTTGCCGCACCCGGAGTACGATTGGCCGAGTGGGTGATGCGCACATGAATCCGGCTCGACGGGCCGTCAATTGGATCGGCCGCCATCTGCCGCGCGGTTGGCGCGACTTCTGGCTGCAGTTCGCCATCTTCTGGTCGTTCTACGTTGCCTACGAGGCCTCTCGCACGCTCGCGCAGCCCGATCGCTACGTCGCAGTGCGCAACGCCCTCGACGTCGTCCGCGCGCAGCAGGTGCTCGGCATCGACGTGGAGCACAACGTGCAGCAGTGGGCCATGAATGCCCCCGGGATCGTCATGGCCGTCGCCAACTGGACGTACTTCAACTGCCAGTTCACGATCAC
>CANJXE010000011.1 GCA_947478745.1 Actinomycetota bacterium
GCAGCGGCGACGAGGTCGTCGCGCTCACCCCGGCTGACCGGCTTGGCCACGAGGTCGAGGTCGACGGCGGCGCGCAGCACGCGCTGCTCGAAGTCGCGGCGGGCGAACGAGTAGGTGCGGCCGAGGAACCCGAGGGTCACGTCGTCGCCGGAGTGGAAGTCCTCGCAGAGCATGCGCGGAGCGTAGCGGAGGGGGATCGTTGGAACCCGAGTGCGCACGACTCCGACGTACTGCGCGCGCATCGCGCCCGTCTCCGCGCTCACCCTGTGCGAGCATCTCGCGCCCATCCGGTGCACGCTCGCGCCATGTTCCAACTCTTCGATGTGGAAACGGGCGCCGTCGTGGTCCCGGAGCTCGACGTCGCAGGCTCCTTCGGCCCGCGTGCGGCCCGCGGGCTGCTTGGACGCGATGCGCTCGCCCCTGCGGCGGGGCTGCTCCTGTCCGACCCGCTGCACTGCATCCACACGGTCGGCATGCGCTTCGCGATCGACATCGTGTTCCTCGATCGCGAGCTGGTCGTGGTGGCCGTGGCCGAGGGGGTGAGGCCGTGGCGGTTCCGCTGGCACCGGCGCGGCCGCCATCAGCTCGAGGTGGCCGCCGGCAGTGCGCTCGGGCGGGGGCTTGCGCCTGGTCGCCGCGTGCGCGTCCGTGCGCAAGTCGATCACGACGGGGGACCCATGGCGCCCGAATCTCCACACGCGCCCCTCGGAAACGGCGGCACCGCTCACCGAACTGCAAATCCCGGTTGCGGGTTCCCGCCGGACGTGCCTACCGTGCCGCCCTCCGCCGGATCAACCGACGGAATCGACCACATCTCCGGAAGGAGCACGCCATGTGCGCGCAGCTGCTGATCATCGAAGACGACGAGACCGTCGCCGAGTTCCTCGTGGACAACCTGCGGGAGGACGGCCACGCCGTCACGATTGCGACCTCGGTGACGGAGGCCGTCGCGGCGCTCCGTCGCGGCACGGCCGAGATCGCCCTGATCGACGTCACGCTGCCCGACGGCTCGGGCCTCGACGTCGTCCGCATGATCCGCGGCGGCGAGGCCGGCTCGCCGGACGTCGGCGTGATCATGGTCAGCGGGCGCGCCACGGACCAGGACCGGGTGCGTGCGTTCGAGCGCGGCGTCGACGACTACATGGTGAAGCCGTTCAACTATCCGGAGCTCCTGCTCCGAACGGCGGCCCTGGAGGCCCGCATCCGCGGGCGCGTCGGCTCCGTGCTGACGGTCGGACCCCTCACGATCGATCTTGCGGCCCGTTCGATCACGAACGATGGTGCGCTCCTGCACCTGCCGGCGAAGGAGTTCGAGCTGCTGGCGGCTCTCGCCCGCGATCCGCGCAAGGTGCACATGAAGGAGGATCTGATGGAGCGGATCTGGGGCTACCGCAATGCGGGCACCCGCACGCTCGACTCCCACGCCTCTCGGCTGCGTCGTCGTCTGCTGACCGTCTCGGAGGGTCCGTGGGTCATCAACAACTGGAGCGTCGGCTACTCGCTCCGGACGGTCATCCAGTGACCCGCGGGCACCTGCGCACGATCGTCGCCGCGACGGCCGCCCTCGCCACCCTGGCGATTGCGGTGCAGTACCTCGTGATCGAGCCGACGGCGCTCGCCGCACGGCGCACCGCCGCCGAGTCGGCGGCCCGCGAGGCTGCGCTGGCTGCGGTTGTCGTGCGCGCCGGCGGCGCGCCCGCCGGGGTGGTCCGGATCGCCCGGGTGGGTGCATTTCCGGACTCGCTCGGTGGCGTGGCCCCGATCGGCGGGGGTCGCGTCGTCTGGGTGCCGGCTCCCTCGACGGCGGGATTCGTCGAGGTGCTGCGGCGGCGCGTGCTGCTGGTCGCCGTCACGGGTGCGCTCGCCGTGTGCGGCTGGGCGCTGTGGGCCGGGCTCGTCCGTCGTCGCCACGAGGTGCGGGCGGCCCGCTCGCGGATCGAGACGATCGGCATGGTCGCGCACGATCTTCGCAGCCCGCTGACGGGAATTGGCCTCGCCGCCGACCGCCTGGCGCGTAGCGACCTGCCCGCGGCGCGCGTCGCCGCGCGGGCGGCGATCGCACGGGAGTGTGCGCGGGTCGCAGCGACTGCGGACGACATCCTCACCGTGTGCACGGCGAGCGTCCGCGATGAGGACGACGAGGCGGTCGAGATGCTGTCCGACGTCCTCGAGGACGTGGCTGCTCGAGTGCGGTCGGCACACGGGTGCGCGGTGCTGGTGGAGGCAGACCTCGATGCCCGTGGGACGCGAGCGGATCGGAGGCTGGTGCGGGCGGTCGCGAACGTGGCCGAGAACGCCGCCCGGCATACGCCGCCGGGCACCGCCATCCGCCTGCGGGCGGTGCTGCACGACGGGGATGTCGAGGTCGTGGTCGAGGACGACGGAGCGGGCTTCGCACCCGGCTTCCGCCCCGCGGCCTTCCTTCGCGGGGCATCGCAGGGGCGTGCGGGGCTCGGTCTGGCCAGCTCGCGGCGGATCGTCGAGTGCCTGGGCGGCACGCTGCGCCTGGGACGCCACGGCGGCGGCGGGGCCGCGGTGTCGCTCCGTCTGCCGACGCGGGAGGCAGCGCCATGAGACCGGACGTGCGAACCGTGGCAGCCGAGCTCGGGCTGCAGCCGGACGAGCGCTCGCGTCGCGGACGGCTCGTCTGCGTCGCGGGGGCGCATGGCGGCGCCGGGACCACTCGAGCAGCCATCGCGATCGCGCGGGACGCCGCGCATGATGCCTGCCTGGTCGATGCGGACCTCAGCGGCGGCGATGCGCGGGAGCTGCTCGGCCTGACGCTGCGGCCAGGCGATGTGGGCCTCGCGGCCGTCTCAGAGGTCGACGCGAGCGCGTTCACGCACGGTGCACGACGCACGGCGTTCGGCACGGTCTTCGAGGTCAGTCCGCGCCCGGAGCTCGCCTGGCTGATTCGCGATGGGGCGGTGCGCGAGCTCGCGCGGACCGCGATGCGGCTCTGCTCGCTCGTGGTCGTCGATGCCGGTCGCCCCACCGGCCCGTCCTGCGAGCCGGCGCTCGACGCCGACATCGTCGTCCTGGTCTGGCATGCGAACCGGCGCGACGCGGCCGAGCGAGCCCGGCACCGGCTGGTCCGGGCCGGCGTCGACGACCGTCGCATCGTCGACTGCGCGACAGCGCCGTCGCTCTTCGAGCGGGTGCTCGGACGGGTGCGGCGCGACATCTCCGTGGTCGACGTCGAGCGGGATGACCAGCTGCTCGTGCTCGTCGAGGGGCGCCTGGCCGCGCTCGGGCCGCGAGACCGCACATGACGGGGATCGCGGCGCTCGCCGGCCCGCTCGCCGTGCTCCTGCTGGATCCGGCCGTCGGCGAGGTCGTGGTCAACGGGCCGAGCGACATCTGGATCGAGGTCGATGGACGGCTGCGTGCCGTCGATGTGCGCTTTCGCGATTCGGCCGAGCTGCGCCAGACCGCGGTGCGGCTCGTCTCGGCGTGCGGGCGGCGCATCGACGATGCCACGCCGCTGGTCGATGCGCGACTGCCGGACGGGTCGCGGGTCAACGTCGTGCTGCCGCCGCTGGCGGTCGATGGTCCGCTGATCACCATCCGGCGCTTCGGCATCGCCCCGCTGACCTTCCTCGATCTGACCGCCAGTGGTGCGATTGCGCCCGGCCTGGCGGACGGGCTCCGTGCGCTGATCGCCACCCGGCGCAACATCCTCATCAGCGGCGGCACCGGCACGGGCAAGACGACCCTGCTGAGCGCGCTGACCGGGCTGATCCCGCCGACCGAGCGGATCGTGTCCGTCGAGGATGCCGCCGAGCTCGCGGTGCAGGCTCGGCACGTCGCCCGCCTCGAATCGCGGCCCCCAAACGTGGAGGGGCGCGGCGCGATCGACCTGCGGCAGCTCGTGCGCAATGCCCTGCGGATGCGACCGGACCGCCTGATCGTGGGCGAGGTGCGCGGCGGTGAGGCGCTCGACCTCCTGCTGGCGATGAACACCGGCCATGACGGCTCGCTGGCCACGGTGCACGCCAACGGACCGGAGGACGCGCTGCGTCGGCTCGAGATGATGGCGCTGATGAGCGGCATCGACGTCCCGCACAGCGCCATCCGCGAGCAGGTCTCCTCGGCGATCCACGCGGTCGTCCACCTCGTCCGCGAGGCCGATGGCACGCGGCGCGTGGCAGAGATCGCCCGCGTCGAACGGAGCGGCAGCGGCTGGCGGATGGTGGAGGAGCGCCCATGCGACGGTTGAGGCGAGCCACTGCGGCTCCCACGCCCGCCACGGGCCTGCCCGATGTCGCTCGGGCGCTGGCTCGTGGCGTGTCCGCCGGTCTGCCCCTGGTCGATGCGCTGGCGCGCGGTGCCGACGCCATGGAGGGCGCGCTGGCCGAGACGATGCGCGCGTGCGCGGCCGAGCTCCGTGCGGGTCATCCGACCCGGGCCTCGCTGCAGCCGCTGGAGTCGCTGGCGGGCGGCGCCATGCTCGTCGGTGCGATCGAGCTGCATCAGGAGCTCGGCGGCGACCTGGTCGCGTCGCTCAACGGGATCGCCGAGGGTCTCGCCGATCGCGAGCGGCTCCAGCTCGAGGCCCGTGCTGCCACGGCGCAGGCCCGGATCGCGGCTCGGATCGTGCCGCTGGCCCCGCTCGCGTCCCTGCTGATGCTGGTGGCCCTGGCGCCGGCCTCAGCCGACGTCCTCCTGCGATCGGCACCGGGACTGGCGCTGATCGGCATCGCGGGCGCGATGACGGGGGTCGCCATGCTCCTGTTGCGACGCATCGCGGCGAGGGCCGGACTGTGACCGCGCAGTGGGCGACGCTCGCCTGCAGGGCCGTGGTTGCCGGGCTGCTGGCGGGCACCGGCGCCCTGGCACTCGGGCAGCGCCCCCTGGTCGCGGCAGTCTTCGCGGTGGCGGCTGGGAGCTGCGCCGTGTGGCTGGCGCGACGGCGCCGGCGCGCCGTGCAGCGTGACCGTCGGCACGCGTTGGCCGCCGGTCTGCCGGATGTCATCGACCTGCTCGCCTCCACCGTCGACGGGGGCGCGGCCACGGACGTCGCCATGGGGCGCGTTGCCGAATTCGTCGCCGAGCCCCTGCGGTCGGTGCTGCTCGACGCCGTGGCGCACGGCGCACACACCGGCCTCGGCGCGCGCCTGTGCGCCGTCGACCCAGTGCTGCGCCCGCTGGGGTCGCTGCTGCGCCAGAGCGAGGAGCTCGGCGTCCCGATCGCACCCTCGCTGCGACTCCTCGCCGCAGACGCGCGGGCGCGGGCGCGAATCGCCGCCCGCGAGCGTGCAGCGGCCGCGGCACCGAAGATGCTGCTGGTGGTCGGAGCGCTGCTCGCGCCCGCCTCGCTGCTGATCGTGGTCGGCGGGCAGGTGCTGATCCTCCGGGACGTCGCCGGCTCGGTGCTCGCGTGATCACCCGACGGGGGCAGGCGACCGTGGAGTGGCTGGCCGTGCTGGTCGTGGCGGCTGCCCTCGCCGGCATCATCGTGGCCGGCGCGCAGGGCGCTTCCGCTCGCCGCGCCGCCGTGGAGCGCTCGCTCAACGCGATCGCGACGGCGGGCGCGACGGCGGCCACCGCACCCGTACCACCGCTGATCGGCGCGCTGGCGCTGCCGACGATCGACGGTGCGTCGATCGTCGCGATCGCCGCCCAGCTCGCCGGAGCGGGCATTGCCGAGGCGCCGCCGGGCTCGAATGGTGGCCCCGGAGTCGATGTCTTCACCGATGGCAACGCGGAGGCGTGGTGCGCGGATTTCGTCTCGTGGGTGCTGCAGGCGGCGGGCCACCCGTTCTCCGGCGGCGCATCCTCTGGCTGGCGTCTGGCCTGGACCGGCGACGTGCGGACCTGGTTCGTGGCCCGTGCGGCCTTCCGCGAGCGTCTCGTCGCCGATCCCCAGCCGGGCGATGTCGTGTGGTTCGCCCACGGGCACGTGGGCATCGTGGTGCGGACCCGCGGCGACGATCTGGAGACCATCGAGGGCAACGCCGGCGACGCCGTCACCCGTCGCACGTACGCGCACTGGCGGCTGAACCCGGATATCGGCGGGTTCGGGAGACCCGGCGCTGCCCTGCCGGGTGGGTGAGCGGCGGTCGCTGCCGGAGCATGCGCCACGGCTCGTGCGGCGGGCCAGGGGATGGCCCGGCAGGCGGCAGTCGTGTCGCGATGATTGAATGAGTACCCTCTCGACCAACAACGCCCCGGAGGCAACCCTGTGCATCGTCGTCTGCTCATTCTGCTCGCATCTCTGATGGCCCTCGCCGTCGCCGCGCCGCTGGCGTCGGCTGCCACGCAGGGCACCGTTCTCCTCGCCTTCGAAGGGCCGCTGACGGGCGAGCAGGCCTCGAACGGCAACGACATGCTGCGCGGCACGAAGCTCGCCGTCCGCGAGCTCAACCAGGCCGGCGGCCTGCTGGGCATGAAGGTCCAGCTGATCGCGGGCAACGACAAGGCCGACGCCGCGACCGGCATGACCGTCGCGAAGACCCTCATCGCCAAGCACCCCTCGGCCGTGATCGGACCGTTCAACTCGTCCGTCGGCGTCAAGAACCTGCCCCTGTACATCAAGGGCGGCGTCTTCCCGGTGCAGCTGACCTCGACGGACGACACGTCGGGCATCGGCGCCACGGTGCAGCCGAAGAACTCGCAGATCTCCCCGGCCGAGGTCGACTGGATGGTTGCGAACAAGGTCGGCAAGGTCGCGATCCTCTGGGATCCCTCGACGTACACCAAGGGCATGGCCGATCGCATGTTCAAGGCGCTCGACAAGAAGGGCGTCCTCGTCACCAAGATCGAGATCGACCCGACCGCGACCGACTTCTCCGCCGTCGTCGCCCAGGCGCTGACGAACAACCCCGACACGGTCTACGTGTCCACGTACTTCCCCCAGGGCGCCCTGATCGCCCAGGCGCTCGCCGCCCAGGCCAAGCAGGGCAACGACGCCCGCTGCTTCATGGGGCTCGCCAACCAGGACCCCGGCTTCATCACCGCCGCGGGCATCCCGGCCGCGCACCGCTGCACCTTCAGCGGCTCGCCGACGCCGGGGCAGTTCGGCAACGCGGTCAGCCGTGCGTACGTGAAGAACTACAACGCGCAGTTCGGCAAGGCGCCCGGCACGTGGGGCATCTACGCGTACGACTCCGTGCGCCTCTGGGCCAACGCCGTCGTCAAGGCCGGCACCATCGACCGTGACGCGTTCAGCCAGCGGATCCTGCACACGACGAACTTCGCAGGCGCCACGGGTCCGATCACGATCGCCCCGAAGACGGGCAACCGCCCGAACGTCCCGGTCGCCATCCTCGGCGTCTCGGTGACCGGCAAGTACGTCATCGAGAGCATCCACACGTAAGACGGGAATGCCAGCGGCGCGTCGTTCGTCTACAAAGGTGGACGGGCGACGCGCCCGGCATACTCCGTCCACGCAGTCGCACCGGCTTTCAGAGGAGCACCCCATGAGCAACGCAGTCGAGATCAACAGCACCAACTGGCAGGGCGAGGTCGTCGAGTCCGACATCCCGGTCCTGATCGACTTCTGGGCGGAGTGGTGCGGCCCCTGCAAGGCCCTCGGGCCGATCATCGACGAGCTCGCAGGTGACTACGCCGGCAAGGTCAAGGTTGGCAAGGTCGACGTCGACGCCGAGCCCGGCCTCGCCGGCCAGTTCGGTGTGATGTCGATTCCGATGATCGCGCTGTTCAAGAACGGCGAGCTCGTGGAGCGCGCGGTCGGCATGATGCCGAAGGACCGCCTGGCCTCGACGCTCAATCTCGCTGCCCACTCTGCCTGAGCGGACGCGTACACTCCGTGCGATGAACGGGCGGAGGAACACGTGACGCAGTACGCGCCCATCGAGGATCACGGGATCATCGGCGACCTGCACTCGGTCGCCCTGGTCACGCAGAACGGTTCGATCGACTGGTACTGCTGTCCGCGCTTCGATTCGCCGAGCGTCTTCGGCGCGATCCTCGACAGCGAGAAGGGCGGCTCCTTCCAGATCAGCCCGGTCGACGAGGAGATCCGCACCAAGCAGCTCTACCTGCCGGATACGAACGTCCTGATCACGCGCTTCCTGTCGGATCAGGGGGTCGGCGAGGTCATCGACTTCATGCCCGTCGGCGAGGTCGAGGAGGACCGGCACCGCATCGTCCGCATGGTCCAGTGCGTCCGCGGCCACATGCACTTCCGGCTCAACTGCACGCCGCGCTTCAACTACGGCCGCACCGAGCACACGCTGCACATCGACTCGCACGGCGCCGTGTTCGAGACCGACGACCTCAAGCTGGCCCTCGACTCGCCCATCGAGCTGACCGAGGATCAGGGCGGCGTGCACGCGTACTTCACGCTCGAGCCGGGCGACCGTCGCACCTTCGTCCTCGAGCGCATCCCCGACGAGGGGCACTCCGCGCGGCCCTTCCCGGAGGAGGTCTGCCAGCACCTCTTCACCGACACCGTCGACTACTGGCGCCGCTGGCTCAACCAGTGCACCTACCGCGGCCGCTGGCGCGAGACGGTGCGTCGCTCCGCGCTCGTGCTGAAGCTGCTCTGCTATCGCCCGACCGGTGCCATCGTCGCCGCACCGACCACCTCGCTGCCCGAGAGCATCGGCGGCGAGCGCAACTGGGACTACCGCTACACGTGGATCCGCGACGCATCCTTCACGCTCTACGCGTTCCTCAAGCTCGGGTTCACCGAGGAGGCGCGCGACTTCATGGCGTTCCTGAAGGCGCGAGCCCTCGAGCAACACTCCTCGAACGCGGGGCCGCTGCAGATCATGTACGGCATCGACGGCCGCCACGAGCTCGAGGAGTTCGAGGTGCCGACGCTCGAGGGCTACCGCCGCTCGAGCCCCGTACGCGTTGGCAATGGCGCGGCCGGCCAGCTCCAGCTCGACATCTACGGCGAGCTGATCAACAGCATCTACCTGTACGACAAGCGTGGCGAGCCGATCGATTACGAGCTGTGGAAGGTCGTCGTCGAGCTGCTCGACTGGCTGATGGTCAACTGGGACTCCAAGGACGAGGGCATCTGGGAGGTCCGCGGCGGGCAGCAGCACTTCACGTACTCGCGCCTGATGAGCTGGATCGCCTTCGACCGCGCGCTGCGCATCGCCCAGACGCGCGGCTTCCCCTGCCCGCGCATCGCCTGGCGCGAGACGCGCGACGCCATCTTCGAGCAGATCATGACCCGGGGCTTCTCGAAGGATCGGCAGGCCTTCGTGCAGGTGCTCGACGGCGACGTGCTTGACGCCTCGACGCTGATGATGGTGATGGGGCACTTCGTCTCGCCCAACGATCCGCTGATGACGTCCACGCTGGACGCGATCCGCGAGGAACTCGTGACCGACTCGCTCGTCTACCGGTACAACCCGTCGCTCGCCGCCGACGACGGCCTGAGCGGGGAGGAGGGCACCTTCTCGATCTGCTCCTTCTGGTGGGTCGAGGCGCTGGCCCGTGCCGGCAACCTCGAGGAGGCGCGCCTGGCCTTCGAGAAGATGCACACGTACGCCAACCATCTGGGGCTCTACTCCGAGGAGATCGGGCCATCCGGCGAGGCGCTCGGCAACTTCCCGCAGGCCTTCACCCACCTGTCGCTCGTCTCTGCCGCCCTCTATCTCGACCGCGCGCTCGATGGGCATCGCGCCCGCGTGCGTTAGGGTTTCGGCCGTGAACATCAAGAACCCCGCCAACGACCTCAAGACCCGGGCGCGCAGGTACGGCTTCATCGTGCTGCTGCAGCCGGAACGGCCGTCGGGCTGGCTCGCCCTCGTACGGCCCGCCGGTGCGGGCTTCCGCGAGCCGATCGAAGCCTCCGCGCCCACGCGCGACGAGGCCATCGAGGCCGCCAGCATCATCTTCGAGAAGCAGCTCATCGCGCAGCTCGTCGATCTGCTCGAGACGGGCGGCGTTGACTGCCCGAACTGGGAGCCGGGCGTCGAGTGGGACGACCACGTCGATCGCCTGTACGCCGTCGTGCGCGCCCACGGTCTCGACCACTAGCAGCGCATGAGCCCCGCCAGTCCTCGAATCGGGGTTGTCGGGCACGTCGAGTGGGTGCTCTTCGGCTATGCCGACGCACCGCCCGTGGCGGGCGAGATCATCCACTTCCGCGAACCATTCGAGGAGCCGGCAGGCGGCGGCGCTGTGGTTGCGATCGCGCTCGCGCGGGCCGGCGCCAAGGTGGTCTTCTGCACGGCGCTCGCCAAGGACACGGAGGGGGCGGCCACGCGCATGCGCATGGCCGAGGAGAAGGTCGACCTGCGCGTGGGCGTCCGTGGTGGCCGCCAGGCGCGGGCGATGACGATCCTGGATGAGAGCGGAGATCGCACGATCATCGTCTCGCAGCCGAATGCCTACCCGCGGGCCGACGACGAGCTCGGCTGGTCCGATCTCGAGAGCTGCGCGGCGGTCTACGCGACCTGCGGGGAGCCCTCCGCGATCGTCGAGGCGCGGCGCTCGCCGATCCTCGTCTGCTCGGCACGTCAGCTGAGCGCCCTGATCGAGAGCGGCGTCAAGGCCGACGTCGTGATCGGCTCGCTCTCGGACCGTGGCGAGCAGATTGACTTCCGCATCCTGGGCACGCACGCGAAGGCGATCGTGCTGACCGACGGCGAGCGGGGTGGCCGCTGGCTGTCCACCGACGATTCGGGTCTCTGGGAGCGTCAGCCGCTGCCGGGCGACAGGGCCGATACCTACGGCGCGGGCGACACGTTCGCGGCGGGCCTCACGCACGGGCTGGGCTGCGGGCTCGGCATGCACGAGGCGATCGAGGTGGCAGCCCGCTGGGGCGCGGCCGCCGTCTGCCAGCGCGGCCCGTACGGCGCGTAGCGCCCGCCGCTGACCCTCCCGTCTCGCACGCACGGCGTGATCAGCGGTGGGGCGAAGTGGGGGAGCCGACGCTTGCGGCTGTCACAAAGTCCGTCGCCGATCACGTCGCCGATCGCCCGAATTCCGCAGAGCCAAGCCGAATCGAACGTATGTTCGTGTGGGGGATCCGAGTTGCAAGGTGGAGCGTGGTGGGGTAGAGTGGGGCAACTTGGTACAGAGGGGGACCCGCACTGGGGCCCTCGACCACCACGAAACGACCCCCATGCTGCTTGGCGAATACGCACAGAAGCTCGACGAGAAGAACCGGGTGACGGTTCCCTCGCGGCTGCGTGAGCCCTTCGCCGACGGGCTCTTCGTCACGCGCGGGCTCGACGGCTGCGTCGCGATCTACGCCCGCGACCGCTGGGATGCCTTCGTGGAGCAGCAGATCGCACGCCTCGACCCCTTCACCCGCGAGGGGCGCCAGATGGAGCGCTACCTGTTCGGCGGCGCCGTGGAGGCCGAGCTCGATCGGCAGGGCCGCGTGGCCCTGCCCGGTCCGCTCATGCAGCACGCCGACCTCAACCGCGAGATCGTCGTCGTCGGCGTCCGCGACCGCCTGGAGATCTGGGATCGCGTGGCCTGGGATCGTGGCCTCGCCGAATTGGAAGGGAGCGCCGAGAATGTCGCCGAGCGCCTGGTCCGTGATGCCCGCTAACGCCGCGATCCATGATCCGGTGCTCGCCCACGAGGTCGTCGCCCTGCTCGACGTGGCGCCCGGCATGACCGTCGTCGACGGCACGTTCGGTGCCGGCGGCCACGCCTCGATGCTCGCCGACATCATGGGCGGCCGCGGCGCGTACGTCGCGATCGATCGTGACCCGTCCGTGGAGAATCGCGCCCGCTCGTTCCGCGCCTCGCACCCCGACATGGCCGTGCGGCTGATGAAGCGCGACTTCGTTGACGGCTTCCGGTCGCTCGCCGTCGAGAACGTGCAGGCCGACGCGATCCTGCTCGACCTCGGCGTGTCCTCGATGCAGATCGATCAGCCCGAGCGCGGCTTCTCCTACGCCGTGGACGCACCGCTCGACATGCGCATGGATCCGCGCGGCGGGCAGACCGCCGCCGACCTGCTCGCCGAGCTGCCCGAGCGCGAGTTGACCCTGCTCTTCAGCCGCTACGGCGAGGAGCGCTACAGCCGGCAGATCAGCCGCGCCATCTGCCGCCGTCGCAAGACGCAGCCGTACGAGCGCAGCGCCGATCTCGTCGATACGGTCCGCCACGCAATCCCGACGCCGGCGCAGTTTGGCTCCGGACACCCGGCCAAGCGCGTGTTCCAGGCGCTCCGCATCGCCGTCAACGACGAGCTGACGATGGTGGAGGAGGGCCTCGAGGCCGCCATGCAGATCCTCAAGCCGGGCGGCCGCATCGCGGTCATCTCATTCCACTCGCTCGAGGACCGCATCGTCAAGGACTTCTTCCGCGCTGCCGCCGCGCCCTGCGTGTGCCCGCCGGACCTCCCGATCTGCGGCTGCAATCGCCAGGCCACGCTGCGCGTCCTGACGCCCCGCGTGATTCGCCCGGGCTCCGCCGAGGTCGATCGCAACCCGCGCGCCGCCTCCTCGCGTCTGCGCGTGGCCGAGCGCACCGAGGCTCCGCTGAACGAGGAGCGGGTCTGATGGCCGTCGCGATCCCGCGCCAGGCGCCTCCCGCACCGCGTCGCCGACCGTCCGCCGCACCGCGTCCGCGCCCCGCCGCCGGCGGCAGCACACGCACCGCACCCAAGCGCCCGTCCACCCTCAACGGCCGGGCGACGATCCATCGCAGCACCTCGCGTGCCTCGGTCGGCGGCCGCCTCGCGCCGTTCCGGATCGCCGCCATGATCGCCGTGATCGGCGTGATCCTCTCGATGATCGTCTACCTGCACGTCTCGTCCCTGCGCGCCACGATGCAGGCTGGCGAGCTGCGGGCACAGGTCGAGCAGACGCAGAACGACGCCGCCAACGTGCAGGGCCAGACCGAGCAGCGGCTCGCCGACGGCCGTGTCGAGCGCGCCGCCGCCGCCTACGGCATGGTGCTCGTGCCGTCCGAGGCGATGCAGACGCTGAAGGTCCGCATCCCCGAGGCTCTGCAGACGCACTGACGTGGCCACGCGGACCGCTCCCCCTCGCACGCCGCGGCGCCGCACCCGGACCCCGCACACCCCGCCGCCCGAGCGGCGCATCCGCTGGCTGATCGTCGCCGCCGGGCTGTTTCTCGCGGTCTGCCTCGGTCGCGCAGTGCAGATGCAGGTCATCGACGGCGGCTTCTACGCGAATCGCGCCAGCGGCCAGCACCGCGTCGAGCTGGCGACGCCGGCCCAGCGCGGCGCGATCCTCGACCGCGACGGCTACCGCCTGGCGCTGACGGAGGAGGCGAGCACCATCGGCGCGACGCCGTCGCTCGTGACGGACCCCGCGCGCCTGATCGCGGCGGTCGCCAAGGCCAGCGGCGAGTCGCCCGATGTGATCATGCAGCGGCTCCACGCGCAGGGCGTCTCCCACGTGGATCTCGCCCGTCAGGTGCCCGAGTCCCAAGCCAAGCGGGTCGAGGCGCTCCAGCTCAAGGGCCTCGACTTCGCGTCGGAGCAGCGCCGCGTCTACCCGAGCGCCATCGCCGCACCGCTGATCGGCGTCACCGACATGGAGGGCAAGGGCGTCGCCGGGCTGGAGCTCCAGTACGACGCGGTCCTGCGTGGCCATGACGGCCTGGAGATCCGCACGGAGGACCCGGGCGGCAACGCCATCAGCGTGATCGAGGATCAGCGGATGCGGCCCGGGCACACCGTCAGCACGGGCATCGACCGCCAGGTGCAGACCGAGGCGGAGGCGATCGCGGCGGACACGCGCGCCCAGTACCGCGCGAAGGCGGTCACGGCGATCGTGCTGCAGCCGACCACGGGGGAGATCCTCGCCATGGCCTCATCGCCCGCACCGCTCAATGGCGACTACCGCGCCGGAACGGCCGACCAGCTGCGCCTGCGCGGCATCACCGACCAGTACGAGCCGGGCTCGACGTTCAAGGCCGTGACGATCGGCGCGGGCCTCGCCACAGGGAGGATCACGCCGGATACCCGCGTCGATGTCGGCTCGGAGTGGCAGCTCTACGACGGCATCCTCCACGATTCCCACTCCGATCCCGGGAGCAAGACCGCGACGGAGGCCCTCCGCATGTCCTCCAACATCGGCGTCGCCAAGCTGGCCTACGAGCACCTCTCGTCGCCGGGGAATCGCGACAGCGTGCTCTCGCAGTGGATCGACCGCTTCGGCTTCGGCATGCCGACCGGCATCGACCTGCCCGGCGAGGTCCCCGGCACCGTGCCCGACTACGGCCAGTGGTCCGGCACGTCGCCGCTCAACATCCCGATCGGCCACGGCATCGCCGCGACGCCGATCCAGATCGCCCAGCTGTACGCCACGATCGCCAACGACGGCGTGCAGGTGCAGCCGCACGTCGTGACCCGCATCGACGGGCAGGGACCGGTGCAGGTGCAGCGCAAGCGGATCATGCCGGCGCGCGCCGCACGGGCGCTGGCGCAGATGCTGGAAGGCGTCGTCTCGGACCAGGGCACCGGCTCGGCTGCCGCGATTCCCGGCTACTCGGTGGGCGGCAAGACGGGCACCACCAAGAAGATCAACGCCGACGGCACGTACTCCGACTCGCGCTACCTGTCCTGGTTCGTCGGCTTCGCCCCGGTCAACAACCCGAAGGTGCTGACGCTGATCATGGTCGACGAGCCGCACGGCGGCCAGTACTACGGCGGCGAGGTCGCCGGTCCGGCCTTTGCCAAGCTGACGGCACGCGCGCTGACGACGCTCGGAGCGCAGATGGATCGTCCCGACACAGCCGCCACGGGCTGACCGCCGAACGGGACTGCCGCGATGGGGCGGACTAGAATCCGACACGTGCTGCTCCAGGACCTCCTCGGTCCCGTTCACCTGCGGGCGATGACGCTTCCGATTGCGGGAGTCGTCGTCCGTGACCTCGCCTACGACTCGCGTCGTGTGCAGGACGGGACGCTCTTCTTCTGCGTGCCCGGCGCGACGACGGACGGGCACGACCACGCCGCCGCTGCGATCGCCGCCGGTGCCTGCGCGCTCGTCGTCGAGCGCGAGCTCGCCGTGCACGTGCCGCAGCTCGTCGTCGGCTCGTGCCGGGCCGCGATGGGCCCCCTTGCCGACGCCTTCTTCGGCCAGCCGACGGAGCAGCTGCTGGTGCTCGCGGTGACCGGCACGAACGGCAAGACGACCACCGCGTACCTGCAGCACGCGATCCTCACCGCCGCCGGCCGCTCCGCCGGACTGCTGGGCACGGTCGAGCGTCGCGTCGGCGGGGTGGTGGAGACCACGGCGCGCACCACGGCGGAGGCGATCGACCTCCACCGCGACTTCCGACGCATGGTCGATGCGGGGGACACCGCCTGCGCGATGGAGGTCTCCTCGCATGCCCTCGACCAGCACCGCGTCGGCGGCGTGCGCTTCGCCGCGGCGGCGTTCACGAACCTGACGCGCGACCACCTCGACTACCACCCCGACATGGAGGCGTACTTCGCCGCCAAGGCGCTGCTGTTCGACGGGCGCTGTCCCACTGCCGCCAACGCCGACGACGCCTACGGCGCGCGTCTGCCCGCCGACGTGCGCTTCGCGATCGCCGACGGGGATGCCGAGGTGCGCGCCGAGGACGTGCGGCTCGACGCCAACGGCACGCGCTTCCGGCTGCACAGCCCCTGGGGCGCAGCCGACATCCGCATGCGCCTGGTCGGGCGCTTCAACGTCGAGAACGCGCTGGCGGCTGCCAGCAGCGCGGGGCTCGCGGGCATCCCGCTGGAGGCGATCGCCTCAGGCCTCGCCGAGCTGCCCGGCGTGCCCGGTCGGCTCGAGGTCGTCTCGGGCGACGAGCCGTTCGCGGTGATCGTGGACTACGCGCACACCGCCGATGCGCTGGAGAACGTCCTGCGTGCCGTGCGCCCGCTCGCCACGGGGCGCCTGATCGTCGTCTTCGGCTGCGGCGGCGACCGCGATCGTGGCAAGCGACCGGAGATGGCCCGCGTCGCCTGCACGCTCGCCGATCACGTCGTGATCACGACGGACAACCCGCGCAGCGAGGATCCGGACGCGATCATCGCGGAGATCGTGGCGGGCGCCGACGGCCGGCAGGAGATCGAGCCCGACCGGCGCCGGGCGATCGAGCGGGCGATCGCCGCTGCCGGACCCGGCGACGTCGTGCTGATCGCCGGCAAGGGGCACGAGCAGGGCCAGGACGTCGCCGGCGTCGTCACCCCGTTCGACGACCGCGTCGTCGCCCGTGAGGTGCTCGCATGATCCCCATCGCGCTCACCGCGGTCCCCGCCTCGGTC
Source organism: Actinomycetota bacterium (assembly GCA_947478745.1). GTDB lineage: Bacteria > Actinomycetota > Thermoleophilia > Gaiellales > F1-60-MAGs149 > F1-60-MAGs149. The sequence continues at coordinate 16,166 of CANJXE010000011.1, forward strand.
GTGATGCGCGGCGACCCCACGGCGATCATCACCGGCGTCGCGATCGACTCGCGCGCCGTGCAGCCGGGCGACCTGTTCGTGGCCATCCGCGGCGGCATCGACTTCATCGAGAGCGCCACCGAGCGCGGCGCGATCGCGGTCGTGGTGGAGGAGGACGAGCTCGAGCGCGCCATGGAGACGGACGTTCCGAACATCCTGATGACGTTCTCGAGCGTGCGCTGCCTGCAGTTCCTCGGCGACACCGCGGCCTCCGGCTCGATGGCGATCCGCGTTGGCGTGACGGGCAGCACCGGCAAGACCTCGACGAAGGACGCGATCGCGCACCTGATCGGCGGCCAGCGGCGGACCGTCGCCGCGCTCGAAGGCCACAACAACGAGATCGGCTATCCGCTGACGCTCACCCGCATCGAGCCCGAGACCGAGGTCGTGGTGTGCGAGCTCGCGATGCGCGGCAAGGGCCAGATCGCCGAGCTGTGCGCGCTCGCATCGCCCGACATCGGCGTGATCACGAACGTCGGCGTCGCGCACATGGAGCTGCTCGGCACGCCCGAGGCGATCGCCGAGGCGAAGGCCGAGATCGCCCATGGCCTGCGGGAGGGCGGCACGGCGGTGATCCCGTTCGCAGAGCCGCTGCTCGACCCGTTCCTGCCCCCCGACGTGACGATCGTCACCTTCGGCGATGAGGCCGGCGCCGACGTCCAACTGGTGGACCGGCGCATCGACGCAACCGGGCAGGACCTGACGTACCTCGTGCACGGCGAGCTGCTGGCGCTGCGGACGAACCTCGTCGGGCGCCACCATGCCCGCAACCTCGCGGCGGCGCTCGCCGTCTGCGTCGTGCTCGGCCTCGACCTGGGCGACGTCGCGGCCCGTGCCGCTGATATCCCGCTCCAGCGCTGGCGCGGGGAGACGACGATCCTGCCGGGCGGCGTCGAGGTCGTCAACGATGCCTACAACGCGAATCCGGCCTCGATGGAGGCCGCGCTGCGGCTGCTCGGCGAGCTGCCCGCAGAGGGGCGGCGCATCGCAGTTCTCGGCCTGATGGCGGAGCTCGGACCGGACGCCGAGCGGTACCACCGCGAGGTCGGCGCGCTCGCGGCCCGGAGCGGTACCGATATCGTGATCGCCGTGGGGGATCTCGCACGCGCGTATCTGGATGGTGCTGCCAACGGCGTGGATGGCTACTGGGTCGAGTCGCCCGACGCGGCCGTCGACCGGCTCGCCGAGGTCGTGCGCGACGGTGACCGCGTGCTCGTGAAGGGCTCGCGCTCCGCCGGGCTCGAGGCGATTCCCGATCTCCTCGCCGAACGGCTCGAGGAGCGCGCATGACCAGCGTCCTCGCCTCCGGCGTCATCGCGATCCTGATCTCCGTGCTGGCGGGGCCGCGCTTCGTCAACCTGCTGCGCAAGTACAACGTCGGCCAGCGCATCCGCACCGAGGGCCCCGAGGGGCATCAGGTCAAGTCCGGCACGCCGACCATGGGCGGCCTGCTGATCATCATCGCGACCGTCGTGCCGTACATGGTCTTCTCGTCGTACGGGGCCCGCAGCCTCGCCGTCCTCGGTGTCATGGTCGGCTGTGGCGCGATCGGGTTCGCCGACGACTACCTCAGCGTCATCCGCAAGCGCTCGCTCGGGCTGAAGGGGCGCTACAAGATCCTCGCCCAGGCGCTGATCGCGGCCGGCGTCTGCATCGTCGCCAACCACGAGGGCATCTCCACGCGGATCTTCGTGCCGATCCTCGACGTCCACGTCAACCTCGGCGTCGGCTGGTACGCGCTGGTCTTCCTGATCATCGTGGGCGCCTCCAACGCGGTCAACCTGACCGACGGTCTCGACGGGCTGGCGGCGGGCACCTCGACGATCGCGATGCTGGCCTTCACCTCGATGTGCGTGATCGGCTTCCAGGTCGGCCAGCGCGCGCTGTCCATGCCGGGGCTCGATGATCGCGTCGGCGGGCCCGGGCTGTTCGACCTGCAGCGGCAGACGAGCGAGACGCTCGATCTCGCGATCCTGGCCGCGGCGCTGCTCGGGGCCTGCGTGGGCTTCCTGTGGTTCAACAGCTATCCCGCCGAGGTGTTCATGGGGGACACCGGCTCGCTCGCGCTCGGCGGCGCGCTCGCCGGCTTCGCGATCTTCACGAAGACCGAGCTGCTGCTGCCGCTGATCGGCGGCATCTTCGTCGTCGAGGCCGCCAGCGTGATCATCCAGGTCATCAGCTTCCGCCGGTTCGGCAGACGCGTGTTCCTGATGGCGCCGATCCACCATCACTTCGAGATGAAGGCCTGGAGCGAGACGAAGATCATGTTCCGCTTCCTGATCATCGCGTCGATCTTCGCCTCGATCGCCTTCGTCCTCTACTACGTGCGCTTCAACCAGTACGCGTGAGCGGGCTTCTCGACCTTCCGCGGCTGCCGATCGTGCTGGGCGCCGGACGCTCCGGCCTGGCCGCCGCTGCAGCGCTCGCCGACGCGGGCCGCGAGGTCACGCTGGTCGATGACGATCCGGCCGGCATCTCAGGAGCACCCGTCCCGGTGGTCGGCCCGGCCGAGGTCGAGTACGAGGGCTGCGAGGCGATCATCCGCAGTCCAGGCGTCCCCAACGGGCATCCGGTGCTCCAGGCGGCGCACGAGCGGGGGATCCCGATCTGGTCCGAGGTCGAGCTCGGCTACCGCCTGCTGCCCCCGGGCGCACGCGTCGTCGGCATCACGGGCACGAACGGCAAGACCACGACGACCGAGCTCGTCGGAGCCATGCTCTACGAGGCCGGCCTGCCGCACCAGGTGTGCGGCAACGTCGGCATCGCGCTCTGCGAGGTCGCGCCGCTGCTGCCGGAGGGGGCGATCGTCGTCTGCGAGCTGTCGAGCTTCCAGCTCGAGGACATCATCAGCTTCCACTGCGATGCCGCCGCGCTCACGAACATCACGCCCGATCACCTCGATCGGCACGGCTCGATCGAGGAGTATCAGCGCATCAAGCTCCGCATCTTCGAGACGCAGGACGAGCAGGACACCGCCGTGCTCAACGTCGACGATCCGTTCTGCGCTGACCAGCGGCGCGTCCCGGGCGACGCCGCGGTGGTGCGCGTGCGCGGGCTGGACGCCGAGCAGCTCGGCTACGGAGGCAGTCGCCTGCGCGGCGATCACAATCGCGAGAACGTGGCCGTCGCCGCGGCCCTCGCGCGCGCGGTCGGAGCCAGCGAGGAGGCGATCGCGGCTGCCGTGCGCGGGTTCCGGCCCGTCGCCCATCGCCTTGAGGATTGCGGCGCGGCGGACGGCGTGCGCTTCTGGAACGACTCGAAGGCGACCAACGTCGATGCCGCGCTGAAGGCGCTGACGGCCTTTCCCGACGAGCCGGTGCGCCTGATCCTCGGGGGCAGCGACAAGGGGGCCGACTTCGCGCCGCTCGCAGCTGCGCTCGCCGGCCGCATCGAGCGCGCGTACCTGACCGGGCCGGCCGGCGCCCGCATGGCCGCGCCGCTTGAGCGGTACGGGGTTGACGCCGTGGCCTGCTCGGGGCTCGACGACGCGGTGCGCCGGGCGGCGGGGGACAGCGCCTCGGGCGATCACGTGCTGCTCGCGCCGGCCTGCGCCAGCTTCGACGAATTCTCGGACTACGCCGCTCGCGGCGCCCGCTTCCGCCTGCTCGCAGCCGAGCTCGGCGCTGCCTGACGAGCGGAGGGGATGACGCGCGAGCGGCGAACCCTCTGCTGATGCGTAGCGTCAATCCCCTGCGACTGGTGCGACCCGATGCGACCGCCCCGATTGGCGCGCGACGCGAGCTGCCGCTCGAGGCGCAGGTCCTGGTGATCGTCACGATCTGCCTGACCGTGTTCGGCCAGCTGATGGTCTACTCGGCCTCCAGCGCCTACGCCATGACGCACGAGCAGTTCAACTACGACTCGCTGTACTTCATCAAGACCGGCATCGTCTACACGGTCGGCGGCATCGCGCTGATGATCGGGATGAGCTTCGTGCCGGCCGGCTGGCTGAAGAAGCTGGCGCCGATCGTGTTCGTCGGCGCGCTGCTCGGCCTCGTCGCCGTGCGTCTGCCGGGGATCGGCGTCAGCGCCAACGGCGCGGCCCGCTGGCTGGCACTGGGGCCGATCACGATCCAGCCGTCGGAGTTCGCGAAGCTCGGGACGCTGCTGGTCGTGGCCCTGATCCTCGCCAATCGGCGCCAACCGCCCGCGACGCTGAAGGAGCTGGCGATGCCGCTCGGCATCCTCGTCGGCCTCGTCTGCGCGCTGATCATGGTCCAGCCGGACCTCGGCACGACGCTGGCCATCGTGATCATGGTCTTCGCGATCCTGGTCGCGGCCGGCGTGCGCGAGAAGGTCCTCGCCCAGCTGCTCGCCATCGGCCTCGTGGTGGGCTCGATCCTGATCTACGCGGCGCCGTATCGCCGCGATCGCATCTTCGCCTTCGTCGACCCCTGGGGCCAGAGCGCGGACGGCGCGTATCAGGTGGTCCAGGCGATGATCGCGGTCGGCTCCGGCGGCATCTTCGGCGTCGGGCTCGGCGGGAGCGTGCAGAAGGTCAACTTCCTGCCCGAGGCGCACACCGACATGATCTTCGCCGTGATCGGCGAGGAGCTCGGCCTGATCGGGGCCCTGATCGTCGTCGGGCTCTTCGCCGCCTTCGCCTGGGCCGGCTACACCATCGCAATGCGCACCGCCGATCCCTTCCAGCGGCTGCTTGCCGCCGGAGCCACGGCGCTGATCGTCGGACAGGCGATCGTCAACCTCGGCGCGGTCATGGGCATCCTCCCGCTGACGGGCATCCCGCTCCCGCTGATCTCGTACGGCTCCTCGTCCCGCCTGGTCATCCTCGCCCTGGTCGGCATCCTGATCGCCATCAGCCGCGAGCCGCAGCTGGTGCCGCGCCCGCGGCGCTCCGAGGGGCGGGATCCGGACGCGCCCACGCCGACGAAGCCGCGCACGCCGCGACGGCGCCAGTCGGTGGGCGCGTAGCACCTCCGCACGGTGCTCTAGCCTTGGAGGCATGCCGGTGCGGATCCTGATCGCGGCGGGTGGGACGGTCGGCCATGTCGCGCCCGCCCTCGCCGTCGCCGACGAGCTTCGTCGTCGTGGCGCGGACGTCACGTTCGCGGGCACGCCCAATCGCATCGAGGCCGAGCTCGTTCCGGCCCACGGCTACCCGTTCCTGCCGTTCGAGGTCTCGGGCTTCCCGCGCTCGGCGAGCCTGCAGCTCGTCAAGTCGCTCGGCCGGGCCGTGGTCGCGCCCTTCTCCTGCTCGGCGATCATCAAGCAGGTGCGGCCGGCGGCCGTCTTCGGCGCAGGCGGCTACGTGGCCGGCCCGATGCTGACCGCGGCGCGGCGCCACCGCATCCCGTGTGCGCTGAGCGAGGCCGACGCACGCATCGGCCTCGCCAACCGCCTGGCCGCGCCGCTCGTTGACCGCGTGTTCCTCGCCTTTCCCGTGGAGGGCCGGACGCCGCCGAAGTTCCTCGTCACCGGGCGTCCCGTCGATCCCGCGTTCGTCGACACGACGCGTGCCCAAGGTCGCGCTGCGCTCGGCATCGCCGAGGACGAGCGCGTAACGGTCGCCTTCGGCGGCTCGCTCGGCGCGGGGCCGATCAACGACGCGCTGCGCACCGCCTACGACGACGGCGTCCCGATCGGGCAGCGCGTGGTGCTCGTGACGGGGCGCGGCAAGGCCCGCACCGGCACCGCGCCGGAGCGCTTCGACGAGCTCGAGTTCACCCGGGAGATGCCGAACCTGCTGGCCGCAGCCGATCTGGTCGTGGCGCGCGCGGGCGGCTCCGTCTACGAGGTGGCGGCCGCGCGCCGTGCCGCCATTCTCGTACCGTGGGCGGGGGCGGCGGACGACCACCAGACGCTCAACGCGCGGCCGTTCGCGGCCGCCGGTGCCGCGATCGTGATCCCGGATGCCGCCCTGACGGCGACGGGGCTGCGCGAGGCGATCGATCGCGTGCTCGGCGACGCTCGGCGACGTGAGCAGATGGAGACGGCGATGGCATCGCTCGCCCGGCCCGACGCGGCCCGCGTCATGGCCGACGAGCTGCTGCAGCTCGCGGGGGGACGCGCATGACCACCCACTTCGTCGGCGTCGGCGGCGCCGGCATGAGCGGCATCGCCCGCGTGCTCGTGCAGCGCGGCGAGCACGTCACCGGCTGCGATCGCTCCCTCAGCCCCGTGCTGCAGCGGCTCGCCAGCGAGGGCATCACCTGCCACGTCGGGCACGACCCCGCGCACCTCGCCCCGGGCGACCGTGTGATCGTCTCCGGCGCGATTCCCGACGACGCCGCCGAGCTCGAGCGCGCGCGCGAGCTCGGCCTGCCGATCCAGCACCGGGCCGAGGCGCTCGCCGACATCCTGCGCGGCCATGCGCGACGCGTCGTGGTGACGGGCGCCCACGGCAAGACGACCACGTCATCGATGCTGGCCGCCGCCGCCGTCGACCTCGGGCTCGATCCCACCTTCGTGATCGGGGGCGAGGTGCGGCAGCTCGGGACCAACGCGCGCGGGGGCAGCGGCGATCTCGCGATCGTCGAGGGTGACGAGTCGGATCGCTCCGTCCGCCAACTGCCCGCCACCATCGGCGTCGTCCTCAACGTCGACTTCGACCACCTCGATCACTACGACTCCGTCGAGGACATCGTGGCGCTGCTCGGCGAGTGGGCGGACACGATCCCCGCCGACGGCTACGTCGTCGTGGGCGACGGGGTCGCGATCTCGCCAACCGCCGAGGTCGGGCGCTACGGCGTCGGGCCGGGGGAGGGCCTGCGCGCGCTCGATGCGGCAGCCGACGGCGACGGCGTCTCGTTCCGTCCGTCGCGCGGTCCCGAGCGCGTCACCCTCGCGGTCCCCGGCGTCCACAATGCCGGCAACGCGTGTGCGGCGGCGCTGGTGCTGGAGCGCCTCGGCGCCACGCTGGAGGAGGCCTTTGCGGCACTCGAGCGCTTTCAGGGCGCGGGGCGGCGGTTCGAGGTCATCGGGACCGCCTTCGGGTACACCGTGGTGGACGACTACGCGCACCATCCGACCGAGCTGACAGCGGCGATCGCCGCTGCCCGCGGACGCGATCCCAAGCGGCTGGTGGTGCTCTTCCAGCCGCACCAGCCCTGGCGCACCAAGGCCTTCAGCGCGGAGTTCGCCGCGGCCCTGAGCGCTGCCGACTACGTGGTCGTCCTCGAGACCTACGTGGCCCGCGGCGCCCCGGACCCCGAGGCCAGCGCGATGCGCATCGTCGAGCAGGTCGTCGGTCCGCACGCGAGCTTCGTGATCGACGCGCCCCGGGCCGTCAAGGAGCTGCGTGGGCTTGGCCGGAGCGGCGATCTGATCCTCTGCTGCGGCGCCGGTCCGGTCGACGCGATTGCCCGCGAGGTCCTGTACGGATGAGCACGCCGCCGCCCGGCGTCGACCGCGATGTGCCCCTCAGCCGCTTCACCACCATCGGGACCGGCGGCCCGGCGCGGTTCCTCGCGGAGCCAGCCGACGAGGATGCGCTGATCGCGATGCTGCGCTGGGCGGCCGAGGCCGGCCAGCCGATCACCGTGATCGGCCTCGGCTCCAACCTGCTGCCCGCCGATGCAGGCTACGACGGTCTCGTGCTGCGGCTCGACGGCGCGCTGGCGAGCATCGACGTCACGGCAACCGGCGCGACGCTCGGCGGCGGTGCGTCGCTGGCCGCCGCCGTGCGCCGGGTGGGCGACGCCGGCCTGTCCGGCTTCGAGTTCGCCTGTGCGATCCCGGGCACGATGGGCGGGGCGGTCCGCATGAACGCGGGCGCCTACGGGGCGGAGATCGCCGATGTCCTCGTGTCGGTCAGGATCTGCAGCTCGGCAGGCATGCGCATGGCCACCCGCGACGAGCTCGGCCTTTCCTACCGCCACTCCAACCTGCAGGCGGGGGAGATCGTGACGGCCGCCGAGCTCGCTCTGACGGCCGGGGATCCCACGGCCATCCGCGAGCGCGTGCGGGAGTACCAGGGACGCCGCACCGCCGCCCAGCCGCGCAAGGCGCGCACCTTTGGCAGCGTCTTCAAGAACCCCGGCGGCGAGCTGACGAGCGGGCAGATCCTCGAGGCCTGCGGGCTCAAGGGATACGCGGTCGGCGGGGCCCGCATCTCGGAGAAGCACGCCAACTTCATCGAGAACTTCGACGGTGCGACGTCCGCCGACGTCGTCGCGCTGATGGCCGAAGCGCGCCGTCGCGCCAAGGCGCAGTTCGGCGTCGAGCTGCAGCACGAGGTGCAGACGCTCGGCGACATCGAGATCCCGCCGGTGTGACCCGGGACACCTCCGCGCGCAGGTGTCACTCTGATGACGGCTAGGTTCCGCCCAGACCCATGGCGACTCCTGTCCACACCGTCACCGGCCGCACGCTCTCCGCTGCTGCCATTCGCGATGTCTGCGCGCGCCCGGCCGTTCTGCTGACGCTCGCCGACGCCGTGCCGGCCGGCGCGGTCACCTGCTCTGCCGATCGCCGCCGCGCCGTCGCCGACGGGGTGGCCCGCGCGCTCGAGTTGGCGCTGACGCTGGCGGATGGTCACGCGCCGACGCGCCACGACGCGCCGCTGCTCGAGGAGGCCGATCGACGGCTGTGGGAGCCGGTCACCGTCGACCTCGCGCGCCTGCTGCAACGCACCGGCCCGGAGGGGCTCTTCGCCTTCCTGATCGTGGACGGCGCCACGCGCCGCGAGGCCTGGCGCGCCGACACGCAGCGCCGGCGGGAAGAACGCGACGAGCCGCTGCAGGCCGACGCGCCTGCGGCCGGCGAGCGCGAGTCGCTCGATCTGGCGCGCTTCCGGCTCGAGGTGGAGCACGCGGTTGACGTCACGGCCCAGCGCACCGGCCTGTCCGACGAGCTCGCCTTCGACGTCGTCATGAGCGAGGTGTCGTTCGCCGAGGCGGGGCGCCGCTCGGGTCGCAGCGCCAACGCCCTTTGGATGGCGATGGCGCGCCTGCGCCCGGAGTGGCGCGGCGTGGCCGAGCGGGGCCGTGCAGCAGGGCTCGGCGGCGGCATCCTCGTGCGCGTCAGCGATCGCACCGAACTGGCGGTGCGCCGCGCGATTCGCTGGCGCCTCGTTGGGGGCACCGCGGCTGCCGTGCTGCTGGCCGGTGTCATGGGAGTCGCGTTGGGGGCCGCCTGGCTGGAGGGCTCCGCACCCGCGGCCCGCGTTCCGCTGGAGCCCGTGCCCGAGGTCCAGGCGTCGGCGGGCGAGGGACCCTACGGCCCGATCGGTCGGATCCTCGCCCTCGAGGCGGCCTCGCGCCTGTTGGGCGGCCGCGACCGCCCGCCTGCGGTGCCTGCTGTGGTGCGACCCAGCGCGACGATCGAGCCACCCGCAGCGGCGCCCGCCACGGGCGCAGCGGGCGTCGCCCGGGTCGGCACCGGCACGGGCGCGACGGGAACCGCGGCCTGTGGCTTGGGATCGGCGGCGTTGGCATGCCGCTGATCCGCATGCTCGTGCTCGCCGTGGTGGCCGTGCTGGGCACCGCATCGCTGGCGCAGGCCCTGCCCTTGGTGAGCGCACCGCCGGCCATCATCGGCGAGGCCATCGTCGGCCAACGCCTGTCGGCGGGCGACCTCGCGGTCGAGGAGGCGGCAATCGACGACGTGACGCTGACGTGGGAGCGCTCCCACGAACGCGGGTTCGAGGCGATCGACGACGCCCACGAGGCCACCTACGTTCCGACCGCAATGGATGTCGGCCATCGGCTACGGGTCCGCGCCGAGGTCGAGACCGCCGAGGGCTCCGACCGCGCCTGGTCCGAGCCCACGCCGCCCGTTGCCTACGGGAGCGGGCAGACCGAGCGGGTACTGCGGGTCGGTGCCGAGACCGGCGCGCCCGCGCGTCTGAGCCAGTGGGTCGTCCTCGCCGGCGCATCCGCGCACCTGACGGGCCAGCTCGCCGCGGAGCTGGCCACGGCCGACGCGCGCCTGGTGCTGGCGCCGACGGTGCCGATGTATCCCACCGTCGAGGTCCCGGTCGCGATCGACGCCACGGGCCGCATCTCCGCCGAGGTGGAGCCCGCGGTCAACGCCGTCGTCTGGCTGGAGCTGACGCCCAGCGGCGAAGCGCCGCAGCGCATCCGCCTCGGGCTGGTCGGCGTGCGCCCGCGCCTGCAGGTCAGCCTCGGCGCCAGCAACGATGGTCGCGACGGGACGGGGCGGCTGCTGATCCGCGACCTCCGGCTGCTCGAGGGCAGCGTGGTGGAGCCCGGGATCGCCGGCCTGCGGCTGACGTGGGAGGGGAGGCTGCCGGGCGACCGCGTGGGCACCGCGGTGTGCCGGTCGTCGGAGCGCATTACGAGCGGCAGCGGTGGCCGGCTGCGCGGCGGCTGTCGGACGCGTGGGGCATGGAGCACCGCGCGCTGGCGTCTCGTGCTCGACCCGGGCACGCTGGACCCCGGCGCGGCGCCGTTCCTGCCCGCGGCAAGCGCGTGGGTCGCTCCCCGCGTCGGTGGGAACGACGCGACGAAGGTGCCGAACCTGTTGCGCTCCTCCGCTACGCTGCGCCCGTGGAACTGACCGTCGTTCAAGAACTGATCGAGACGCACCTGCCGGGCAGCCGCGCGGAGGTCAGCGACTTCATGGGCGCCGGTGGCGACCACCTCGCCGTTCGCGTCGAGGCCGAGCAATTCGCCGGCAAGAGCCTGATCGAGCAGCACAAGATGATCTACGCCGCGGTCCAGGAGCACATGGACTCCGGCGCCATCCACGCGCTTTCCATCACCACTGTCACCCTCGAGCCGGGAGCATCCGCATGA
>CANJXE010000012.1 GCA_947478745.1 Actinomycetota bacterium
GCCGACCTCTTCTCGATCCTCTTCTCCACGGAGGACGCGAAGGAGGGCCTGCGCGCCTTCACCGAGAAGCGCGCCCCGGACTTCAAGGGCCGTTGATCCCGGCGGGCCTCGAGCTCGTCGAGGTCGGCAGCGATCGCGAGCTGCTCGGCCGCTTCAGCGACCTGCTGCTCGAGATCACGCCACCAATGTCGCGCACGGTCGAGCAGATGCTCGCCACGCTCGTGCTCGACCCGACGCAGCTGCGCATCGTTGCCATGCTCGATGGCGAGCCCGTGGGCTTCGCGACGGTCGGCCGGATCTGGGCCCTGCCGATCGACGACCCCACGGCCTGGTGCGAGCTCGGCGTGCGCGCGCCCTTCCGCGGACGCGGCATCGGCACGGCGCTCCTGGCCTGGTCGCAGCGCAGCGCGCCGACGATCGGCAAGTCGCGGATCGAGGTGCCGTGCAGCAGCAATCGCCCCGAGGGGATCGCGTTCCTGACGGCGCGCGGGTTCGCGGAGTACGACCGTATGGCCGGCGTCGAGCTCGACCTCGCGGCCCTGACACCACCCGCGGTGGTGCTGCCCGACGGCGTGCGCCTCACCTCGCTCGACGCCGAGCCCGAGCTGCGCACGAGCGCGTATGCGGCGGCCGTGGAGATCTTCGCCGACCTGCCCGACCCCGAGCCCGTCTCGGCGGGCACGTACGAGGAGTGGCTGCTGCGCGACGTGGAGACGCCCGATGCGCCGCTCGATGGCTACCTGCTGGCCGTGGCCGGCGCTGAGGTGATCGGCTACTGCCGGCTGCTCAATGAGCAGCGCGGCCGCGTGGTGGGCCACTCGATGACGGGCGTGCGGCGCGCGTGGCGTGGGCGCGGCGTGGCCAAGGCGCTCAAGTGCGCGGCGATCGGCTGGGCGATCGCGCACGGGGCAGAGGGGATGAGCGCCGAGAACGCCGTCGGCAACGACGCGATGCGTGGCATCAACCGGGCGCTGGGCTTTCGGCCCGGGCCCGACTTCATCGAGCTGCGCAGCGGCCCGCTGACGTAGCGGCCGGCGCGGGAGCGGGGGATCGCGTCCCGACCGAGTGGCCGGGACGCGATCGTCACGCTGCTACTCGCGCTCGGAGCCGGCGACCAGCGCTTCGGTCTCGGCGTCGGTCGTGCGGATCAGACGCCAGACGCCGACGGCGATCACGGCGCCGACGAGCGGTGCGAGGAGGAACAGCCAGACCTGGCCGAGGGCGTCGCCACCGGCGAACAGGGCGGGGCCGAACGAGCGGGCGGGGTTGACCGACGTGCCCGTCAGCGGGATGCCGACCAGGTGCACGGCAGCCAGGGCGAGGCCGATCGCGATGCCGGCGAAGCCCGGGGCCGCGACGCGCTCGGTGACGAGCAGGATCACGAGCACGAAGGCCGCGGTCAGGATCGCCTCGATGATGAATGCGCCGCCGAGGTCGATGGCGCCGTTGTTGTACGAGTTCGTGCCGAGACCGCCGGTGTAGTCGGTCACGCCGAACGAGCTGACGAACAGCTTCAGCAGGCCACCGGCGATGATCGCGCCGACGAACTGGGCGACCCAGTAGGCGATGCCGTCCTTCAGCGACATGCGCCGGCTCAGCATCATCGCCAGCGTGACGGCCGGGTTGACGTGCGCGCCCGAGATCGGGCCGAAGGCGTACGCGAGGCCGAGCAGCACGAGGCCGAAGGCGAGCGCCACGCCCACCACGCCGCTGCCGGGGCCGGCGCCATCGACGCCGACGCCCGCTGCGATGCCGAACACCGCTGCGCCGACGGCGAGGAAGACGAGTAGGAATGTGCCGATCGCCTCGGCAACCAGTTTGCGTGTCATGGGAGTCTCCATAGGAGAGTTCCTACGGCATGCAGCGCGGTCCTCCTGCGCGGCCCGACCGCACACCTGTATCCACTAGCACCGGTGCAGGGCCGCGAGCTCGACCGTGCGCGCCTGGATATCGGCGGTCGTCTCGATCGGCTCGCCGTAGCCCCCGGCCAGCGTCACCACGAGCGGGATGTCGCGCCCGCGAATCCAGCTGATCGCGCGGCGGTCGCGCTCCTCGAGCCCCGCGCAGGTGAGGCTCAGCCGGCCGAGCCGGTCGCCCTCCCACGGGTCGGCGCCGGCGAGCAGAAAGGCGATGTCGAAGGGGCCGTGCGCGTCGAGCCCGTCGAGCACCCCGTCGAGCAGTGCCAGGTAGCCGTCATCGCCGGTGCGGTCGGGCACGTCGACGTCGATGTCCGAGGGGACGCGGACGAAGGGGTAGTTGCGGGCGCCGTGGAGGGAGACGACGGTGACGGCCGGGTCGTCGGCGAAGCAGTCGGCGTTGCCGTCGCCCTGGTGCACGTCGAGATCGAGAATGAGGCATTTGCCTATGAATCCGTCGGAACGGATCAGCGCTAGGGCAATCGCCACGTCGTTGACGAGGCAGTAGCCGCGTCCGACCGCGCGGTGGGCGTGGTGCGTGCCGCCACCCAGCGCCGCCGCGGTGCCGGCAACCAGGGCCGAGCGCGCCGCCGCGACGGTCGAGCCGGTCGCGTGGAGCGTGCGCTCCGCGAGCTCGGGCGACCACGTCAGGCCCAACGCGGCCTCCTCGCGGCGGGTCAGCAATCCGTGGCGAATGCGACGCACCCACTCGGCGTCATGCACCTGCAGGGCATCGGCCCAGGTGATCGGCGGCGCCTCGCGCACCTCGATGCCGGGCAGGAGCTCGACGCGCTCACGGACCAGGCGGTACTTCTCCTGCGGGAAGCGGTTGCCCGGCGGCAGCGGGAAGACCCAGCGGTCGTGTGTGAAGGCCAGCACCGTGACGTCGCTTCCCCGCTGCACCAGAGCCCGCTCGCGGCGTGCGGCGGGACCCTACCTGCGGACTAGAGCAGGATGCGCTCGAGCAACTCGGGCGCGCAGCCCTGCTCGAGAAGACGGACGGCCTCGTGCAGGTCGGCGTCGGACGCGGCAATGCGCTCGGCGCGGTCCGTGTCGAGACCGGCCCGCTCAAGCGTCTCGCGACGCCATTCGGTGACCGCGTCGGAGATGGTGGCTTGCGGTGCCTGCTGCTCAGAGGTCTGTGCCATGACTCAATCCTACCCCAACCTGTCCCCGGGGCAGCCGCCTGCCCGTACGACATGTGTTTCCGGTTACGCTCGCGGCATGGAACCTATCGCGATCGAAGCGGCGGCGGCCCAGATCGAGCGCCGCTTCGGCGCCCTGCCCAAGGGCGTCATCCCCGCGCGCGACCTGCGTCGCGGCGAACTCTTCGTCTGTGCCGTACCCCAGGGGGACGGCCTCGGCTGGGTCGTGATCGACGCCGAGGGCACGCCGCTCGACGAGCGCCCTGCCATCCGCCAGATCGTCGAGCTGGCCGCCATCTGCGAGGCGGCGGAGGAGACCGCCGCCGCCCTGTCGATCGATGCGACACTGCTGCTGCTGGCGGAAGCCTGGCGGCTGTCGGGCGAGCTGGGAGAGGCCGACGCCGAGCTGGCCACCCACGCCATGTACCAGGCGCTCGAGGAGCTCCAGCCGCTGGTCACCGGCCTGCGGGTCGCCGACCCCACGTACCTCGACCGCCTGGCGGGTGCCGCGGCGCTGATCGGGGACCGCTTCGACCTGCTCAAGGAGACGGCCGGCCAGGTCTCGGCGCGCCTCACCGGCGAGGGCCTCGATCCGCTCGAGCCGCTCGCCGAGAAGCTCTGGAACGCGATCCGCATGCTGTCGCGCGAAGGCGCACCCGATCGCTTCCGCGAGAACGTCGAAGGCGCGATGGGCGCTTCGGCTGCCTTCGCGGACGACGTGCTGGCGGGGTACCTTGTGCCTCTCAGCGGCGATGCCGCTGACCCAACGGAGGACGACGCATGAGCACCGGAATCGACGGACGCGTGGTGGCCATCACCGGCGGCGGCAGCGGCATGGGTCGCGCCATGGCCATCGACCTCGGTTCGCGCGGTGCCAAGATCGCGATCTGCGGCCGGCGCCCCGAGCCGCTCGAGGAGACCGTCGCGCTCGTCAAGGCGGCCGGCGGCGAGTGCGCGGCCTTCCCGTGCGACGTCCGCGATCCCGACCAGATCGACGCGTTCTTCACCGGCGCCACCGCGGCGTTCGGCGCCCCCGACACGCTGGTCAACAACGCGGCCGGCAACTTCGTGGCCGACGCGATCGACATGTCGCCCAACGGCTGGCGCGCCGTCATCGACATCGTCCTCAACGGCACCTTCTACTGCTCGCGCCGCTACGCGCTGTCGTTCCCCGAGGCCAAGCGCGACACCGGCTCGATCCTCAGCATCATCGCCACGTACGCCTGGACCGGCAACCCCGGCACCGCGCACTCCGCCGCCGCCAAGGCCGGCGTCTGGAACCTCACCAAGACCCTCGCGGTCGAGTGGGCGCCGCTGGGCATCCGCGTCAACTGCCTCGCCCCGGGACCGACGGAGACCGAGGCCGCCTCCGCCAACCTCTTCCCGACCGAGGAGATCCGCGCCGCGATGACGGCGGGCATCCCGCTGCGCCGCTTCGCCACCCTCGAGGACATCACGAACAGCGCGCGCTTCCTGCTGTCGGACGAGGGCGGCTACATCACCGGCGAGACGCTCACGCTCGACGGTGGCGAGAGCCTGTCGAAGGGGATGTTCGTCACGGCTCCCCCGACGCCCAAGGGCTGATCCCCGCATGGCACGTCCGGCGTCATGCGGGTAGCGATCGTCGGTGGATCGGTCGGCGGGCTGACGGCGGCGCTGCTGCTGCGCGATGCCGGGCATGAGGTGCGGGTGCTCGAGCGATCGCCGACGCCGCTCGTCGGTGCGGGAGCCGGCATGCTCGCCTTCGACGAGACGGTGCGGTACATCGCCGAGCGCACCGACCTGCGCGTCGACGACCTCGTGGTGGAGCGCTCTCGCGTGCGCCACCTCGATGCCGCGGGCAACCGCATCCACGAGGCGCCGCAGGCCTACCGCTTCACCTCGTGGGACTCGATCGCGCGCGGGCTCGAGCGCGCATTCGATGGCGATGCGCTGCAGCTCGGACGCGATTGCATCGGGGTCGAGCAGGACGCGGATGGCGTCGACGTGCTGCTCGCCGACGGCAGCGCCGAGCGCGCCGACCTCGCCGTGCTCGCGGACGGGGCGTTCTCGCAGAGTCGCAAGCGCCTGTTCGGCGTCGACGTCGAGTACGCGGGGTACGTCGCGTGGCGCGCGGTCTGCACGCGCGACACGCTGCCGGCCGGCGTCTGGGACGAGCTCGCCGAGGGGTTCACCTACGGCCTGATCGGCGGCAGCCACGCGCTCGCCTACCCGATCCCGGTCGCCGACGGCCTCGACGTGCGCGATGCCGAGACGCGGATGAACGCGCTCTGGTACCGCCCCGTCCCCGCCGGCGAGACCTACGACGCGCTGTTCACCGACCGGGCGGGCGTGCTGCGCCACAGCTCCGTGGCCGCCGAGGCGGTCGATCCGCGCCACGTGGCGGAGATGCGCGCCGCTGCCGACCGCCTGCTCGCACCGCCGTTCGCAGCGGTGATGCAGTCCGCTGCCCAGCCGTTTTTGACCGCAATCGTCGATGCCGACGTGCCGGCGATGCGCACCGGTCGCGTCTGCCTGCTCGGCGACGCCGCGGTGCTGGCCCGCCCGCACCCGGCGGCCGGTGCAGCCAAGGCGGCTCGCGATGCGTGGGCGCTCGCAGCGGCGCTCGACGGTGCCACCGCCGCTGACGCGCCCGCCGCGCTGCAGTGCTGGGAGGCGACCGTGCTGGAGCCGAACCGCGCGGTGCTCGCGCGGGGCCGTGCGATGGGTGCGCGCCTGCAGGGGCCACTCGGAGCGTGGGATCCGGACGGACCGCTGGCGCGGCTCGGGTTGCCCGTTCCCGGCTGACCGTGGGGTCAGGGCGGCGATACATTTGTATCGTATTCGCGCTGTTCCCATTCTCGTGTGCATCGGCGCAATACCGCATGGAACCGGGGAATCCGGTGTTGCGGGCCCCGTTGCCTGCGACGGCCGGGGGCGACGAAATGCCGAGTTGCAGCGCGCTGAGATGGCAAACTTGTGCCGTATGGTGGAACGTTCAACCTCGGCCCCGGATTGTGCGCTCCGCGTCCTGTACATCGAGGACGATCCGATGCTGCGCGACATGCTCACAACGCAACTGCGCGCGCATCCGCGCATCGGCGTGGTGGAGTCCTTCGGCTCCGCGCGCGAGGTGCTCGACGGGGCGGTCGGATTGCGGGTGGACGTCGCGCTCGTCGACCTCGCCCTCGGTGCTCGGCAGCCGAGCGGTATCGAGGTCGGCCTCGCGCTGCGCGCCACGCGGCGCGGCCTGCCGATCGTGGTCTTCTCCCAGCACCGGGTCCCGCGCGTCGAGGATGCGGTGCCGCCGCGCGAGCGCGACGGCTGGTCCTTCATCCAGAAGGGCAGCGACATCGGCGTCGAGGAACTCGTCGAGGTGCTCGAGTCGGCGGTCGGCGGCGTCTCGCGCATCGAGACGACGTGGTCGACGCGCCCGGCGGTCGACGTGCTGGGCGAGCTGTCGCCGCGCCAGCGCGAGGTGATGGCGCTGGCCGCCAGCGGCTACGACGCGGTCGGCATCGCCGAGCGGCTGCATCTCGCGCACGTCTCGGTGCGGCGCGAGCTCTCGCTCGCCTACCGCGTGCTGGTGCCGAACCCGCCCGCCGGCACGGATCTCCGCACCGTGGCGGTCCTCGCGTACCTGCGGCTGATGCCCGAGATCGACGAGCCCGCACAGGACGACTGATGGGCGACGCGCGCGGCTTCCTCCACCGGGCCACGACCGGCTCCATGCGCCTCGTGCTCGGACCGTGGCCGTTCTACCCCACTACGGTCGCGATCGTCGCCGCCTACGGGATGCTGATCCGCGGCATCGTCCGCGTGCTCACCCAGGTCGAGCACGCCCCGGCGTACCTCGGCCTGCTGCTGCCGAACCTCATCACGGGACTGGTCGTGGTCCTGGCCGCGTGGGCCGGAATGGTCCTGCTGCCACGCCTCGTCGACCGGGTCGCACCGCTGCACGGACGGCCGGGCGGCCGACTTCGGTACGTCGGCACCATCGTGGTGATCTGCGGCCTGATGACCGGCGCACTGCTCGTGATGGCGCGGCAGCTGCTGCCGGACGGGCACCTCCCCAGTCAGGCGGGGCTCGCTGCGATCGCGCTGTCGACGGCGTTCGTCGTCCTGATCACCGTGGGCTTCACCAACAGCCTGACCGGCCTGGTCCGCCAGCGCTTCCAGCGAGAGGAGGATCTGCTCGCCGAGCGCCTCGAGCTGGTGCGCGCCGAGCGGACGATGCAGCTGGCCGCGGAGGAGCGCGTGCGCGCCGAGACCGCCCGCTACCTGCACGACGACATGCAGACGGCGCTGCTGCGCGCCTCGATGCGCCTGGCCCCGCTCGCGAAGAACGCCGTCGCGCCCGAGGAGCGCGCGACGCTCGAGGCCGCGATCGCCGAGATCGACGGCGTCCGGGACAACGGCGTGCGGGCCATCGGCCGCATCCTCGCTCCGCCGCTGCACAGCACCGGTCTGATCGTCGCGCTCGGCGAGCTCGCCGCCACCTACGACGGGGTGATGGCGGTCGACGTCGAGTTCTGCCCCGCCGCAGCCAAGCGGTTCCGCATCGTCGGCGAGGGGGATCGCATGGCCCTCGCCGTCTACCGCCTGGCCGAGCAGGCGCTCCAGAACGCGCTCAAGCACGGGCAGGCCGCCATGGCCAGCGTCAAGGTCTCGGTGGTCACCGACGGTGCCACGCAGCTCCTGGTCGAAGCGGATGGGCTGGCACCACCTGACGATCGGGTGCCGGGCGACGGCGCGGCGATCACCAACGCCTGGCTCGACGACGTCGGCGGCGGCTGGTCGCTCGGCGCGGGAGAGCGCGGTGGCTCGTGCTTCTGTGCCGTGATCGGCCGGGCGAACGGTGCCTACGCGGGCAGCGCGTAGCCGCCGTCGATGATCAGCGTCTGACCGACGATCATCGCAGCGGGCGAGGATGGCGGATCGCGCTTCGCCGTGCGCCTCGACCTCGGCGGGTAGCGGTCAGCTCATGCACGCGAGCGCCGCGACGGCGCCGCTGTGCACCAGCGCCTCGGCCGGATCGAGCTCCGGCATCACGCCGTTCGGCTCGAGCGTTGGGGCGACGGTGCGAACGAGGTCGTGCAACTGCTGCGCGCCCGAGCCGAGTCGATGGCCCCGCAGATCGCATGCCTGCGCGGCGACGATAAGGCTGCAGGCCACGACGCGCTCGCCGAGCGCGCACATCTCGGCCAGGCGACGAGCGGCGGTGGGGAGGAGGGTCATCGTGTCCTCGATGCCCTCCTCGATCGACGTCGTCGGCAGCTCGTTCGCGACGGGCGCGGCCAGCAGGCGCAGCTCGCCGACCAGCGAGGCCATGCCGTGCGACAGCATCTCGAGCCCGGGCTCACCGCCGTGCTCGTGCACGCGCAGGCCGCGCGTGAGGCCGTTGAAGGGCAGCTGCAGCTGCTTCACCGTGCGCTCCAGCTGGATCGTCATCGCGGTGGCGAGCGCCTGCCGCAGCGCGTCGATCGCCAGCGCCAGCGGCACCACCGAGAACTGGCCGACCGACTGCACGCGCTCCTCCTCGACGATCACGATCGGATTGCCCTGGAAGGCGTTCAGCTCGACGTCGAGGATCGCGCGGGTGCGGTCGAGCACGTCGCGGAAGGCGGCCTGGATCTGCACCGACGAGCGGAAGCACACCGGATCCTGCAGGTTGCGCGCCTGCGAGCGATCCTCGAGCGCGCTGCCCGCCAGCAGGCCCGCCACGCGATCGCGCGTCGTGGCGATCGCAGGGTGGGGGCGGGAGACGGCGATGATCGGGTCGATCGCGCCGAGGTTCGCGCCGAAGCCCTCGAGATCGAGCGCGATCGTCGCATCGAGCGTGTCGGCCAGGCGCATGCAGTCGAGCACCGCCAGCGCAGACGAGGCGGTGCCGAACGAGTTGTGGTCGAACAGGGCCAGCGCCTCCGATGGGCCCAACTCGAAGTCGCCCAGCAGGTCGATCGAGAGATCGACGAGCGGGCCGATGTCGCCGATGCCGAGTGAGCCGAGCATGCGCATTCGCGGCAGCGTGGGACGGTCGAGCGCGGCCAGCAGCTCCTCGACGAGCTCGGGACGCACGCCGTTGCGCCCGGACGCCATGTGGTTCGCGACACGCAGGATCGTGGCGCGCACAAGCGGCTCCTGCGCATACGGCCCGGCGACCACGCGGTGGTTGAGGAGCATGACGCGGTTGAAGCGCGTCTCCTCATCGAGCTGCACGGCGTCGAGCTTGCCGGCACCGACGCCCGTGTTGCCGCCGTAGATCCGCTCATCGTGTTCGAGCGCGGCCATCAGCACCGCATTGCCGCGCCGGATGCGCTCGCGCGTGGCGTCGTCGATGCGCGCGCTCGCACCGCGATGCGCGACGGCGTCGACCTCCGCGAGCGTCAGCGACGCGCCGGTGACGACCACGTCCGGCGTCATGCGGGCAGCGAGTAGCCGCCGTCGATGATCAGCGTCTGACCGACGATCATCGTGGACTCGGAGCCGGCCAGCCAGGCCACCGCGTTGGCGATGTCCTGCGGCTCGACGATGCGGCCGGCGGGCGTGCGATCGCCCATCGCCAGCATCTCGTCCTTGTTGTCGAAGTGGTCGAGCGCGTCGGTGTGCACGACGCCGCCCGAGGCCGCATTGACGCGGATGCCCATGGGCGCCAGCTCGACGGCGAGATAGCGGACGCAGGCCTCCAGCGCCGCCTTCGAGACGCCGACCAGGGTGTAGTTCTCGAGCACGCGGAACGAGCCCAGCGATGAGATCGCGACGATGCCGCCACCACCGCGCGCCTGCATCAGCGGTGCCGCGCGCTGCGACAGCAGCATCAGGGCGCGCGCATTGGTATCGAGCGTCCAGTCCCAGTGCTTCTCCGTCAGCTCCATCAGCGGGCGGATCACGCCCGAGGCGGCGTTCGAGACCAGCAGGTCGAGTCCGCCGAGCTGCGCCGCAGCCTCATCGACCAGCGCGTTGCAACGGTCCGTGTCGTCGATGCGGCCCTTGATCGCAAAGGCCGTGCCGCCCAGCGCCTTGACCTGCGCCAGCGTCTCCTCGGCGGCATCGCCGTTGCGCAGGTACGAGAAGGCCACCGTCGCGCCGCGCTGCACGAGATCGAGCGTGATCGCCCGGCCGATACCGCGCGAGCCGCCCGTCACCAGGGCGAGGCGGCCGTCGAGCGAGCCGCTCACGCCGGGGTGCTGGGATCGCCCCAGTCGCCCTTCGAGGTGGTGTGGCCGAGGCCATCCAGCAGGGCGAGGCGCTCGGCGGCGTAGGCACGCACCGGATGCTCGGCCGGCAGGTCGCCGATCAGGTTCTGCACGCGCTGGCGGATCTGGTACGCGAAGTGCGGGGTGGCCGGACCGATCAGGCGGTCCACGTCGTGGGCGGTGGGCTCCATGGCCGGGATTCTCCCATACCATGCGGCCGATGGCCTCCGACCACGCGGTCCCGACGCTCCTCGACGCGATTGTCCCCTCGTGGGCGCACCGCACGGTCCACGGCCGTGACGTCCACGCGTCGCCCGAGCGCGTTGCGCAGGCGATCCGCGAGACCTCGCTGGCCGAGGCCCGCGTTGCGTCCCTGCTGGTCGGCGTGCGCACCAAGGGCGAGAGCCGCGGCTCGCACCTGCCGTTCGTCCAGACCGGCGACTTCGAGCCGGGCTTCGTGCGCCTCGGCGAGTCCGGCAGCGAGCTCTGCATCGGCTTCATCGGACGCCCCTGGCCCGGCGGCGAGCCCGAGCGCCCCGTCGCCGACGCCGCTGCCTTCGTAGCTGCGGAGGTCCTCGACTCCGTCAAGGTCGCCGTCAGCATCCGCTGCGCCGAGGCGTCCTACGGCACGCTGCTGATCACGGAGACGCGCATCGTCGTCGGCCCGCTTGCCGAGCGCCGCTTCAACCCCTACTGGCGCCTCGTCCGGCCCGCCTCCAACCTCGTCCGCACGTCGCTCCTGCGCGCCATCGCCCGCCACGCCGAGAGCGGCACGCTGTCGTGACGACGATCGGGGAGGCACTCACCGCCTTCGAGGACGAGTGGATCGAGTCGCTCGCCTTCACGCCCCACACCTCGTACAGCCGGACGCTGCGCCTGTTTCGCATGGAGCTCGGCGATCGCGTGGACCAGCCCTTCGGGACCCTCAGCGCCGACGACCTGCGCGGCTTCGTGCTCTGGCACCGCGAGCACTCGCTGTCGGACTCCGCCGAGGGCACGCGCAAGGCAGCCGTGCACATCGCCCGGCTCGGCGAGTTCCTGGCCGAGCACTACGGCGCGCCCGACCTCGCGATTCCCCGCGACGAGCTGCGTGCGCTCGCGCCGGACACGGAGAACGCCGCCTGATGCTGCTGGCGATCGACTTCGACGGCACGCTCGCCACGCACGACACCGTCGACTGGTTCTCGGCCCGCTGGGCACCCGAGGACTTCGAGGCGGCCGACCAGGCGCTGGCGCGCGGCGAGATCACGCTCGATCAGTGCCTCGCCCAGCAGATCGAGAACATCACCGCCACGCGCGAGGAGGTCACCGCCTTCCTCGTCGACACCGTCGCGATCCGCCCGGGCGCACGCGAGCTCTTCGAGTTCTGCGCCGCCCACGACATCGAGCCGATCGTCGTCTCGGCGGGCTTCGAGTCGCTGATCCACGCGGTCCTGCAGGCACACGGCTTCGACCTGGCGATCAGCGCGCACGAGGTGGACTTCACCGCCGAGGGGATGCGCGTGCGGTTTCGCGAGCGCGCGCTGTGCGAGCACTGCGGCGAGCGCTGCAAGCGCGACGAGGTCGCGGCGCTGGCCGCCGGCCGGCGCGTGGCCTACGTCGGCGACGGCTACTCCGATCTGTGCGCCGCGGAAGAGGCCGAGGTCCGCTTCGCCCGCGCCAGCCTGATCACGCACCTCGAGGGCGCCGGCTACCCGTACGTCCCGTTCGAGAACATGCACGACGTCCGCCACGGCCTGGCCGAGGCGCTCGGCGTGGCGCCACAGCCAGACCGATAGGCTGACGCCCATGTGGACGCTGGTGCTCTCGCTCGGTGCTGCCTCCACGTGGGGCGTCGCCGACTTCATCGGCGCCATCCGCGCCCGCAACTACAGCGCGCTCTTGGTGGCCGTGTACTCCGAGCTCGTCGGCATGCTGCCGGTCCTCGTCGCGCTGTACTTCGTCCACGAGGCGTTCCCCGGCTGGGGCCTGCTGCCCTGGATGATCGTCGCGGGCATCACCGGATCCGTCGGCCACGTCGTCTTCTTCACGGCCATGGCGCGCGGCCCGATCGGCGTGATCGCGCCGATCTTCGCCTGCTCCTCCGCCGGCCCGGCCGTGGTTGCCGTGACCATGCTGGGCGAGCGCCCGAGCATCGTGCAGCTCGGCGGCATCGCGCTCGCCATCGGCGGCGTGGCGCTCGTCAGCCGCCATGCCGGCGGGGGCGACGTCAGGCACGGCAAGTACGGCGCCGTCCCGATCGCGCTGATCGGCGTCGCGATCCTCACCGTCTTCTACGTCAGCATGGACCAGATCTCGCAGGACTCCGCGCTCTGGGGCGTGACGATGCAGCGCGCCTTCGGCCTGCCGCTCCTCCTGTTCGGCCTCGGCATCGGACTGCGCCGCGGCACCACCACCGCACCGCGCGGGTCCTTCATGGCGATCGCGCCCGTCGGCCTGATGGACACCGCGGCCTTCGTCGCCTTCGCCTACGCGACGTCGCTCGGCAACCTCAGCGTCGCCGTCGTGCTGTCCAGCCTCTACCCGGTCGTCACGATCCTGCTCGCACGGATCAAGCTCGACGAGCGCCTCGCGCCGATCCAGCGGATTGGCGCGGTCGCGGCGCTCGCCGGCGTCGTCGCGATCGTCCTCGGGTAGGGCCCGCCCGGTGCGCGGCCCGTCACTCGCTACGGTGGGCCCATGCTCCGCTTTATCGGCAACATCCTCTGGCTCCTGATCGCGGGCTGGTCCATGTGCATCGCATACCTCGTCGCCGGCCTGCTCTTGGCCGTCACGATCATCGGCATCCCATTCGCGATCGCCTCGTGGCGCCTCGCCTTCTTCGTGATCTGGCCCTTCGGACGCACCGCCATCCACGACCCCAACCGCATGCCCGGCGTCAGCGCGATCGCCAACATCCTCTGGTTCATCCTCGCCGGCTGGTGGCTCGCGCTCGGCCACATCCTCGGCGGCGTCATCCTCTGCATCACGATCATCGGCATCCCGTTCGGGATCCAGTCGTTCAAGCTCGCCGGGCTCGCGATGGCACCGCTGGCGCGCGAGATCGTCTCGACCGACGATCCCCGCTACTTCGTGCAGGAGTAGCTAGACCGCAGCCGCGACGAGGTAGCCATCGTGGATGGCGTCCTCCCAGCGGCGCGGCGAGCGGGCGTCGCCGACCGGGCGCGCGTCGATGCCCCGCTCGACCAGCTCGATGCACAGGGCGTCATCAGCCGTATGGCGTCCCGCGTGGAGGATGACGGGGGCCTTCAGCGTGCGCTCGACGCCGTCGTAGCGGCCGACGATCGTGACCGCGCCCGGCTCGATGGCCTGCACGATCACGTCGGAGAGGATCATCACGCCGGCATCGCGCAGGCGCTGGAAGACCGGGCGCTCCGCGTGGTTCTCCGTGATCTCGGCGAGCGGATCGATGCCGTCGGGAATCAGGGTCACGTGACGGCCGGCCAGCGCCAGCGCCTCGGCCGGGCCGCTCGCCTTGCGGCTGCCCTCCTCGTCGACCAGCAGCACGTGGCCATCGGACAGCACGGCGCCGCGCAGCCAGTCGTCGACGGCGATCGTGTGCTCCGGGGGCGTCGCGCGCGAGCCGGTCGCCACGAGCACGTGGTCGGGGGCGAGCGACGCGATCAGATCGGCGTCGGCGAGCGTGCTCAGCCGCACGTCGACGCCGAGGTGCTCAAGCTCGCCGGCCCGCCACTTCCACAGGTCGTTGAGCGAGCCGAGGACGGGCAGCGTCGAGGTGCGGGCGATCTGGCCGCCCAGCGCGTCGGTCGCCTCGAGCAGCGTCACGCGATGGCCGCGCTCGGCCGACATGCGCGCGGCCTCGAGGCCCGCGACGCCGCCGCCGACCACGACGACGTGGCCCGGCTGGGTGGTGGGGACGACGGCGCGCTCGCCCTCGTAGCCCGACGTCGGATTCTGCGCGCAGGCGATCGGGAACTTGCGGAGGCGTCGGGCGATGCAGACGTTCTGGCCGACGCAGCGGCGAATGCGATCGGCCTCGCCGCGCTCGACCTTGCGCACCAGGTCGGGGTCGGCCATCAGCGCGCGGGTCATGCCGACGAGGTCGCACGCGCCCTCGATCAGTGCCTGCTCACCGAGCTCGGGACGGTTGATCTTGCCCTCGGCGAGGATCAGCACGTCCTTGGCGACGGCCTTGGCGCGGGCCGCGTTGGGGATGCCGATCCCGGGCGGCAGATCGAGCGGCGGGATGATCAGCTCGGTCTTCGTGTAGTCGCCGTTGCCGATGCCCATGTAGTCGACGTCGCACTCGGCCTCCAGCAATTGCACGAGGCGCTCGAACTCGGGCGTGCGAACGCTGATCGTGACCCCGAGGATCGGGTCGTCGCCGATCGCACCGCGCACGGCGCGCAGGATCTCGACGGCGAAGCGCGTCTTGTTCTCGAAGCTGCCGCCATACCCGTCGGTGCGCAGGTTGCGCTCGTCGTAGAAGAAGGCGTCAACGAGCGTGTCGTACGAGAACATGCACTCGATGCCGTCGGTGCCCGACTTCATCATCGTCGCGGCGCAATCGGCGAAGCGCTCGACGATCAGGCCGATCTCGGCGGTCGTCATCTCGTGGATGCGGCCCACCCCGAGGTAGCCGGGCGCCTCGGACGGCCCCCACTGCTCGCCGCCGGTCGCCAGGGGGTCGGCGTTCGGACCCATGTGGTAGATCTGGTTGATCAGCACGCCACCGTGGTCGTGCACGGCATCGACGGTGCGCCGGAGGCCCTCGACGAAGCCGGGCTTGGTGTGGTCGTAGTTCTGCGGCGTGACGCGCCCGGTGGGGTGCGGCGGGACGGGCTCCATCACCAGCAGGCCCGTGCCACCCGCGGCGCGCGCGGCGTAGTAGTCGCGCACGCGATCGCCGTGGAGCCCATTGTCGGAGTACGACTGCGTGTGCGCCGTCATCGTCACGCGGTTGCGCACGTGCTTGCCGCGGATCTCGATGGGGGAGAGCAGATGCTCCATGGCAGCATGCTAATTGGATCCGGACCCAGAATTACCGTTTTCGTGCAGATTTGGATCCGGATCCACATTGACAGGCGTCCGCCAGGTCGTCGCTGCAGGGGGAATGCGCGCTCTATGTCGATTTGGATCCGGACCCAGAATTACCGTTTTCGTGCAGATTTGGATCCGGATCCACATTGCACGCGCCTGCGCGCACTGCCGGCGACTCGCGGCGAAGCGGTCTAGAAGCGCTGCTCGTCGCGCATGCGCGACATCGCCTCGAGCACCTCGGGCGGGACGCCGGCGGCGCGGGCCTCGGCGATCGGGTCGGTGCGCACCTCGAGCGAGGCGAGCACCTCGGGTCCGACATCGCCGCACGCCACGGCTGCGACCACCATGAAGCGCTCTGCCAGCTCCTTCGCGGCCGCGGTGGACTGGCCGATGAACGTCTCGACGGCCTTGTCGAAGCGCGCGCGGCCGCCGAACTCCTCGATCGTGTCGGGGGCCGCGGTGGCCCATTCGGCCAGCGTCGCGGCCGTCACCTCGATGTGGAACTGCAGGCCCCAGGCGCGGTTCTGCACGCGGAAGGCCTGGTGCGTCGACTCGTTGCGCGCCAGCAGCGTCGCGCCGGGAGGAGCCCGGAAGCCGTACCAGTGCCACTCGAAGCCGAAGAACGGCCGCGGCAGGCCGGCGAGCAGCAGGTCGTCGGCGGCATCGGGCAGGACGCCGACGTCGGCGAAGCGCGCGACCTCGGGCACCTCGACCTTGCCGATGTGCCCGCCGGCGGCACGGGCCAGCAGCTGGCCGCCGAGGCAGACGCCGAGGATCGGGACGCCCAGGTCGAGCGCCTCCTCCAGGAGGTCGAGCTCGGCGGCGAGCCAGGGCTCCGCATGGTCCTGATCGGGATGGGCGGTGCCGCCCAGCGAGACGATCGCGTCGATGCCGTCGAGATCGGGGCGCTCGGGATGCGTGTAGGTGTCCCAGCGCTGGACCGAGCCGGCGCGCTCGATCGGCTCGAGCAGAGCGCCGGGATAGCCGTCGTGGTCGTGCTGGATGATCAGGGTTCGCATGCCGTCTCCTTCGCCGCTGGCCTAGGCGTGGCCGTGCTCGCGGGCGATCTCGACGAAGCGACCCGCCAGCGCGGCGGCCGCTCGCGCGTTCTCCTCGACGAGCAGCTCGGTATCGGCGCGCATGGCGGCCTTGTCGACGTCGTGCTCATCGAGGTTCCACTCGCCGACGTCCATCCACCATTCGACCGTCTTGCGGTTGACCTCGATGTGGAACTGCAGGCCCCAGGCCGCCGAGCCGAGCCGGTAGGCCTGGTTGCCGGCCGCGTTGATCGCGAGCGGCACGGCAGCCGGCGGCATGGCGAAGTTGTAGTGGTGCCACTCGAAGGCGCGGTAGCCGGTGCCGAGCGGTCCGAGCAGGGGATCCTCCTCGCCGGCGGGCAGCAGGCCGATGTCGTACCAGCCCTGCTCCGTGGGGGAGGGACCGACGGCGGCGCCGGCAGCGCGGGCCAGGATCTGGCCGCCGAAGCAGACGCCGAGCATCGGCAGCTCGCGCTGCAAGCCCTCGCGCAGCAGCTTCAGCTCGGCGGGAATCCACGGATGGCGATCATCCTCATCGGGCATCGCGACGCCACCCATCAGCACGACGGCGTCGTACGGCGCGAGGCTCTCGGGCGCCGGATCCTCGAAGGTGCGCCAGAGATCGACCTCGCCGGCGCCGTGGAGGACGTCGTGGAAGGAGCCCAGCAGGTTCGTGTGGTCGTGCTGGATCTGAAGCGTGCGCACGCGGGCAGTGTACGGGCGGCACCGTGCGGCGGGCCACCGGTGCCATGCCCTACCCTCGTGGTGTGCGGGCCAAGCAGGGATCCAAGCTCGATCTGGCCCTGCTGCTGACGCTCATCACGATCATCCTGTGGGCGCTCAACATCCCCGTCGTCAAGATCGGGCTGTCGGGCTGGAGCCCGATGGCGTTCTCGTTCATCCGCTTCGGCATCGGCGGCCTGATCTACATCGCCTACGTGCTCTGGCGCGAGGGCTCGCTGCGGATCCGACGCAAGGACATCCCCCTGTTCCTGATCGGCGGAACGATCGGGATCGCGATCAACCAGTACGCGTTCATGTACGCGCTCGAGAAGACGACCGCCTCGACGGTGACGCTGGTCTTCGCCACCACGCCGCTGTGGGCCGCGCTGCTGGCGCGCGCCCTCGGCTGGGAGTTCGTCAAGCCGCTGTTCTGGGTGGCGATCGCGATCTCCGCCGCCGGCGTCTTCCTCGTGCTGGTCGGTACGGGGGCGGCGCTGTCGTTCGACAGCGCGCAGGGGATCCTGCTGGCCTTCGGCGCGCCCATCACGTGGGGCCTCTACAGCGTGCTCGTGCGGCCGTTGCTCAAGGACTACAGCGCGATGCACGTCTCCGCGATCATGATGCTGATCGGCGCCCCGCTGATCGGCATCGTCGGCCTGCCGCAGGCACTGACGATGGACTGGAGCCGCCTGACGACGTCATCGTGGGTTGCGTTCGCTTATGCCCTGATCGGCTCGCTGATCATCGCGAACCTCTTCTGGTTCGTCGCCATCCACAAGGCCGGCTCGGCCCGCGCCGTCGCGCTGATGCCGTTGCAGCCGTTCCTCGGCGTGATCCTCTCCGCGCTGCTGTTGAGCGAGCGCCTCGATTGGAAGGAGGCGGTCGGCGGCGTGATCATCATCGTCGGCGTCACCATCGCGGTGCGCTCCGTCGTCCCGATCGACGAGGACCACGACCAGCGCGAGATCGGCATCCAGGAGTAGCCGGGATCAGCTTTGCTTTGGGGTCAGACCCCCATGCAAAGGAGATTGCGCCAGCCCTTCAGTCGGGGTCGGCTCGAGCGGTGAGCACGGCCTATCGACGTTGCATAGGGGTCTGACCCCAAAGCAAAGCTGATCCCGGCTACCAGACGTCGCCGAGGGCGACGCGGATCTCCTCGCCGGAGACGCCGCTCGAAGCGCGCGAGCAGAGGAAGGCGATCACCTCGCCGACCTCCTCGGGGGCGACGACGCGGTTGGCGGCGTAGCCCGCCTCGCGCTCGGCCCAGACCTCGGCGATGGTGCGGCCGGTGTGTTCGGCGGTGGCCACGGCGCTGCGCTCCGACATCTCGGTGCGCACCCAGCCGGGCAGCACCGCGTTGCAGGTGAGGCCGTGCGGGGCGCCATCCTGGGCGACGACGCGCATCATGCCGAGCAGCCCGGCCTTGGAGGCGCTGTAGGCCGTCATGCCCGGCGCGCCGATAGTCGCGGCGGTCGAGGAGACCATCACGATGCGGCCCGCGCCGTCGCCGATCAGGTCGTCCCAGGCCTCGCGCATGGTCAGAAACGGCGAGTCGAGGTTGATCGCCATCGTCTCGCGCCAGTCCGCGGCGGTCAGCTCGGCGACCGAGCCGTCGCGGGCCGAGCCAGTGGCGGCGTTGAGCACGAGCGCGCGGATCGGACCATGGCGACGGGCGAGGGCGACCGCCTCGCGCACGCCGTCCTCGGTCGAGAGATCTGCGACCTCGGTGTCCTCGCGGCCGGACCGCGAGATGCCGACGACGGTCTCGCCCGCCGCGCGCAGACAGCGCGCGGCGGCGAGGCCGATGCCGGTGGAGGCGCCGGTGATCAGGACGACGGACACGTCATGCCCTCCCGGTCGCCGACTCCTCGACTAGTCGCCCTGCTCGACGAAGTACTTGCCGGACTCGCCGTCGGCGAACCAGCGCGTCGTGACCGTCTTCTTGCGGGTGTAGAAGTCGACGCCATCGGTGCCGTGCGCGTGCAGGTCGCCGAGGAAGGAGTCCTTCCAGCCCGAGAACGGGAAGAACGCGACCGGGGCGGCGACGCCGACGTTGACGCCGATCATGCCGACCTCGACCTCGTGGCGGTAGCGGCGGACGGCCGCGCCCGACTCGGTGAAGATCGACGTGCCGTTGCCGTAGCGGGAGCCGTTGACGAACGCGATCGCGTCGGCCAGCGTGTCGACCTCGATGACGCTGAGGACCGGTCCGAAGACCTCCTCGCGGGCGATCTCCATGTCGGCGGTGACGCCTTGGAGGATCGTCGGGCCGACGTAGGCGCCGTCCTCGGACAGGCCGGTGCTGCGCCCGTCGATGGCCAGCGTCGCGCCGGCGGCGAGGGCCGTGTCGATCATGCCGCGGATGCGATCGCGGGCCTCGCAGGAGACGACCGGGCCGACGCTCGTGCCGGACTCCATGCCGTCACCGACGGTCAGGGCCTCGGTGCGGGGGAGCAGCTCCTTCTGGAGGTCCTTCCACGAACCGCCGACGGCGACGATGATCGAGCCGGCCATGCAGCGCTGGCCCGCCGCGCCGAAGGCGGAGCCGATGATGTTGTCGGCCGTCTTGTCCATGATCGCGTCGGGCATGACGAGCATCGAGTTCTTGGCACCGCCGAGCGCCTGGACGCGCTTCTTGTTGGCGGCCGCGCGCTCGTAGATGTAGGCGGCCGTCGAGGCCGAGCCGACGAACGAGACGGCGTCGATGCCCGGATGGTCGAGGATGCCGTTGACGACGTCGCGCGAGCCGTTGACGAGGTTGACCACGCCGTTGGGCAGGCCGAGCTCGTGGATGATCTCGAAGACGATCTGCTGCGTCATCGGAACCTGCTCCGACGGCTTCAGGATGAACGTGTTGCCGCAGGCGATCGCGAACGGCAGGAACCACATCGGGACCATCGCCGGGAAGTTGAACGGCGTGATCGCGGCGCAGACGCCGACGGGCTGGCGGATCGTCTCGGTGTCGATCTTCGTGGCGACGCCCTCGAGGATGCGTCCCTGCATCGTCGTCGGGATCGCGCAGGCGGCCTCGACCATCTCGATCATGCGCGCGACCTCGGACTGCGCGTCGGGATAGGTCTTGCCCATCTCGCGCGTCGCGGTCGCGGCCATCTCGTCGGAGCGCTTGACCAGCTGCTCACGGAAGCCGAAGAGCCAGCGGGCGCGCTCGATCGTGCTCTTGGCCTTCCAGGCGGGGAAGGCGGCACGGGCGGCCTGGACCGCGGCGTCGACGTCAGCGGCGCCCGACAGCGGGACCTGGGCGAGGACCTCGCCGGTGGCGGGGTTCGTGATGTCCAGCAGCTCGGAGCTGGTGGACGGCACCCAGCTGCCGTTGATGTAGTTCGGCAGGATCTTCGTTGCGGTCGCGCTCATGTGTCGGCACCTCAAGGGGACGTTGGTGTTCGGGATGCTAGCCGCGCTGCCTAGGCGGCGGCGCGTTCCATCAGCTGGCGCTTGACGCGCGCCAGGATGGCTCCCACGCTGCGCATGCGCAGGGGGGAGATGACCTCGTTCAGGCCCATGGCCTGAGCGAAGTCTGACGGGGTCGCGAGGATCTCGTCGATCGTGCAGCCATCGAGGCCCGCGTAGATGATCCCGGCGAAGCCCTTCGACGTCGGCGCCTCGTCCGGCGCGGCGAAGTAGAGCCGGACCACGTCGCCGTCCTCGACCTCGGTCTGCACGAACAGCGGCGTCTGGCACTCGTGGACGCGCTCGAGCTCCTGCCCCTCGAAGCGCGCCGGGAGGGCCGGCAGATCACCGGCGTACTCGAACAGGAGGTCGAGCCGCTCGGTGCGGTCGACCTCCTGAAACTCGCCGACGATCTCGGCGAGGCGCGGGGGCAGCTCGCTCACGCGGGCTTCTCGATCGGGACGCGGACGGCGTTGCCCCACTCGACCCAGGAGCCGTCGTAGTTGCGGACGTGCTCGAAGCCGAGCAGGTACGTCAGCACGAACCAGGTGTGGCTCGAGCGCTCGCCGATGCGGCAGTAGGTGACGACGTCGTCGCTGGGCGCCATGCCGAGCTCGCCCTCGTAGATGCCGCGCAGCTCGTCAGCGGACTTGAAGGAGCCGTCCTCGTTGGCGGCGCGCTTCCACGGCACGCTCTGCGCGGTGGGCACGTGGCCGCCGCGCTGGACGCCCTCCTGCGGGTAGTCGGGCATGTGCAGGAGCTCGCCGGAGAACTCGCCGGGCGAGCGCACGTCGACGAGAGGGCCGTTGCCGATGTGCTGCAGCACGTCCTCCTTGAAGGCGCGGATCGTGCTGTCGTCGCGCGGCACGACGGGGTACTGGCTCGGTGTGACGGTCGGCGCGTCCGTCGTCATCGGGCGCCCCTCGGCGGCCCACTTGGCGCGGCCGCCGTCGAGCAGGCGCACGTCCGGATGGCCGAACAGGCTGAAGACCCAGAGGGCGTAGGCGGCCCACCAGTTGAAGTTGTCGCCGTAGACCACGACCGTCGAGTCGCGCGTGATGCCGCGGGCGCTGCACATCGCGGCGAAGGCCTCGGACGAGACGTAGTCGCGCATGACGTCGTCGTTGAGGTCGAGGTGCCAGTCGACGTGGTGGGCGCCGGGGATGTGGCCGGTGCGGTAGAGCAGCACGTCCTCATTCGACTCGATCACGACGAGGTTCTCGTCGTCGAGGTGCTCGGCGAGCCAATCGGTCGTGACGAGACGCTCGGGATGGGCGTAGGCCTGGAGCTTGGGAGCGGAATCTGCGGAGAGCGACATGGGGTCCTCGGATGCTTGGGTGCGACACGGGGAATGCGCCCCCGCATGGTAGGACCGAAGCGCGTGCTTCGGGTCAGCGCGGGGCGAGCCGGTCCACGATCCGGTCCAGCGGCGTCCAGAAGGCCGCCTGCGCCGCCTGATCCGTCTGCAGGACGGAGAGGTGGCCGAAGCTCATGGCGGGGCTCGACTCGAGCACGCGCAGCGCGGCCGGGTGCGGCGCGATCGTGCGCTCGATGGCGGCTGCACCGCGACGCCCGACGACCTGGTCGCGATCGCCGACGACGATCGACACCGTGGTCGTATGCGGCACGACGAGTGGCGTGCGGGCGCTGCGGCCGGCGAAATACGGGAAGACGGCGTACACCGCAGCGGGCGTGGGCAGCTCCCAGCGGGCGGACTCTGCGGCGGCGATCACGGCGAGACCGGCGCCGTAGGAGTAGCCGGCGAGGACGAGCGGACCGTGGTCCGGTCCCAGCAGCTCGAGCCCGTCGCGGAGCCCGGCCTCCGCACCGGCCAGCATCTGCTTGCGGCTGGAGCGCACGCTGTCTTGATAGTGCGGGAACACCACGGCCACGTCGCGGGCGGTGAGGTGGTGGATCCACTGGAGGTAGTTGCGCGGTGCGCGATCGCTCCAGCCGTGGAGCAGCACGACGGTCGCGCGCGGCGGGCCGGCGGGGCGGAAGACCTCGGCGGTCCTCCGCTCCGTCGGAGCCGTTGCGTACGTCGCACCGTCGCGCGGCGCACGCACTGCGGCGATGGCTGCTGGAGGAATCAGTGTGCGCATCGTCTGCTCAGCACTTCGCGCGGTGCGCATCCGGCGGACGGCGGACCGGCGAAGTCGGGCTCGGATCAGCGCGGGGCGAGCCGGTCCACGATCCGGTCGAGCGGAAGCCAGAAGGCGCGCTGGGCCGCAGGGCCCGTGCGCTTCGCCGACAGGTGGTCGAACGCGATCGCCGCGGTCGAGGTGCGCAGGACGATCGTCGCCGGGTGCGGGGAGATGGCGGCGGCGAGCTGGTCGGCACCGAGCGTGCCGACGACGGAGTCGCGGTCGCCGACCAGCATCGTCACCGGCGTCTTCGGCGGGACGCGGCCGAACGGCTCGGGCACGACGGGCGGCATGGCCGGGAAGACGGCGTAGACGGCGCGCGGCACCGGTACCTGCCAGGCCTTGGCGTTGGCGGCGTACACCACGGAGTAGCCGCCGCCCAGGGAGTAGCCGGCGGAGATCACGGGACCGCTCGGCGGCGCCTTGGCGAAGCCATCCCGCGTGGCGGCCTCAGCATCGGCGAGCATCTGCGCCGGCAGCGAGAGCGCGCTCTGCTGGTAGCGGGGGAAGAGCACCGTCACGCCCTCGGCGTTGAGGTGGGCGATCCACTCGAGGTAGCCGTCGGGCGTGATGTCGGTCCAGCCGTGGAACAGCACGACCGTCGCGCGCTCGGTGCCGTCGGCGGGGAACACGTCGGCCGTGGCGTCGCTCGCGGCGCTCGTCGTCGTCGCAGCGATCGTGGTCGGGACGCTGCGCGGGCTGGTCGTGGCCGTGCCGCCGCAGCCGGCCAGCAGGAGGATCGCGAGGAGGGGGAGGAGGCGCCTCATGCGAGGTGGAACAGCTCGCCCTGGGCAGGGCCGGGCGCCAGCGAGACGGGGACGTGGTGCTCCTGCAGCAGGTGGCGGAGGTGATCGGCGTTGTCGGGTCCCTGCGTGTCGGCGTTCGTGTTGAACATTGCGTACGCCTTGCCGGTCGCCTGTGCGAGCCGACGCAGCGGCTCGACCCACTCGGTCAGCTCGGCATCGGAGTAGAGGTGGTCGAAGCGCGAGCTCGCGCCCTCGCCGCGGCTGTTCCACGTCGCCGCATTGCGGCCGTGGAAGCGGACGTAGGCCGTGTCGGAGGTGGTCGCGATGACGGTCTGCGCGACGTTGGCCGAGTGCACCTTCGGCGCGTCCACCACGACGTAGGAGAGGCCGCGCTCGCGCAGCGACGAGAACGTCTCGTCCTGCAGGTCGGGCGCGAGCCAGTCGTGCTGGCGGAACTCGATCAGCAGCTCGTCGTCGGGCAGCGCCGCGCGGGCATGGTCGATCAGCTCCCAGGCGTGTCGTCCGGGGATCGCCGAGGGCGGCAGCTGGAAGAGGATGCCGCCGAGCTTGCCATCGACGCGCAGGGGGTCGAGCGTGCGGCGGAAGCGCGCGAAGACGCGATCGCGCAGCGCCTCGCTCGGCACGACGTTGCCGTGCGGCGTCACCTCATCCACCAGCGTCCTCAGGTCCGCGGGCAGCTGCTCGGGCCGCACGCGGTGGCCCGTCATCAGCCCGAAGGCCTTGATGTGGAAGACGAAGCCGGGCGGCGTGCGCTGCGCCCAGTTGAAGACCGTGCGCTCGCTCGGAATCGCGTAGTACGGCGAGTCGACCTCGACCGTGTCGTAGTGCTCCGCGTAGTACCGCAGCCGCGCCTCGGCCGTCGTCGCGGTGCTCGGGTACCAGCCGGCGATCAGGCCCTTCTCGACCCACGCGCAGGTGCCGACGCGGATCGTGGCGCTCATGCCGGTGGGTGCTCGTCGATCCAGTGGCGGGCGATGTCGACGCGGCGCGTCGTCCACACGCCGTCGTGCTTGGCGATGTGGTCCAGCACGCGACGCAGGCCGTCGATGCGGCCGGGACGGCCGATCAGCCGGCAGTGCAGGCCGATGTTGAGGATGCGCGGCGTCGTCGCGCCCTCGCGGTAGAGGGCGTCGAAGGCGTCGATCGCGTACGTGGCGAAGTCCTCGGCGGTGCGAAAGCCGTTCGGCGTGGAGAAGCGGGCGTCGTTGCAGTCCAGCGTGTACGGGATCACGAGGTGGTCGCGGTCGGCGGCGCGCGTCCAGAACGGCAGCTCGTCGGAGTAGTCGTCGGAGTCGTAGAGGAACCCGCCCTCCTCGGCCACGAGGCGGCGCGTGTTGTACGAGAAGCGTCCGGTGTACCAGCCGTACGGCCGCTCTCCCGTTGCGGACTCGATCGCGGCGATGCAGCGGCGGATGTGGTCGCGCTCGACGTCCTCGGGCACGTCGGCGTAGTCGAACCAGCGGTAGGCGTGGCTGCAGACCTCGTGCCCGGCCTTGGCGGCGGCGGTCATCGGAGCGGGGTTCAGCTCGACCGACTGGCCGCACGCGAACACCGTCATCGGCGTGTTCGCCTCGTCGAAGGCATCGAGCACGCGCCAGACGCCCACCTTCGAGCCGAACTCGTAGATCGTCTCGGTCGAGAGGTCGCGCGTCGTGCGCGGCTCGCCCATGATCTCGTGGAGGTAGTTCTCGCTGACGGCGTCGCCGTTGTACGGCGTGCGCTCCGAGCCTTCCTCGTAGTTGACGACGAAGCTGACGGCCACGCGCGCATCACCGGGCCAGTTGGCCTTGGGCGGTGTGCGGCCGTAGCCGATGAGATCGCGCGGTCGGTTTGGCATGCGCGCATCCTAGGCGCATCGGCCTCAGGTGACATTTTGGGCCCGGGCCCAATTTGTCACCCGAGACTCCGGCGCGTCACGTGCCAGTTGCGCCGCGACGTGCGTCGTCCACGCGCACCTGCGTACACTGCGCCCATGCCTCGCCGCCGTCACTCCGTCTTGCTCGCCCTGCTCGTCGCCCTCGGCATGGTCGCCGGGCTGACCGTGCGCGCCGACGTCGCCGCAGCCAACGGCTGCCCGTTGCGCATCGACGGCGTTCCCGCGGGCACCGAGGCGGACCCGCTCCTGGTGCCCGACCGCGCGGCGCTCGAGGTGGTCGCCAGCGATTCGAGGTGCTACGAATCGCAGTACGCCTTCAAGCAGACCGCCGACATCGACCTGTCCGGCGCAGACTGGACGCCGATCGCCATGGGCTCCGGATTCAACGGCAGCTACGACGGTGGTGGTCATCGCATCACGGGCATGACGGTCGAGTCGGGTGCCGATGTGATCGGACTGTTCTCCCAGCTCAGCGGTGCCACCGTCAACGACCTGGTGATCAGCGGCGCGCGCGTCACGCGCACCGCTCCTGGCTACGGTGTCGGCGTGCTCGCGGGCGCGATGACCGGTGCCAGCATCACGCGGGTGCGAGTGCTGAACTCCACGGTTGTCGGTGTCGACAACGTGGGTGGTCTGGTCGGCGGGGCCTGCTACTCCCAGATCAATGCGAGCAGCTCGGAGGCATCTGTCTGGGGCAGCGTCAGCGTTGGTGGACTGATCGGTGTGGCGATGTCCAGGTGCTTCGACATTGCCGGCGGGCTCTCGGCACAGGCCTTGCTGCCGCTGCCGACGATCACCGATAGCGCGGCGACGGGCCCGGTCTCGGGTGAGACGCAGGTCGGCGGTCTGATCGGCGACATGGATCCGATGGTCGTGTCCCGCTCCTTCGCCACCGGCGTGGTCACCGCGAGCACAGGGTCGGCCGGCGGGCTGATCGGGCGGCTCCGTGGGGTCGTGGTCAATACGGGCTTCGTCCAGAACGACCCCAGCGCCCTCGTCGACGTCTATGCCACCGGGGCGGTCTCGGGTGGATCCGGAGTGGGTGGCTTGATCGGCCAGCTCGAGTCCGGCGCGACGGTGACACGCGCCTACAGCGTCGGTCGCGTCACGGGCATCGGGGCGGGCGGGCTGGTCGGCGGTGCCTACCTCGGCTGTGCCGGCATTGAGGCGAGCTGCGGCATCAGCGGTGTGTCGACCGCGGCGGCGCCGACCTCGTTCTGGAACACCATCACCAGCGGGCAGGCGACGAGCTACGGCGAGATCGCCAGCGGCCGGACGACGACGCAGCTGCAGACGCTCGGCACGTACGCCGA
>CANJXE010000013.1 GCA_947478745.1 Actinomycetota bacterium
GCCCCCGTCGGAGTACCGCTGATCACGCCAGTCGCCGGCGCGATCGACAGGCCTGCAGGCAACGAGGTGACCATCGAGAACGTCGGCGTGCCACTGGCCGCCACGGTCGGCGCGACGCTGCTGACCGCCGTGCCAGTCGTCCCCGTCAACCCCGCTACGTAGGCGAACGTGGACAGGGGGTACACCCCGACCTCGATCGTGGCTGTCGTCGTGCCCACCAGGTCCTCCATCGACACCCTGTACGTGCCCGAACTCGTGCCCGCCGGAGTGCCGCTGACGATGCCCGTGGCCGGCGCGATCGACAGCCCCGTCGGCAACGGCGTCACCATCGAGAAGGTCGCGGCACCGGTGCGCGCCACCGTCGGCGCCGCACTGGCGGCCAAGACGCCCGGCGTACCCGTCAACCCGGTCGGATAGGACAGCGCCGGCGCACCGAAGCCGTAGACGATCGAGGTCGTGCCGGCCATGCTCCGAGCACCGGGGTCCGCCTGGCGCGACCCGATGATCAGATCGGCTCGACCATCGCCGTTGACATCGCCGGCACCGCCGACGGCGGTGCCGCAGAAATCACCGGCAGCGGCGCCGGCGATGAGGATGCCGTGCACGCCCAGGGTGCCGAGGTCCACGTTGACGGGGACGGCCGATCCATAGACCACGTAGCTCGTGCCCGCGTCGGAGCGCGACAGGGGGTCCGCCTGCTCCGCACCGATCAGTACGTCGGCGAACCCGTCGCCGTTGATGTCGCCGGCGTTGCCGAGGTGAAAACCGCTCAGATCACGGGTGGCAGCACCGTCGATGCGGAAGCCGCGGGAGCCCAGACTGTTGACCGCGACGTCGGTCGGTGAGGCGGAGCCGTAGATCACGTACGTGGAGCCGGCATCGGTGCGTGATGAGGGGTCTGCCGCGTACTCACCGATCACGACGTCATCGATACCGTCGCCGTTGACGTCGCCGGCACCGTCGACGGCCTTCCCGAGATAGCCGTTGGCGGCGGTGCCGTCGATGCGGATGCCGCGCGACCCGAGTGATGTGGAGAGGTCGACATTCGCCAACGAGGCGGACCCGTAGATCACGACGGCCGCACCGACGTTCGTCGCCGCGGAGCCGCCGATCGCGCCGATCACGATATCGGGGAACGTGTCGTGGTTGAAGTCGCCGGCTCCCGCCACGTCGGAGCCGACCAGATCGCCGCCCGCAGCGCCATCGATGCGCACGCCCCGCGACCCGAGCGCCGCATTGAGGTCCACAGCGGTCGGTGCAGCGGATCCGTAGATCAGGAAGGCAGACCCGGCATCGCCGCGCGACGAGGGGTCTGCGCCCCACGCGCCGACCAGGACGTCCTCATAGCCGTCGAGATTGACGTCGCCCGCGCCCGCCACGGCATTGCCGGTTTCCTCCGAGGCAGTGCCGCCGCCGGCGATCACAAAGCCGCGGGAGCCCAGCGCTGCGAGATCCACGTTGCTTGATGTGGCGGCGCCGAAGATCACGTACGCCGCACCCACCGTCGTGCGCGAGAGCAGGCTGGCCTTCTTAGCCCCGATGATGACATCCGCGAAGCCGTCGTTGTTCACGTCGCCCGCGCCCGCGACATCGATGCCGGCGTTATCTGCCGCCGCAGCTCCATCGATGCGGAAGCCGTTGGCGCCGAGGGTGGCGAGGCTGAGATCGCTCGGAGCCACGGAGCCGTAGATGACGTACGCCGAGCCAGCACTGGCGCGACCCGAAGGCGCCGCCGACGGTGCGCCGATGATGACGTCTGCCAGACCATCGCCATTGACATCGCCGGCACCATCGACCGAATACCCGCTGATGCTATTCGCAAGATCACCGTTGATCGTGACGTTTGCCTGCGTCAGGAGATCGATGCTGCCGGACTGCTGCGGGATCGAGGCAAACGCCGCGGAGCACCAGACCGCGCTCGCGACCACGGCGACCGCGACCAGACCGAGGCGCGCGGAATATAGCGTTATTGCATTCTTCGCGAACATTTGAATAAGACTCTACTCATGAAGGGCTCCATTGCGCAACAGCACCGCGCGCCGAACGTAGGCCCGCCTGCACCCTCGCCCCGGCCGCCGCCTCGCGGCGCCGCCCTCAATGCGCTGCTAAGAGCCGGTGCGCCGCGAGGGCGCGAGGCCCGGAGCCTGGCCGGCGAGCACCGTCGGATGGCGCCGGATGAAGCGGCCCACGTTGCGCAGGTGCCAGACGGTGCGCTTGTCGAGGAAGGCGCCGTCGCTGGCGGCCTGGTGGGCGTGGACGACCTCGGCGGCCGGCTCCTGCCAGATCTCCCAACCGCGCTGCCAGAGGCGCCACTGCAGCTCGATCTCCTCGACGTAGAGCGGTGCGAAGGCCTCGTCGAAGCCGCCGACGTCGTCCCACGCTGCGCGCCGGATCAGCAGGAAGGCGCCGAGCGACCAGTCGATTGGGCGCGGCGCGTCGGATTCGCCGAGGTAGTGGTCGGCGGCGTAGCGCGATGGCGGCAGCACCCTGCGCAGCGGCGTACGGCGGATGATCGAGCCGACCGGCTCGGGGAAGCGGCGCGCCGCCTCCTGGTAGGAGCCGTCGAGGTTGCGGAGCGCCGGCGCCACGAGGCCGCAGCGCGGGTGCTCCTCCATGAAGCGCACGAGGCGCGGCAGGCAGTCGAGCTGCGCGATCGCGTCGGGGTTGACGATCGCGAGGTAGTCGCCCGGCGCCGCGGCGAAGGCGACGGCCTGGTTCTCGGCGTAGGAGCGCGTGTCGGGCTGCTCGACCAGCACGCAATCGGGGTAGTCGGCGCGGATCAGCTCGGCGGTGCCGTCGCCGGGGCGGTTGGCGACGACGACGATCGTGAGCGCGTCCCCCATGCCCTGCTGGCGCAGGCCGGCGATGGCATCGGGGAGGTCATCAGCCTGGCCCGTCGAGGTGAGTGCCGCGACGACGGAGGCCGGCCTGCCGGCGGCGACCGGGCGCACGACGCGGTGCACCTGGGGCTGCTCGCGCAGCACGTCCTGCCAGACGCCGACCAGGCGCTCGGCGGCAGCCGTCCACGTCAGCTCCGCGGCGCGGGCGATACCTGCCTCGCGGCAGCGAGTGCGCAGCGCCTCGTCGTCGAGCAGGCGCGCCAGACCGTCGGCGATCGACGTGACGCTGAGGGGGTCCACGAGGACGGCCGCACCGCTGGCCACCTCGGGCAGCGCAGTCGCGTCGCTGGTCAGCACCGGCGTACCGGTGGCCATCGCCTCGGCGACCGGTAGGCCGAAGCCCTCGTAGAGCGACGGGAAGGCGAAGACGCCGGCGGCGGCGTAGAGGTCGCGCAGCGCGCTCTCGCCCTGCACGTAGCCGATCCGACGCACGTGCTGCTCGAGGCCGAGCTCGGCGATGCGCGCACCCAGCTCGTCCTCGTCCTGCTTGGCGTCACCGGCCAGGACGAGCAGCGGCATGTCGTCGCGCGTGTCGCGCACCCGCGCGTAGGCCTCGAGTAGGCGCAGGAGGTTCTTGCGCGGCTGCAGCGCGCCGATGAACAAGACGTAGCCGGGCTCCAGCCCCCACGCCTCCCGCACGCGGTCGGCGGCGGTCGGATCGGGTGCGAAGGTCGCCGAGACGCCGTTGGGGATCGCCACCACATGGCTCGGAGCGAGGCCGGGCACGGAGCGCAGGACGTCCTCGCGCGCGTGCTCGGAGACCGTCACCACGCGTGCCGCGCGCCGGATCGACCACGGCACGAAACGACCGAACGCGAGCGCGTCGGCCTTCGGCATGAGCTCGGGCGCAAAGCGGTACGACGAATCGTGCACCGTGACGACGCCGGGGCAGTTGAGGCCCGGCGGGAGGACGTAGTTGCCGTGGTACAGCGCCGGGCGATCGGCGCGCAGGCGCGCCGGCAGGCTGACGGCCACGCGGCGGTAGTTCGATCCGACCGCGACCGCCACCGGACGCACGACGCCCGAGGCGGTGATGGCCTCCGGCACGAGCGCGGGATCGCGGACGTAGGCGAGGATCGTGAAGGGCAGGTCGTCGCGCGCGGCGAGCGCCGTCAGGAGCCCCGTGGCGACGGTCTCGTCACCCGTGCGGTTGCGGCCGATCACGTCGGCGTCGAAGGCGATGACGTCGGGCATCGCTCAGCCGACGCGGCTGCCGCGCACGGGGCGATCGCGCGTCGCCTCGGGGAACACCGCCCGCTCGCCGAGCGTGGTGCGGGCGAAGTCGAGGAACGAGGCGACGAGGCGGCTCTGCGGACGTGAGGCGTTGCGCACCGCGTAGAACAGGCGGCCGGGCTCGAGACCCTGCACGGTTGCCGTCGCCAGGCGCCCCTCGTCGAGCTCGCGCTCGACGGCGAGGCGCGACAGGAACGTCACGCCCAGACCGGCCTCGACGGCGGACTTGGCCGATTCCTGCAGGCCGAGCTCGGCCACCACGTTGAGGTCGCGGGCGCGAATGCCCTGGGCGCGCAGCTCGCGCTCCACGACGGTGCGAACGCCAGCGCCCTCCTGCTGGACCACGAGCGGCTCGTGCACGAGCTCGTCGAGCGTGATGGTCCGGCCCGCGAACGGGTGATCCGTCGGGACGACGAGCAGCACCTCATCGCGGAGGAACGGCTCGAAGACGAGTGAGCGATGGGCGCGCTCGGCGCCAACGATGCCGAACTCGAGCTGGCGGTCGAGCACGCGATCGACGATCGTCTCGGTGTCGTCGACACGCAGCGAGACCAGCACCTCGGGGAACTCCTTGTGGAACGCGCCGAGCAGCGCGGGCAGGATGCGCTCGCCGGGCCCGGTCGAGGCACCGACCACGAGGTGCCCGTG
Source organism: Actinomycetota bacterium (assembly GCA_947478745.1). Classification (GTDB taxonomy): domain Bacteria; phylum Actinomycetota; class Thermoleophilia; order Gaiellales; family F1-60-MAGs149; genus F1-60-MAGs149. Next base: position 4,782 of record CANJXE010000013.1, read on the forward strand.
CAGGCCGTCCCCCTCCTCCTCCAGGCTGTGGAAGAGGTCGCGCTCGGCACCGAGGATGCGCTGCGCGTGGCGGTAGGCGACCTGCCCGGCCTCGGTCGGCTCGACGACGCGGCCGGAGCGGTCGATCAGCTGGCAGCCAAGGCGCTTCTCGAGCGAGCGGATGGCGAGCGAGACGGCCGGCTGGGTGACGCCAAGCTGCTCGGCGGCCTGCGAGAAGCTGGAGCGATCGACGACCGCGACGAGGGCGGCGAGCTGCTTGGTATCCACTAGTCGGTCACCCGCGGTCCGGCGATGCCCTCGCGCACGGGCGCCTTGGCGGTATCGAAGAAGAGCTCCAGGGCGTCGTCGTCGGCGCCGCGCTGCAGGGTCTCCTCGATCTCGTCGAGACGACCGGCGAGCCAGACGGCGTCGATGCGACCGCGGCGCGCGCGCATCAGCTTGTCGTGGTGCGTGCGCTCGACGGACTCGTCGTCGGCGAACAGGCGCTCGTGCAGGACCTCGCCGGGGCGCCGGCCGATCACCTTGATCTCGATGTCCTTGCCGGGCTCGCGGCCCATCAGCCGGATCATGTCCTGGGCGAGGTCCATGATCCGCACCGGATCGCCCATGTCGAGCACGAAGACGTCGCCCGACTGGCCGACACCGCCGGCCTGGACGATCAGCTGGACGGCCTCGGGGATCGTCATGAAGAAGCGGGTCATCTCGGGATCGGTCACCGTCACGGGACCGCCGTCGAGGATCTGGCGGCGGAACGTCGGGATCACGGAGCCGGACGAGCCCAGCACGTTGCCGAATCGCACCGCCATGAAGCGCGTGCCGCGGCGCTCCTGCGCCTCGGCCTCGACGACGTACTCGCAGAGCGCCTTCGACGCGCCCATCGCGGTCTCGGAGATGACGGCCTTGTCGGTCGAGACGAGCACGAAGCGCTCGACGCCGGCATCGGCGGCGAGCTCGGCCAGCGCACGGGTCGCCAGGACGTTGTTGCGCAGCGCGCTGAACGGGTTGCTCTCCATCAGCGGCACGTGCTTGTAGGCGGCGGCGTGGAAGATGACGTCGGGCTGCACGTCCGCGATGATCTTCCGCATCCGGTCGACGTCCTTGACGTCGGCGACGCACGAGCGGACGTGGGCGATGTCGTGCTCGCGCAGCCACTGGTCGATGTGGAAGAGGTTGTCCTCCGCGTGGTCGACCAGCGTCAGCTGCGCGGGCGAGAGACGGCTGATCTGGCGCACCAGCTCGGAGCCGATCGAGCCGCCGGCACCCGTGACGAGGACCGACTGGCCGGCGAGGTAGCCGCCCATGGAGGCGAGATCGAGGTTGACGGGCTGGCGGCCGAGGATGTCCTCGACCTGGACCTCGCGCAGGCGGCGCAGCAGCGTGGGATCGCCGTCGAGCAGGTCGTACAGGCCCGGCAGCGTCTTGACCGGCACGCCGGCACGGCGGCAGGCGTCAACGACGCGCTGGCGCGCGGTGCCATCGGCGCCGGGCATCGCGATGACGACCTCGTCCGGCGGCGAGGCCTTGAGGATCGCGGCGAGATCGTGCGTCGTGCCGTCGACCTTGACCCCGTGGAGGCGCATGCCCTGCTTGCGGGGATCGTCGTCGCACAGTCGGATCGGCGTCATCCGCAGCGAGCGGTTGGCGAGCATCTCGCGCACGATCACCGAGCCGGCATCACCGGCGCCCACCACGAGCACCTCGCGGCCGCGGGGGAACAGCGTGCCGCGCCCCTCGAGGATCGTGCGGGCCACGGCGCGCACGCCGACGGTGCCGAGCAGGAGCAGGAGGAACCAGATCGCGAGGACGCCACGCGGCGGCGTGGCCGCGACGGGCGGGAAGAGGTTGGCGTAGAGCGCCACGACGACGAGCGCGATCACCGAGGCGCGCAGCAGCAGGCGCACGTCGCGCAGCGAGACGTAGCGCCACCAGCGCGTGTAGAGCCCGTTGACGACGTAGACGCCCACGGTCAAGACGACGATCCACGGCAGCGTCGCCCAGAACAGCGTGTTGGCCCAGATCGGGACGACGTCGAAGCGCAGCTGGAAGGCGAGCCACCAGGCACCGGCCGCCACGGCGGCGTCTGCCGCCATATGACCCACGCGATGCCAGGAGGGGATTCGCATATCAGCAATCATTATAGGTGCGGGGCGGATCCCCTGCGCGCCAGCGACGGCGGTCCGGCAACGGCCCCTCAGACGAGGCCGCTGAAGGCCAGATCGACCAGCAGTGCGGGATCCCGCAGGGTCGGCGCGGCCGACGGCCCGCGTGGCTCGACGACCAGATCCTCGACCCGCTCGAGCTGCTGCAGGCGCCCCTCGGCGATCAAGGCACGGTCGACGGCGCCGAGCGTGCCGGCGAACGTGGTCCAGACCGGCGTCCCGAGCACCACGGCCTCGCGGTTCATCGTCCCCCCGGCCGAGACGACGAGATCCGCCGTGGCGACGAGGCTGCGGGCGTCGACGGCACGCTCGGGCACGATCACGCGCTCCAATCCGAGCGCGCGCACGGCGTCGCCCTGCTCGCGGGTGCGCGGCAGCACGATCTGGTCCACGCGGGCGTCAGCCGACAGCGCGCGCAGCACCTGCTCGAAGAGGGGGTTGTCGGTGCGGTGGTAGAGCGCGAGCTCCGGAGGCGGGCGCATGATCGCGAGCAGCGCGTCGGGCCGCACGCCGAGATCGACGCGGACGGACGGGTCGGCCGTGAAGCCGAACAGCGCGTACTCCTCCTTGAGCCCGGGGAAGCGCACGACCTTGGCGGCGCTCGCACCGTGGGCGGTGATCGCCTCGACCGGAATCGCGTCGGGCACCAGCACGCGCGCTGCCAGCCGGCAGTTGACGCCGTGCTGGAGCTTCGCGCCCTCGTAGTCGAACATCGTCACGGTCGGGAAGCCGAGCATGCGCCCGACCATCGGCTGATCGGTGGAGCCGTGCGCCAGGCCGACATCGAAGCTGCGGCCCTTGGCCCAGCGTCGGAGCGCGTGGACGCGGCCGACGGCGGCGCGGCCCTTGCCGAGGCGCGAGCGCCCGCCGTGCGCGCCGATCTCCTCCACCTGCAGCCCGTGCAGCGCGGCCAGCTCGGCCGTCTGCCCGTAGGGCCGAGCCGTCAGCTCGACGGTGGCACCGCGCTGCTCGAGCACCCGCACGAGCGGCGCGAGCACCGGCACGTGCGGCGCGTTGGTGAGGTCGATCCAGACGCGCATCGCGCGGCTAGGCGAACGCGGCTTCGAGCGCGGCGACGAGCGCCTGCTGATCCGCGGGCGGCAGCGTCGGGTACATCGGCAGGGCCAGGCACTCGCGGGAGGCGCGCTCGGTCTCCGGCAGGCTGCCCACGGCGTAGCCGAGGTGCGCGAACACCGGCTGGAGGTGGTGCGGCGTGTCGTAGTAGACGACGCTGCCGACCTCGGCCGCCTTGAGCGCGCCCTGGATCGCCTCGCGGTCCTGGCAGCGGACGACGTAGAGGTGGTAGATCGGATCGGCGCCGGGCGCGGTGCCGGGCAGCTCGACGAAGCGGCCGAGGCCGAGCTCGTCGTAGCGGGCGGCTGCCTCCTGGCGCAGGCGGTTCCAGCCGGCGAGCTCGGGCAGCAGGACGCGCAGGATGGCGGCCTGGAGCTCGTCGAGGCGGGAGTTCATGCCGATCTGCGTGAAGGTGCGCTTGTCCTTCGAGCCGTGGAAGCGCAGCTCGCGCACGCGCTCTGCCGCCTCGGCGTCGTTGGTGGTGACGAGGCCGCCGTCGCCGAAGCCGCCGAGGTTCTTGGTCGGGAAGAACGAGAACGTCGCGATGTCGCCGATCGCACCGCAGCGGACGCCGTCGAGCGACGCGCCGTAGGACTGCGCCGCGTCCTCGATCAGCAGCAGCCCGTGGGCATCCGCGATCGCGCGCAGCTCGCGCATCGGTGCCGGGTGCCCGAACAGGTGGACGGCCATGATCGCCTTCGTCCGCTCGGTCACCGCAGCCTCGACGGAGGCCGGGTCCAGCTGGTACGTCGTCGCCTCGATGTCGGCGAAGACCGGCGTGGCGCCGGCCGCCGCGATCGATTCGGGCGTCGAGTAGAAGGTGTAGGCGGGACAGATGACCTCGTCGCCGGGCCCGATGCCGTGGGCACGCAGCGCCAGGATCAGCGCGTCGGTGCCGTTGGCGACGCCGACGGCATGGGCCACGCCGAGATCGGCGGCGGTCTCCGCCTCGAACGCCTTGACGTTCGGGCCGAGGATGAACACGCCGCTCTTGATCACGTCGCCGACCGCGGCGGTGATCTGGTCATGCAGCGGCTCCCACTGCCCACGGAGATCCATCAGGGGAACGGCCATGCCCAGCAGGATACCGCCCCTTCCGGGATGGACCGGTAGGCTACGGGCGTGTCCGGTCTTCCTCGCATCGTCACCGACGCCGCCGGCGTGGACGAGGTGACCGCCGCGGCTCGCGCAGCCGGGCGTTGCGCGCTCGACACCGAGTTCCTGTGGGAGAAGTCCTACGCGCCGCACCTCTGCCTCGTGCAGATCGCCGTCGGCGACGAGATCTGGCTGATCGACCCGCTCGCGGGGGCGCCGCTGGAGCCTCTGGGCGCGCTGATCGCCGACCCCGCCGTGCAGAAGCTGATGCACGCGCCGTCCGCCGACCTGATCGCCTTCGGCCTCCACTTCGGCTCGGTCCCTGCCAACGTCTACGACACGCAGGTCGCCGCCGGCTTCGTCGGCCTGACCGCCAGCGCGAGCCTCGACCGCCTGCTCGACGCGGTCCTGAAGGTGCGTCTGGATCACAACGAGACGTTCTCCGACTGGAGCCGTCGCCCGCTCAAGGACACGCAGCTCCACTATGCCGCCGACGACGTGCGCTACCTCGGCCAGCTGGTCGACGAGCTGGAGCGCCGCCTCGCCGAGCGCAGCCGCACCGAGTGGGCCCACGCCGAGATCGAGCGCCGCTTCTGCACCCCTGAGGCCGCCGGCGGCGATCCCGACCGCGCCTGGCGCAAGGTCCAGCGCCGCGGCAAGCTCTCTCCGCAGGCGCAGGCCGTGCTGATCGACGTGGCCGCCTGGCGCGAGCAGCTCGCCCGCCGTCGCGACCAGCCGTCCGGCTGGGTGATGAAGGACCCGACGCTCGTCGAGATTGCGCGCGCCGCGCCGCGCAGCACGGCCGACCTCGGGCAGATCCGCGGCGTCGGCAAGACCCTCGGCGAGCGGGAGAGCACCGAGCTGCTGGCCGCCGTCGCCCGCGGGCTCGATCGCGAGCCGCCGCCGTCCGAGCGCGCGGTGCCGCAGCGCGTGGCGCGCCAGGTCGACGCCGTCGCCACGCTGGCCGTGCCGATGGCCCGCATCCGCTGTCAGGACGCCGACCTCGCACCGGAGCTCGTCGCCAACCGCGCCGACCTCGACCGCTTCCTCGAGGCCGTCGTCGCCGGTGAGGACCTCTCCTCCCTGCCGCTCGGTCAGGGCTGGCGCAAGGAGCTGCTCGGTGACATCCTGATCCGGCTGGTGGCGGGCGAGATCAGCCTGTCGCTGAACCAGACCGCGCCGTTCCTCAACGTCGAAGAGCGCTGCTAGCGATGCGGCGCGTCGGCATCGCAGCCGGCGTCGCCGTCTTCACGCTGCTCGTGATCTCGATCCCGACCGATCTGATTCCGAACCCGCTGTTCGGCCGCCAGGTCGAGGCAACCGCCTGGGCCTGGCCCGTCGCGATCGTCACCGCCGTGCTGGCCGGCGTCCTGATCGCCCTCCCCCGCCCGTCGAGCTGCCGCACGGCGACGCGCACGGGCATCATCGGCGGCGGCCTGGCGTACCTCGCCGTCGGCTGCCCGACCTGCAATCACCTTGTCGTGCTGGCCCTCGGCGCCACGGGTGCGCTGACGTGGTTCGCGCCGATCCAGCCCTACCTGGCGCTGATCGGCCTCGCGATCCTGACGACCGCGATCATCCACCGGCTGGTGCTGCTGCGGCGCAGCGGCGACCTGCGAACGGCCTAGGCCGTCTCGACGATCTCGGCGGGGCGCAGCGACGCCTCGGGGTTGTCATCGACGACGCGATAGAAGGTGTCGCGCTGGACCGGCTGGTAGCCCGCGTTGCGGATGATCCGGCAGAAGTCCTCCTTCGAGGCCCGGTATGTGGTGCCGGCACTCGAGACGACGTTCTCCTCGAGCATCACCGAGCCGAGGTCATCGGCGCCGAAGTGCAGCGCGACCTGGCCGATCTTCATGCCCTGCGTCACCCACGACGACTGGATGTGCGGGATGTTGTCGAAGTAGAGCCGCGAGATCGCCTGCACGAGCAGGTACTCGAACGAGGTCGGCGTCTCGTGGACCGTCTTGCCGAGCTCCGTGTTGTCGGGCTGGAACGTCCACGAGATGAAGGCGCGGAAGCCGGGCACCTCGTCCTGCAGGTCGCGCAGGCGGCGCATGTGCTCCACGCGCTCGGCGAGCGTCTCGACGTGCCCGTACATCATCGTGGCCGACGTCGACATGCCCTGACGGTGCGCCTGGCGCATCACCTCGAGCCACTCGTCGCTCTTCGTCTTCTTCGGCGCGAGGATCTTGCGCACGCGGTCGACGAGGATCTCGCCGCCCCCGCCCGGCAGCGAGCCGAGACCGGCGTCGCGCAGGCGCGACAGCGTCGTGGGGATGTCGAGGTGCGAGCGGCGGGAGATGTGCATGATCTCCGGCGGCGACAGCGCGTGCAGGTGGAACTCGGGGTACCGCTCCTTGATCGAGCGGAACATGTCCTCGTACCACTCGATGTCGAGGTCGGGGTTGTGGCCGCCCTGCATCAGGGCGCCGGTGCCGCCGAGGGCGATCGTCTCCTCGATCTTCGCGAAGATGATCTGCTTCGGCAGGACGTAGCCCTCGCGGGTGTCGCCCGGCTTGCGGTAGAAGGCGCAGAAGTTGCAGTCGGTCGAGCAGATGTTCGAGTAGTTGATGTTGCGATCGATGATGTACGTGACCTCGCCCGGCGCAGCCTTCCGGTTGCGGATCTCGTTGGCGGCCGCGCCGATCGCGACGAGGTCGCGCGTGCGCATCAACGCCAGCGCGTCGGTGTCGGAGAGGCGCTCGCCGTCGAGCACCCCCGCGAGGATCTCGTTGACGGTGCGGGTGGAATCGATGACGGCCATCAGGCCTCAGCTCCGTGGTGGCGGGCCCCGGCGAATACGAGCTCGGGGGCGGATTCGATGATGCCGGCCTCTGCGGCCAGTTCGAAGTATCGCTGCAATCCCTCGCGCTTGCGGTCGGTGAAGCGGTACTGGAGCTTCTCGAAGTAGCGGGCGAGGAAGCCGGCCGGGAAGCCGTAGCGCTCCGCCGCCGCGTCGGCGACCAGCGCCGCGTGCTCGCAGGCGTCGGCGACGGCCGAGGCGAGCGCATGATCGAGGGCCAGGAGGCGCTCGGTGTCGACGGTGCGGCGCGCGGCCCAGACGGCGAAGACCATCGGCAGCCCGGTGCGCTCGAACCAGAGCTCGCCGAGATCGTGGTGCGGGGTGGGATCGTCGAGCGAGGAGCGCAGCGCCTCGTCGCCGATCAGCAGCGTGGCGTCGGCGCGGGAGCCCTCGGGGAGGATCTCGGCAGTCGGGAAGAGCACGCGGAGGAGGGCGACTGAGGCCGCGCTCTGGCTCGTCACCGCGATCGTGCGGATGGCGGGCAGCGGCACGTCGGTGACCAGGTTGACGGAGTCGACCTCGCCCTCGGAGGCGATGCACAGCGAGGGCAGCAGCACCCAGTCGGCGGCGTTGCGCGCGTAGGCGATGCTGGAGACGTTGGCCACGTCGAGCTCGCCCTCGGCGAGCAGCGCGTTGAGCCGCGTCGGCACGGCCCGGACCTCCTCCATCATCCCCGGCTCGAGGCGATGCTCAAGCGACCACGCCAGCGGGAACGTGTTGATGAAGTCGACGCGCCCGACACGGAGGGGGGTCATGCCCGTGCGTCCCACCGACGGAGCTCGTTGTAGAAGGTGTCACGCTGCACGGGGATCTTGCCGGCCTCCTGGATGACGCGGACAAGGTCCGCGATCTTCTCCTCGGTCGGCGTGACGGCGCCGGCCGCGTGGGCGATCTTCTCCTCGACGACGGTGCCCTGGATGTCGTTGGCGCCGAACGACAGGCCGACCTGGGCCAGCGGCGTCGAGATCATGATCCAGTACGCCTTGACGTGCTCGATGTTGTCGAGCATCAGGCGCGAGACGGCCAGCATCTTGAGGTCGTCCTGGCCGGTCGAGAACTTCCAGCCGCGACGCTCGAAGACCGTGTTCTGCGGGTGGAACGGCAGCGGAATGAAGGCCATGAAGCCGCCCGTCTCGTCCTGCAGGTCGCGCAGGGAGAGCAGGTGCTCGATGCGCTCCTCGTAGGTCTCGACGTGGTTGTAGAGCATCGTGCAGTGCGTCTTGAGACCCAGGCCGTGCGCGATGCGGTGCGTCTCGAGCCACTGCGCGCCCGGCTCCTTGCCCGGCGCGATGATCTTGCGGACGCGCGGGGCGAAGACCTCGGCGCCGCCGCCCGGCAGCGTGTCGAGGCCAGCATCGATCAGCTCGCGCAGCACCTGCTCGTGCGTCATGTCGCACGAGCGCGTCATGTGGTGGATCTCCGACGCCGTGAAGAGCTTGAGGTCGACGCCCGGCAGGCCCTCCTTGAGAGCGCGGGTGATGTCCGTGTAGTACGAGAAGTCGAGGTGCGGGTTCTCGCCGCCGACCATGTGGATCTCAGTGAACTCCTGATGCTCGCGCACCTGCTGCGCGTGGGCGACCAGATCGGGGATGTCCCACATCACCGCGTCGGCCTGCTTCGACGTGCGGGCGAAGGCGCAGAACTTGCACTTGACCCGGCAGATCGTCGTGTAGTTGAGGTACAGGTTGTTGACGAAGAAGACGTCGTCGGTGCCGCCGCGCTGGCGACGGGCCAGGTCAGCGAGCTCGCCGAGCTCGAGGACGTCGTGCGACTCGAGCAGCGTGATGCCGTCGTCCAGATCCAGGCGCTCGCCCGCGACGACCTTCTCGCGGATCTCCTGAAGTGCGATGTTGCGGGCGATGGTGGCCATGGTGCTCCTGCTCTAAGTATCGCGGTCGACGACGCCACGGACGACCATCCGCAGCGGTGCCGTGTCGAGGTCGCCCTGAATGCGGTCCAACGTGTCCTCGGCGGAGCGCACCAGCTCGCGGGCGGTCTCGCGCGCCTCGTCGAGGGCGCCCGTCGCGGCGACGCGCTGCAGCAGCGGCAGGATCTCGTCGGTCGGCGGCTGCACGCGCAGCGCCTGGGCGATCTCCTCGTCGACGCGGGCGGCGTAGAGCAGCGGCAGGGTCGCGGTGCCGCCGATCAGATCGGTGCCGAGGGCCTTGCCGGTGGCGTCCGAGCTGCCACCGCAGTCGAGGATGTCATCCGCGACCTGGAAGGCGATGCCCAGCAGACGGCCGTACTCGGCGAGGGCCTCGGCATCGGCCGACGGCAGACCGCCGAGCCGACCGCCGAGCCCGCAGGCGGCGGCGAAGAGCCGCCCGGTCTTGAGCGTGCAGCGCTCGAAGTACTGCTCTGGCGTGGTGGCCGGATTGCGCGTCTGCTGCATCTGCAGCGCCTCGCCCTCCGACAGACCGAGGGCGGCCTGCGAGAGCAGCGCGAGGCATTCGAGATCGCCGGCTTCGGCGAGCACGGCGAAGGCACGTGCGAAGAGGAAGTCACCCGTCGCACCCGCGACGCGATCTCCGTGCTGGGCCCAGACGGTGGGCCGTCCGCGGCGCAACGAGGCGTGGTCGAGGACGTCGTCGTGGACCAGCGTCGCCATGTGCACGAGCTCGACGGCGCTGCCTGCGCGGACGAGGTTCTCCGCCTGCTGGCCCGTCGCGGGCGCAGAGAGCAGGACGAGCAGCGGACGCAGGCGCTTGCCGCCGGCGTTGAGCGTGTCGGCGGCCGTCGCGGCGGTCGAGCCGCCGACCCAGGCGACGTCATCGACGAGGCGTGCCTCGACGCGGACCAGGTACTCGGAGATGCCCGGCAGCGCCAGCAGGTCGGTGAGGGTCGCGGTGCTCATCCGCGGTGGCCTGCGACCGTGCCGACGTGGAGGGCGACGATGCCGCCGCCGAGCGTGCGGAACCGCACGTCGTGGAGCCCCGCCTCGTACATGACGTGGGCCAGCGGTGTGGGGCCGGGGAAGCGCCGGACCGATGCGGGCAGGTACGTGTACGCGCTGTCGCCCTTGCGGTCGGCGACACGGCCGACCGCGGGCACCAGCTTGTCGAACCACAGCCGGTGGAAGCGCGCAAGCGGACCCGACTCGGGCGTCGTGATCTCCAGGCAGACGACCTTGCCCCCGGGGCGCACGACGCGACCGAGCTCGCGCAGCCCGCGGTCGAGGTCGGCGACGTTGCGAATGCCGAAGGCGACGGTGGCAGCGGCGAAGCGATCGTCCTCGAAGGGCAGGTCGAGGGCATCGCCGTGCAGCAGCGTCACCTGGTCGAAGCCCTTCTTGGCGACCTTGCGGCGCCCGATGTCGAGCATGCCGTCGGAGAAGTCGACGCCGACGACCTCGCCGCTGGGGCCGACGCGGCGACCGAGTTCGAGCGAGAGGTCCGCGGTGCCGCAGCAGCAGTCGAGGACGCTGGCGCCCTGGCCGACCTCGGTGGCGTCTGCCGCGAGCCGACGCCAGCGGACGTCGAGGCCTGCGGTCATCACGCGGTTCATGACGTCGTACGGCCGCGCGATGCGGTCGAACATGGCCTGCACGCGCTCAGGTGGAAGCGTGCCCTCTTCGGCGCCGTACTTGACGGGAAGGTTGTCCGTGCTCATGCGCTCCCCCAGCGTTGCAGCAATGCGTGGTCGATGCCGCAGAGGTCGAGGACGCGCCCCGCGACGAAGTCGACCATGTCCGCGACCGATTCGGGGTGCGTGTAGAAGCCCGGGCTGGCAGGGGCGACCATCGCGCCCGCCTCGGTCAGCGTCGTCAGCGCGCGCAGGTGCAGCACCGACAGCGGCATCTCGCGCGGCACGAGGATCAGCGGGCGACGCTCCTTCAGCGCCACGCTCGCCGCGCGGTGGATCAGGTTGGCCTGGCTCGACGACGCGATCGTGCCGCACGTCGCCATCGAGCACGGGCAGATGACGTACGAATCGACCTTGGCCGAGCCGGAGGCGTAGGGGGCGAACCAGTCGCGCTCGCCATACAGCGTCGCGCCCTCCCCGCCGTACTCGGTCACGAAGCGCTCAACCGCCTGCTCCGGCGGGATCGTCCGGTCGCGGTAGATCTCCCACGCGATCACCTCGCCGGCCGAGGCCGAGGCGCAGACGCCGACCTGCGCGCCCGCAGCGGCGAAGCCCTGCAGGAGGCGGGCGGCGTAGGGGGCGCCGGAGGCGCCGGTGATTCCGAGGAAGACGTGCATAACGGGGGCTCCGGCAGGATACGTCAGGACAAGGGCTGTGCCTGCTCTTCGCAGCCCCGACGAAAAGGGCCGGGTGTCGCCACCCGGCCCTCGCCGATGAAGAACGCGTGAGTTGCGGGGCTCAGCCGCCGGCAGCTGCGACGCCGGCGAAGTCGCCGCCGGCCGCCTCGCACGAGGCCGGATACGTCGCCTTGGCGGATGGAGCACTCGGACCGGGCGTCGTGCCGGTGGCTCCGGACCAGGTCGCCACGTAGCCCGCCAGGCACGAGATCTGGTCGGCTGTGTACTGGCCCTTGAAGGCCGGCATGCCGCCCTTGCCGTTGGTGATCAGGTTGAGCGCCGTCTCGTAATCCGGCTTGGCCTCGTCGAGGACCGGTCCGACGTTGCCGGCCGTGCCGGCGTTCGCCAGCGTGTGGCACGTCGAGCACGGACCGTTCGCGAAGGCCGCGGCCCCCGGCTCGGTCGAGACCGCGCCACCCGCTCCCGGCGCCTTGGAGCCGTAGAACGTGAGGGTCAGGAGCACGATCGGGACCATGACGCCGAGCGCGAGCGCGATCGGGCGGCGCGAGAGCCGACGATCGGGGTTGCGGTCGATGAACGGCCAGCCGATCAGGAGGACCATCCAGATGGTCGGGATGATCACGGAACCGACGATCAGGAGCGCGGGCTCCTTGAACAGGCGGAGCAGCTCGAAGAGGAAGAAGAAGTACCACTCCGGACGCGGGTCGTACGCGAGCACGCCCGGGTCGGCCTTCGCCTCGTAGGCAGGTCCGAGCAGGCCGCCGATGCGGCCGGCCTCCGCCTCGCCCGGCACGGAGCCGAACTGGGCGTGCCAGAGAATCGCCATGCCCATGATCAGGGCGACGACGATCAGGCTGACGATCGTGTCGTGGAAGACCGCGTTCGGGAAGAACGACTTGCCGTGCTTCTTCTGGAACGCGTACTCGCGCTGGTAGCTCTCGCGGCGCTCGCGTGCAGTCAGGCGGGGCATCAGACGTCACCTTCCGTGACCTGCATGCGGGACCACGGCGGCGACGTGACGCCGAGCCGCACGACCAGCAGCATGTGGACGAAGATCAGCCCGCCGAGCAGGCTGGGGATCACCAGCATGTGCAGCGCGTAGAAGCGCGACAGCGTGTGCGTGGAGATCTGGGGGCCGACCATCAGGATCCAGGACAGCGCGGGCCCGAGGATCGGCGCCGTGCCGTTGATGTTCACACCGACGATCGTGGCCCAGTAGGCGCGCTCGTCGAACACCAGCAGGTAGCCGGTGAAGGACATGCCCATGACCATGATGAAGATGATCGCGCCCGTGATCCACGTCATCTCGCGCGGATACTTGTAGGCGCCGAACAGGAACGTGCGGCCCATGTGCAGGAAGAGCAGCACGACCATCACGGACGAGCCCCACTTGTGCATGCCGCGGACGAGCCAGCCGAGCGTGGCGTCGTCGGTGATGAACTTGATCGTCGTCCAAGCGGTATCCGGATCGGGCTGGTAGTACATCGCCAGCAGGATGCCGGTCGTGACCTGGAGGATGAAGACCGTCAGCAGGGCCGAGCCGAGCGTCTGGAGCCAGGAGATGTCCTTCGGCACGTTGCGGAAGAGCATGAACTTGCCGAACGAGACGAGACCCGAGCGCTCCTCGACCCAATCAACGGGGATCTTGGCGATTTCGCCGGGCGGCGGAAGCAGTGTGGACATGGTGTTCTCCTGCCTCAGGACGGGACGGGGTAGAGCCACCCGAGAAGGCCGCCAACGGGCTCTCCGGGAAGCTTGAACTGGTCGGTCATGACGACTTGACCGTCGATCTCCTCGGTCGCGAAGACGCGCCCGACGAGCAGGTTGCCGTTGTCGACCTTGTACTCGAAGCGGTTGAGCGGACGAATCGGGGGACCGGCGGTGCGCATGCCCTCGACGTCGTACTGGCCGCCGTGGCACGGGCAGGCGAAGCCGGTCGTCTTGAACTGCACGGGGCAGCCCAGGTGCATGCAGACGTTGGAGACGATCGTGAACTCCTCGTCGCCATCACGGCGCACGTAGGCGACACGGCGGTCGAGCTCGCCGAGCTTGCCGCGCTCGAAGATCACCGGCACGTAGGTGCCCTTCTTGTACTCGGCGTTGTCGACCGCACCGAAGCTCGTCCAGTACCAGTCCTCCGTCGTGAACGACGGTCCGAGCACGAAGCCCAGCACGGGGACGGCGACCGCGACGCCGATCAGGCCACCGAGGCCGATCGTCGCTCCGGTCAGGAACTTGCTGCGGCTGACCACCGCGCGGGGGTCGTTGACGTCGCTGTACGAGGATACGCCAGCGCGATCATTTCCGTTCTCAGCCACAGGGATTCCCTCCAGTCACAAAGGTATCTTGCGGGGAGTCCCCCCGAGATGTCAAAGTCGCCACGATCCGCACAATCCCGAGAACCTCGTTCATGCTTCGACCTCCTCGCGTGTCAAAGAGCAGGAATTGATGCAATAGCGCAGGCCCGAGGGACCCGGACCATCGGGGAACACATGCCCCAGGTGGCCGCCGCAGCTCTTGCAGACGGCCTCGATCCGGCGCATGCCGTGCGAGGAATCCTCGCGGGCGCCGACGTTCTCATCCTCGACGGGACGGGTGAAGCTGGGCCAGCCGGTGCCGCTGTCGAACTTGTCGTCGGCGGCGAACAGCGGGGTGCCGCAGCCGGCGCAGTGGTACACGCCCGGCGCGTGGTCGTCCCAGTAGGCACCCGTGAACGGCGGCTCGGTGCCCTGCTCGCGGAGCACGGCGTACTGCTCCGGCGTCAGGATCGCGCGCCACTCCTCGTCAGTCCGCTCCACGGTCAGTCTCCTTGCGCAGCCGTCAGCGGCCGCCCTGCGCAGCGAGCATAGTCCGCGCGCTCTCGGGAACGGCTGTTCATCGGACGTGTCCGGGCATGTCGATGCCGAACGACGCCCAGCGCGCATCGACCTGGGCCTTGACGTCGTCGGGGATGCGGTTGACCTCGGGCCAGCCGCGCGTGTAGCCCTCGCCTTCCCACTTGGCCGTCGCGTCGAAGCCGATCTTGCCGCCGAAGGCCTTCAGGCGGGCGGCGTGGTCGAGCTGGTCGATCGGCCCATGCGACATCAGGATGTCGTGGGCGGGATCGATGTTCGCGCCCATCTGCCAGACGACCTCGGTGTAGTTGTGGACGTCGACCCACTCGTCGACGACGATCACGGCCTTCGTCAGCGACAGCAGCCCCGTGCCCCAGATCGCGTGCATCACCTTCTGGGCGTGCCCGGGGAAGCGCTTCTGGATCGACACGATCACGCAGTTGTGGAAGGTGCCGGCGTACGGGATGTCGTAGTCCACGACCTCGGGCAGCGTCACGCGGACGGCCGGCAGGAAGATGCGCTCCGTCGCCTTGCCGAGCCAGAGGTCCTCGCACGGCGGCGGCCCGACGACGATCGACGGGTAGATGGGGTCGCGGCGCGACGTGATCGCCGTGACGTGCATGACCGGGAAGTCGTCGACCGGCGTGTAGTAGCCCGTGTGGTCGCCGAACGGTCCCTCGGGCTTCGTCTCGCCGCGGATGCAGTAGCCCTCGATCACGATCTCCGCGTTGACGGGAACCTGGAGGTCGACCGTCTTGCACTGCACCAGCTCGATTGGCTCGTCGCGCAGCCAGCCGGCCACCATGTACTCGTCGATGTGCTTCGGCAACGGCATCGAGCCGGAGTAGGCGGTGATCGGGTCGGTGCCGAGCGCCAGCGCCACCTCCATGCGGCCCTCGCCCTCGCGATGGTCGGCGGCGGCGTCCTTGTGCATCTGCCAGTGCAGGCCCAGCTCGTTCTTCGTGTGCTTCTGCAGGCGGTACATGCCCACGTTGCGACCACCGGTGACGGGATCCTTCGTGATGATGTTCGCCATCGTCATGTAGGGGCCGCCGTCCTCGGGCCACTGGAACTGGATCGGCAGCAGATCGAGATCGGGCTCGGGCCAGACGACCTCCTGGCAGGCGCCGGAGCGGACGATCTTCGGGCGCGCATCGGCGACGCCCTTGAGGCGGCCGAGGGCCTTGACCTTGTCGCGCAGGCCGTCCGGCGGCTTCAGCTCGAGCAGCTCGCCGATCTCCTCGCCGATCGAGTCGAACTCGTCGCGACCCAGCGCCAGCAGCATGCGGCGCTCCGTGCCGAACTGGTTGATCAGGAGCGGGATGCGCGAGCCCTTGACGTTCGAGAAGAGGAGAGCGGGGCCGCCGCCCTTGAGCACGCGATCGGCGATCTCGGTGATCTCGAGATACGGATCGACCTCCTGGGTGATCTCCACGAGCTCGCCCTCGCGGCGCAGCAGCTCGATCCAGGCGCGCAGGTCCTTGGGGCCGTTCATGCGTCTCCCATCAGGCGGCGGTGCTCGAGGAGCAGCGGCGCGGCATCGTGGTCGGCGACCAGCGCGATCAGCGCGGCGCTGTCGCCGGCGCGAAGCGCCTCACGGGCCGCGGTCAGGTCGTCGTTGCGCGGACCGGCCAGATGGCGGGCGGTGGCCAGCCACAGCTCGCCGTCGACGTTGGCGCCAGATGCCCGCAGGTGGGCGGCCAGCGACACGAGATCGGCGAGCGCGGCGATCGCCTCGACGTCGCCCGCCTCGCAGACCTGCACGAGGCCCGTCGCGTAGAGGTAGTCGCCGAGCAGGAGGCCCTGCTCGCGATCCGGCGCCGCGAAGACCCGCCCGCGCGGGGCATGGTGCACGAGGTAGCCCTCGTAGATCGTCTCGACGCCGTCGGCGAAGGGCGCACCCGCCACCGTTCCGAACAGCGCGTCGCCGTCGCGATCGGTCGGCGCCAGCACGGAGCGGGCCCAGACGGCGCTGCCACGGGCCGCTCGCTCCGCAATGCGATCCACGCGGGACTCGATCCCTACCGGAGCCACTGCGCGGCCTCCACAGCCCCGTACGTGATGACGGCGCGCGCACCGGCGCGACGGATCGACAGGAGCGACTCGAGGTAGGCGTCCTTGAATTCGAAGGCGCCCGCCGCGGCTGCGTGCTTGAGCATGGCGTACTCGCCCGACACTTGGTAGGCGAGGACCGGCAGGTCGCTCTGCTCCGACAGGTCGGCGATCACATCGAGCGCGGTGAGGGCGGGTTTGACCATCAGCATGTCTGCCCCCTCCCCTTCGTCGAGCAGGCCCTCGCGGACGGCCTCGCGACGGTTGGCGGGATCGAGCTGGTGGGACCGCCGGTCGCCCTGCGTCGGCGTCGAGTTCGCCGCGTCACGGAAGGGCCCGTAGAACGCCGAGGCGAACTTGGACGAGTAGGCGAGGATGCCGACGGTCTCGGCGAAGCCCTCCTCGTCGAGGGCGTCGCGGATCGCACCGACGCGGCCGTCGAACATGTCCGACGGGGCCACGAGGTCGGCGCCGGCACGCGCATGGGCGACGGCGGCGCGCGCGAGTCCCGGCAGCGAGGCGTCGTTGAGGATCTCGCCGTGCGGACCGACGAGCCCGCAGTGGCCGTGGTCCGTGTACTGGCAGAGGCAGACGTCGGTGGCGATCATCAGGTCCGGCGCGGCGGCGCGGATCGCGCGCACGGCGGCCGGCACGGGGCCCTCGGGATCCCACGCGGAGGTGCCCACCGCATCCTTCTCCTCCGGCAGCCCGAACAGGAGCACGCCCGAGACGCCCACGGCCGCGGCCTGTGCGGCGAGCTCGGCGGCGAGGTCGGGCGACAGGCGATCGACGCCGGGCAGCGCGCCGACCGGCTCGCGCCGACCCGCGCCGGGCAGCACGAAGATCGGCAGGATCAGCTGCGACGGCAGCAGCGAGGTCTCGCGCACGAGCGCCCGCAGCGCGGGGGTGCGACGGATACGGCGTGGTCGGCTGTCCGGGAACACGCCGTAAGGGTACGGCAGACCCGGGTTCGAGCCGTCCGCTCGGCTAGTTGATCTGCAACGTCATCGACGGCGTCGGCGCCGGCGACCCGGTATCGGCCGGGATCGTCGTGATGCCGGTCGCCGCCGTGTCCGTAACGGGGGGCACCGTGGCCGAGGTATCCGTGAAGACCTCGAACGTGTCGGCCGGCACGGTCTCGGTGACGCCCGTGTCGGTCACGACCCCCGGCAGCGGCAGGCTGTCGCCGGTCATCGTCAGCGTCAGTGCGCCGGGCTCGGGCAGCGTGAACGTCGGAATGCCCGCGCCCGTGCTCGTCGAGTCGGACCCGACGAGCTCGCTGCCGTTGACGGCGGCGATGCCGAGCACGATCGCCAGCAGCGCGATGCCGCCGACGATCGATGCGAGCGCCGCATCGGAGATGCCGCGGCGCGGCGCGGTCGGCAGCGGCGGCTGCGGCAGCGGCGCCGGCTTCAGGGAGGACGGCAGATCGGTACCGGCCATCGCGCGCAGGCGCTCCGCCGTCGCGGTCGCCGGCGGCGGCGGTCGGCGGGCATCGCGCGAGAGCAGCGCCAGGATCAGGCCATTGAGCGCCGGGGTGATCCCGGGCGCGAACGTCATCGGCGAGGCCGGCGGCTCCGCGGGAGCACGACCGGCGACGAGCAGGTACACGATCGCGCCGAGCGCGCGCATGTCGTCGGAGGCGGTGGCACCGGCTGCGCCGTCGATCGTCGCCTTCGCAGCGGCGAGACCGGCGCCCATCACGATCGGCCGGCCGGAGGAGTCGAGGACGACCGCATCGGGCACCAGACCGCCGTGGGTCTGACCAACGGCGTGGAGGGCGCCGAGGGCCTCGGCGACATCGGCCGCGACCAGCAGCGCGCTCGCCTGCGGCATCGTGACGCCACTCAGCACCGGACCGTCGGCTTGGGCCTCGACGTAAGCGATCTTGCCGTCGTCGAGCAGCGCGACGTCGAGCACGGGCGCGAGGCTGGCGTGGCGCACCGCCTTGATGGCGCTGAGGTGGCGCTCGACGGCCTCGAGGCGGTCGCCGACCTTGAGCTTGGAAACCGCGACCCGGTGATCCGCAACCTGATCGACCGCGAGCTCGCGCTTGACCCCGCCGATAGCGGGCAGGGGGGCAACAGTGCGGTAGCGGCCGGCGATGGGATCGGACATCGGAGTCAGGGGTTCGCCCGCAGCGGGCAGAACGTCCATCGCTGTATACCATGACCGTCGAACCGCCATGCGGTTTCTTCACCGGACCATGACCACCGACCTCCCCGCCGACCTCCCGCACCTGCGCACGCCCGTTGAGGACGCGCGGGCCCTGATCGTGGCCGCACTGCGTCCGCTCCCGGTCGAGGCCGTCGCCCTCCACGACCTCGCCGGCCGCGTCGTCGGCGAGCCCGTGATCGCGCCGCACGACCTGCCGCGGCACGCCAACTCGTCGATGGACGGCTTCGCGGTCGACGCCTCCACGCCGTCGCCGTGGGCGCTGACCGCACACATCCTCGCCGGCGACGATCCGGCACCGCTCGCGCCCGGCACCACCGCCGCGATCGCGACGGGCGGCGTCGTGCCCGACGGCGCCAACGCCGTGATCCCGCTCGAGCGCGTGACCGAGGAGCGGGACGTCATCACCGCGCTCGCGCCCGTCGAGCCGGGCGCCTGCATCCGACCCGTCGGCGCCGATGCGCGCCAGGGCGACGTCGTCCTCGACCGCGGCCTGCGCCTCTCCCCCCTCGCCGCCTCCGCCGTCTCCGGCCTCGGTCTCACCGAGATCATCTGCGTCCGCCGCCCGCGCGTCGTCGTGCTGACGACCGGCGACGAGCTGGTCCCCCCGGGCCAGCCCCTGCGGCGCGGGCAGATCCACGAGTCGAACTCGATCCTGGTGGCCGCCACGCTCGCCGCCGCCGGCTGCGAGATCGTCCGCACCGGCAGCGTCGCGGACACCGCCGAGGCCACGCGAGCCGCCTTCGCCGCAGCGATCGCCGACGCGGATCTGGTCGTCTCGACCGGCGGCGTCTCCGTCGGGCCCCGCGACCACGTCAAGCCGGCGCTGCGCGCCCTCGGCGTCCACGAGCTGTTCTGGCGCATCGCCACCCAGCCCGGCCAGCCCGTCTGGTGCGGCACCGCGCCCAGCGGCACCCTCGTCACCGGCCTGCCGGGCAACCCGCTGTCCTGCCTCGTCGGCCTGCACCTCCTGCTGATCCCCGCCGTCCGCGCCCTGACCGGGGCGTCGCCGGAGCCCGAGACGGTCCGCGCCGAGCTCGCGCAGCCGATCGGCCAGCTCCCCGCCCGGCTGCGCGCGATCCCGATGCGCCTCACCGCGGGCCGCCTCGAGCCGCTCGGCGCCAGCCTCTCCCACCAGCTCTCGCGGGCCGCGCAGGCCAACGCCCTCGCGCTGATCCCGACCGGTGACGGCGAGCTTCCCGCCGGCACCATCGTCGACGCCGTCCCGCTCGGCTGATCGTCCCGTGGGCGGCCGCCTGCGAACAGGTCTTCGGCATCGCGCTACGGTGCGATTGCTCACCCCTTGGGAACCCGGAGAAGGCTGAAGATGACCGAGTATCGGATCGAAACGGACAGCATGGGCGAGGTCAACGTCGCCACCGATCGCTATTGGGGCGCGCAGACCGAGCGCTCGATCGACAACTTCCAGATCGGCCTCGGCACGTACCACTGGGACCGTCCGATGATCCGCGCCCTCGGCGTCCTCAAGAAGTCCGCCGCCCGCGCCAACAAGGACCTCGGCCAGCTGCCCCCGGATGTCGCCGACATGATCATCGCGACCGCCGACGAGGTCATCGCCGGCACGCTCGACGATCACTTCCCGCTCGTCGTCTGGCAGACCGGCTCGGGCACGCAGTCGAACATGAACGTCAACGAGGTCATCTCGAACCGCGCGATCGAGCTGGCCGGCGGCGAGATGGGCACGAAGAAGCCCGTCCACCCGAACGACCACGTCAATCGCGGCCAGTCGTCGAACGACACCTTCCCGACGGCGATGCACATCGCCGCCGTCGAGGTCCTCGACAAGGACCTGCTGCCGAACGTCCTGATCCTGCGCAACACGCTCGACGCCAAGGCCAAGGAGTTCGCCGACGTCGTCAAGATCGGCCGCACCCACCTGCAGGACGCCACGCCGATCACCCTCGGCCAGGAGATCTCCGCCTGGGTCGCCCAGATCGACGACGCCGTCGCCAACGTGCGTCGCGCCATCGACGGACTGCTCGAGCTCGCGATCGGCGGCACGGCCGTCGGCACGGGCCTCAACGCGCATCCCGAGTTCGGCGATCTCGCCGCGAAGTACATGGGCGAGGAGACGGGCTACGCCTTCCACTCGGCCGAGAACAAGTTCAAGGCCCTGGCCTCGCATGACGCGATGGTCAATGCGTCGGCCGCCGAGCGCACCCTCGCCGGCGCGCTGTTCAAGATGGCCAACGACGTCCGCCGCCTGGCCTCCGGCCCGCGTGCCGGCATCGGCGAGATCGAGATCCCGGAGAACGAGCCCGGCTCGTCGATCATGCCGGGCAAGGTCAACCCGACGCAGTGCGAGGCGCTGACGATGGTCTGCGCGCAGGTCTTCGGCAACGACGCCGCCGTGGCCTTCTCGGGCACGCAGGGCGACTACCAGCTGAACGTCTACAAGCCGGTGATGGTCTGGAACGTCATCGAGTCCGCCGAGCTCCTCGGCGCGGCCTGCCGGTCGTTCAACGACCGCTGCGCCGTCGGCATCGAGCCGAACACCGAGACGCTCGAGCGCAACCTCAACGCATCGCTGATGCTCGTGACCGCGCTCAACACGCACATCGGCTACGAGAACGCGGCCAAGATCGCCAAGAAGGCGCACCACGAGGGCACCACGCTGATCGAGGCCGCCACGGCGCTCGAGCTGCTGACGCCCGAGCAGTACGCCGAGTGGGTCGTCCCCGTGGACATGACCCACCCGCTCGCCTGACCAAGCAGATCCAGCCCGCGCGCCTGATCGAGTTCAGGCGCGCGGGTGGGTCATGTCCACCGGGAGGATGCGACAAAGGGGTCAGACCCTTTCGTCGCATGCACCGCCATCGCCGCTGCTTCTCGGTGAGCGACAGGGGCGGGCATGCGACGAAAGGGTCTGACCCCTTTGTCGCATCCGGTCTGGATCCCGCCCGACCCTCCGCACCGCGCTCGGCGCCCACGCCGCCGCGCTCAGCGCAGGGACCTACGCGGCCTCGTCCACCGCGAACATCCCCACGGCACCGGCACCGATCAGCACCGCGCCGCCGACCACGAGCGCCGCGGGCAGGGCACCCGTGCCCGCCGCGCCGACCAGCGTCGCCAGGTCCGCGCCGCGCAGCAGGAAGATCAGCAGGCCGACCA
>CANJXE010000014.1 GCA_947478745.1 Actinomycetota bacterium
CGTCGGCGACCGGTGCCACCGCGGCCACCCTGTCCGGCACCCTGACCGGAGGCAAGGACCTCCAGATCGTCGTGGTCCAGTCCAACGGCAAGGGCAAGAAGACGACGATCACCGCCAAGAGCGGGGCCTTCAAGGTGACCGGGGTGCGATTGGCCGGCTCGAGCGTGCAGATCGTCGGCGACGACGGCGCGTACCTGGGACCGATCGTCCTCGGCGGGTCCAAGGCCAAGGTCTACGAGACGATCAAGGGCTCGGGGAATCTCTCGCTCGGGACCGTCAAGCAGAAGCCCGACTACGGGGTCACCACGTCCGTGCCGAAGGGGCGCCTCTTCACGACGGCCGCCTACACCGTCGCGGCCAAGGGCGGTCGGCCGATCGGCTCCGGCAAGTTCGGCCGCGTCAAGGTCGGCGACGGCCGCAGCTCCCTGAAGGGCTACGACGGGATCGGCTTCGACACGGATCTCGACGGCGTCCCGGGCGTCTTCGACGTGGACGACAACGGCAACCTGATCCTCGACAACGTGGACCAGACGGGTCGCACTGGCATCCTCGGGCGCCGCGCCTTCGCACGTCAGACGGTCTGCCCGGCACCGCCGGCGCCCCTGACGCCCGGCTGCGTCGCCCCGACGCCCGGCGCCGGCGGCAGCGGCACGTCGCCGACCGCCACGGAGTTCCGGCTGTTCTCGAACTTCAAGCTGACCAGCACCACCAACATCAACCTGTACCTGGGTGGCACCACGGCCGCGGTCCAGCCCCTGATCGACGCCGCCTTCCCCTCGACGCTGACCCTGGCGACGCAGCTCGTCGGTGCGACCAGCGGCACGCTCGACTGCCTCGGCAACACCTACTGCCAGCCGCATGCGACTGCAGGAGTCTCCTATCCGCTGGTCAACGGCGCGGCGGCCGTCTTCGCCGGCTCGGCGCTGGGGATCGCCAACGGCCTCAGCAACGACGCCCAGATCACGCCCGGGACCACGCCGGATGACATCGGCTCGGGCAACGCCTTCATCGAGAATGCGGGCGGCGCCGCGTACCCCGGCACGTTGAACTTCGTGTTCAACACGGCGCCCGCCGCCTACTCCGTCCAGACCACCGCTGGCGGCGCAGAGCAGGTCATCGGGTACGACGCCGTCACCGGTCGGGCGACCGGCAATCTCGGCATGGATCCCGCCACGCCGATCCTCGTGGCCAGCGACGGCTCGATCACGCTCAAGTGGTGGCGCCCGCAGCGACCGATCATCTCCGGCGAGGCGAGCCCGACGGGGTGGATCGACATCGGCGGGCTCCAGTACGCCGCCGACGCGCCGAATCCGCCGCACTCGCCGACGGGCGTGGCGATCGGAGTCGGCCCCGGCAACTGCAGCCTGAGCTCCTACGCCAACCCGTTCTCCAACGGCGTGGCCTTCGCGAACACCGGCACCGGGGGCGTCCTTGATCCCGCCCGGGATGCGCCGACGAACCCGGCGGCCGCCACCGCCAACCTGCTGCAGTTCACCGTCAACGCCAAGACCTGCTTCGGCGACGCGACGTGGAACCTGCTCACGTCGGGGGCGACCTTCGACTTCGACATCCAGGCGCGGAGCCTCTACGGCGACAACGCCGCCCGCAAGCTCTACTTCAAGCTCCAGTAGGCCGCTCGGCGGCCATGACCGGCGCTGATAGCGTCCGGGCATGGCCGCCGACCCGCTAGAGCTCGTCGCATCGCTGGTCGATCGCGGCATCGTGGACGCGGTCCAGATCGCCTACCGCCGCCGGGGGATGGTGACGAGCGCGAGCTACGGGAGCTGCTCCGTGACCGACCGCTTCGCGCTCGCCTCGCTGACCAAGCCGCTGGTCGCGACCGCGTGCCTGATCGCCTGCGCCGAGGGCGTGCTCGACCTCGACCGCCCGCTCACCGACGACGTCCCCGAGGCGCTGTGCACCGCCACGCTGCGGGAGCTGCTCGCGCACGCCAGCGGTCTGCCCGCCGATGTCCCGGCCGCCCGCAAGGTGCAGCTGGATCCCTCGTCCACCTGGCACGACGTCGCGGCTGCGTATGCGGCAGCAGTGCCGACTGCGCCGGCCCGCACGCGCCGAACCTACTCCAACGCCGGCTATGCGCTTGCGGCCCTGGCGCTCGAGCGGGCCTCCGGTATGGGCCACGAGGCCTACCTCCGCGAGGCCGTGCTGCTGCCGCTCGGTCTGCAGCGGACGACCCTCGGCGCCGATCCCAACGACCCCTCGCTCGTCCCCGTCCGCGAGCCGGGGCTGCTCGGTCACGGCGAGCAGCTCTTCAACGGTCCGCGCTTCCGCACGCTGGGCCTGCCGCAGTCGGGCGGCTTCGGCACGGCGGATGACTACCTGCGCTTCCTCCTCGCCGTGTCCGGCCACGGCAGCGGCCTGCTCGATCCCGAGACCCGCACGGAGCTGCTGTCCAACCAGTGCGGCTCACTGCCGGGCGGGGTGGGGGACTTCATGGAGTGGCCCGTCTGCGACTGGGCGATCGGCTTCGAGGTGCGCAACGGCAAGCATCCGCACTGGACCGGCGCAGCGCTGTCACCGGTCAGCGCGACGCACTTCGGCGCCTCCGGCACGCTCGCGTTCATCGATCCCGTTCACGACGTGCAGGCCGTGCTGCTCGCCAACCGCGGCACGTACTCCCGCTGGATGCTCGAGCCCGGCGGCTGGCCGGACATCTGCGCAGCGCTGATGGCCTAGGCACGGCAGACTCCGCGTATGCGCCTACGCCTGCACTGCCCGTTCTGTGGAGGTTCCCTCGGACCGCTGAGCGGCAACAGCCAGATCTGCAGCTCGTGCAACGAGCCCTTCTACCACGACGCGAAGCCGTGCGCTGCCGTGTTGGTGCTCGACGACGAGGGACGTCTCCTGCTCGGTCGGCGCGGCATCGATCCCCGCCGCGGGCTGTGGGACATCCCCGGCGGCTTCTGCAATCCCGACGAGACACCGGAGGCCTGTGCCGTGCGCGAGCTGCGCGAGGAGACGGGCTGCACGATCGAGCTGACGGGGTTCGTCGCGCACCTCATCGACACGTACGGCGAGGATGGCGATCACACGCTCAACGCCGTCTACACGGCGCGGATCGTGGAGGGCGAGCCGGTCGCGGCCGATGACGTCGCCGAGCTCGCGTGGTTCGCGCTGGACCGGATTCCACCGACCTCGGAGCTCGCCTTCCGCAGCACCGGTCAGGCGATCGAGCGACTGCGCTCTCGCTAGGGGAGGAGTGGCCGAGGTTCGGGCGAAGACCGCGCCATGACGTTCGACCATGACGAAGACTGGGGCGACGAGCCCTCCCTGACCGGCCTCGAGCAGTGGGACGAGGGCATGTGGGTCGAGGGCGGCATCGCCTCCATCGAGCGCTACCTCGCCCGCCACGCGGCCTTCGAGCTGTGGTGCGACGAGCAGACCCGTCGGTACGGACGCAGCCCCGGGGGTGCGGAGGCCTGACCCGCCTTCAGCGGTAGGATTCCGTCGTCAGCGACGCCTTCCGCACCATGAGCACCTACGACGCAGTCCCAGCCACGCCCGACCACATCGCGATCGAGCATCGCGTGCTGGAGCTGTGGGAGAACGAGGACACGTTCAACCGGCTGCGGGCCCAGAACGCCGGCGGCGCGCCCTTCTCGTTCATCGACGGTCCGATCACCGCCAACAACTCGATGGGCGTGCATCACGCCTGGGGTCGCTCGCTGAAGGATCTGGTCCAGCGGCACCGCGCGATGCAGGGTCACGAGCTGCGCTACCAAAACGGCTTCGACTGCCAGGGCCTGTGGGTCGAGGTCGAGGTGGAGAAGTCGCTCGGCCTCAACTCCAAGCGCGAGATCGAGGAGTACGGGCTGGACAAGTTCGCCCGTGCCTGCCGCGATCGCGTCGCGGAGTACTCCGCCGTGCAGACCCGCCAGTCCAAGCGACTCGGGCAGTGGATGGATTGGGATCGCTCGTACTACACGATGACGGACCCCAACATCGAGTACATCTGGCGGTTCCTCAAGGAGTGCCACGACCGCGAGATGCTCTACCGCGGCAACCGGCCGATGGTCTGGTGCCCGCGCTGCGGCACGTCGCTCTCGCAGCACGAGCTGATCGACAGCTACCGCGATCGCACGCACCCGACCCTGCACGTGCGCTTCCCGTTCGTCGATGCGCCGGAGGAGGCCGTGGTCGTCTGGACCACGACCCCGTGGACGCTGCCGGCGAACGTCGCGGCCGCCGTCGATCCCGAAGCCGAGTACTCCGCCGTCCGCACCTCGCAGGGCATCGACTGGGTGATGAGCGCGCGCGTCGAGGACCTCTTCGGCGACGCCGCCGACGTCACCCGCACCGCCAAGGGCGCGGAGCTCGTGGGGCGCACCTACCGCGGCCCGTTCGACGACCTCGAGCCCAACGCGGACGTCGTGCACCGCGTCGTGGCGTGGGACATGGTCGCCGCCGACGAGGGCACGGGCATCGTCCACATCGCACCGGGCTGCGGCGGCGACGACTTCGAGCTCGGCAAGGTCGAGGGCCTCGAGGTCCTCGTCCCCGTCGACGACGCCGGCTGCTTCCTGCCCTCCTACGGATTCCTCGCCGGCCTGACCACCGACGACGCCGCCGACCCCGTGCGCGAGCACCTCGAGCGGACCGGCGTGCTTGTGCGCTCCGGGACCATCGAGCATCGCTTCCCCGTCTGCTGGCGCTGCGGCACCGACCTGATCCACCGCGTGGCGGAGGAGTGGTTCATCAGCGCCGAGCCCGTGCGGCAGGCGATGATCGACGCCGCGGCGACCGTCAACTGGGTGCCCGAGCAGTACGGCAAGCGCATGGAGGACTGGCTGCGCAACATGGGCGACTGGTGCATCTCGCGCAAGCGCTACTGGGGCCTGCCGCTGCCGTTCTACAAGACCGAGAGCGGCGAGTTCCTGATCATCGGCTCGGTCGACGAGCTGCGTGAGCGCGCCGTTGACTCGCTCGATGGCCTCGAGGAGCTGCACCGGCCTTGGATCGACGGCATCCGTGTGCGCACTGACAGCGGCGAGATCGCCGAGCGCGTGACCGAGGTCGGCGACTGCTGGCTGGACGCCGGCATCGTGCCGTTCTCCACGCTCGGCTGGGGTCGCGACGCCCACCAGGAGGGCGGCTACGCCACCGGAGCCGGTGAGGGTCTGACCCGCGCCGACCTGCCCGACCACGAGTACTGGGAGAAGTGGTTCCCGGCCGACTGGATCTCCGAGATGCGCGAGCAGATCCGCCTCTGGTTCTACTCGCAGCTGTTCATGAGCGTCGTGCTGGTGGGCAAGGCGCCCTACAAGTCGGTGCTCGGCTACGAGAAGCTGCACGACGAGAGCGGTCGCGCGATGCACAAGTCATGGGGCAACGCGATCTGGTTCGACGACGCGATCGAGGAGATCGGCGCCGACGTGATGCGCTGGATGTACGCACTGCAGACGCCTTCGCAGAACATGAACTTCGGCTACGGCCCCGCCAACGAGGTGCGTCGCCGGCTGCTGACGCTCTGGAACAGCTACGCCTTCCTGATCCGCTACGCCGAGATCGATGGCTTCACGCCGACCTACGCCGACCTCGAGCAGCGACCGCCGGCCACCACCGCACTGGACCGCTGGATCGTGGCGCGGGTCGACGAGACGATCGTGGCCTGCGATGAGGCGCTCGGCGGCTACTGGACGCCGACCTACGCACGCGCGGTCGAGTCCCTCGTCGACGATCTCTCCGCGTGGTACATCCGCGGCTCGCGAGCCCGCTTCTGGCGCTCCGAGAGCGACACCGACAAGGACGCCGCGTTCCGCACCCTCTGGTACGTCGTGGCCCAGGTGTGCCGCCTGATCGCTCCGGCGATGCCGTTCATGGCCGAGGACATCTGGCAGAACCTGGTCCGCGGCTCCACGGCCGACGCCCCGGACTCCGTCCACCTGGCCGGCTGGCCGACCGCTGGCACGCCCGACACCGCGGCGCTGAAGGCCTTCGGGCTCGCGCAGACCGCGATCTCGCTCGGCCGCGGCGCGCGTGCGCAGGGCAACCGCAAGCTGCGCCAGCCGCTGCGCGAGGCCGTCATCGCCACGCCCGATGCCGACGCCCGCGCGGCCATCGAGAGCCTGCGCGAGGAGATCGCGCTCGAGCTGAACGTCAAGAACGTTCGCATCGCCGACGCCGTCGACGAGCTGCTCGAGGTCGAGATCGTGCCCAACTTCAAGGTCCTGGGACCCAAGCTCGGCAAGGACATCCCGCGCGTGCAGCAGCTGCTCAAGGCAGGCGACTACGAGCGCCAGGGCGACGACGTCGTGGTCGGCGGGTACACCCTGACGTCCGCTGAGATCGAGCTGCGGACGCGTCCGCGCGAGGGCTTCGCCGTCGCCGACGAGGGCGGACTCGCAGTGGCCGTGGACACGGACCTCGACGAGGAGCTCGAGGACGAGGGGCTGGCGCGCGAGCTCGTGCACTTCATCCAGGGCCAGCGCAAGGACTCCGGCTTCGAGGTCGCCGACCGGATCGAGATCGACATCGCCGTAGATGATCGCCTTCGTCGCGTGCTCGACCGCTTCGGCGACGAGATCCAGCGCGAGACCCTGTGCATCGCGTTGACCGTGCGGGACGGGGTGGAGGGCGCAGCCTTCGACACCGACGGCTGCGGTGGCACGCTTGCGCTCCGCCGGACCACCTGACCATCACCTGTCGCCCGTCCGGCGACTGCGCGTGGGACACTTGCGGCGTGGAGGAGCACGTGCCGCCCGGCGTCCTGCGCCAACTGCCCAACGTCCTGACGACGCTGCGCCTGCTTGCGGTGCCGCTGTTCGCCGTGCTGATGCTCCATGCCAGCGGGGGCGAGTCGCCGGCAGCGGCCGTGGTCTTCGCCTTCGCCGCCGTCACCGACTTCCTCGATGGCGAGCTCTCGCGCCGCCTGCACGCCCAGAGCAGCTACGGACGCATCCTCGACCCGGTCGCCGATCGCCTGCTGATCGACGTCGCCGTGATCATCCTCTGGACCGACGGTCGGGTGCCGCTGGCGCTGGTGCTGATCGTGCTCGCGCGCGACGCAATCCTGCTCACGTCGCTCCTGCTCGGCCGGGGGCGCCACCACGGCATCCGCGTGAACGTGGTCGGCAAGGCCGGCACGCTCGTGACGATGATCGGCCTCCTGCTCGCGATCGTCACGCCAGCCGGAGCCGCTGCCACCCAGATCGTGCTCTGGAGCGGCGTCTCGCTGCTGGTGCTCGGCGGGCTCGTGTATGCCCGAGCGCTCCAGCGCGTACCCGGCTGAGAGAACCCTCAACCCTGGCTGTACCCTTCCGGCGCGAGCGGTGTATGCTGCCCCGACATGTTCTGTCAGGAATGCGGATATCGGAATGCAGCCACGGCGCACTACTGCGCCAAGTGCGGAACGCTGCTCGGCGCTGACGTGGCCGACGATACCGCCACCTATCAGGGCGACAGCGACACGCAGGAGGTCCCCGTGACCCCCGGGCACCAGCTGCCCGCCGTGGTCATCCGCACCGGCGGACGAGCCGGCGAGCACATCGCCCTGACGCAGCCGCGGGAGACCATCGGCCGGGCCGGCGAGGCCTCCATCCTGCTCGACGATGTGACGGTGTCCCGGCGCCACGCCGCGATCGAGGACGAGGCCGACGGCCGGTACCTCGTCGATCTCGCGAGCCTCAACGGGACCTACGTGAACCACCGACGCATCGAGCGCGTTCGCCTGCGCGACGGCGACGAGGTGCAGATCGGCAAGTTCAAACTGACGTACCTCGAGTGACGATGGCGAGCAGCGAGGAGAAGCCACTCACCATCGGAGCCGTCTGCAAGGAGCTGAAGCCCGAGTTCGACGATGTGTCGATCTCGAAGATCCGCTACCTCGAGGAGCAGCAGCTGCTGCATCCGCTGCGGACGCAGGGCGGCTACCGCCTGTACCGGCGGGAGGACATCGAGCGCCTGCGCACGATCCTCCAGCTCCAGCGCGACGAGTTCCTGCCGCTCAAGGTGATCCGCCAGGAGATCGAGGGCAACGGCGGCGCGATCTCGCGCACCCGCGAGCGCAAGGCGCGTCGCACGATGCAGGCCGCGGTCGCATCTGAGCACAGCCGGCGCCTCGAACGTTCGGAGCTGCTGCGCGAGACCGGCATCGATGACGTGGCGTTTGCCGAGCTGCAGTCCTACGGCATCGTCTCGGCCGACGAGGACGGCCTCTACACCGAGGCCGAGGCGGAGATCGTCCGCGTCTGCCAGCGCATGGCCGAGTTCGGTCTCGGCCCCCGCCACGTCCGCCAGCTCTACACGGGCGTGCAGCGGGTGGCAGGACTGCTCGACCAGGTGCTCGCTCCCGCGCTGCGCTCGCGCAACGCCCAGCGACGCGAGCAGGGTGCCGAGGAGCTGGCGCAGCTCGCCGGACTCAGCGCCGAGCTGACCGAGCGTCTGCTCTTGCGCGACGTGCGCTAACTGCAGCACCGCTACGGTGCAGCCCGTGATCGATCTTCGCACCCTGGTCAGCGAGATCCCGGATTTTCCGCGTCCGGGCATCCTCTTCCGCGACCTGCTGCCGCTGCTGGCCGATCCCGCCGCCCACGCCGAGGTGATCCGGCGGCTCGTGGAGTTCGCCACGCCGCTGCAGCCCGACATCGTCGTTGGCGCGGAGGCGCGCGGGTTCCTGTTCGGACCGACGCTGGCCCGCGAGCTTGGCTGCGGGTTTGCGCCGGTACGCAAAGCGGGCAAGCTGCCTTCGGCCGCGTGGAACGAGTCGTACACGCTGGAGTACGGATCCAGCGCGCTCGAGCTCGCGCACTACGCGATCGAGCCGGGCATGCGGGTGCTGGTGCACGATGACCTGCTCGCGACTGGCGGGACGGCGGCGGCCACCGTCGCCCTCGTCGACCAGGCCTCCGCGGTGGCCGTGGGCGCGTGCTTCGTCGCCGAGCTGCAGGGCCTCGACGGGCGCGCGCAGCTGCGCGGTCTGCCCACCATCGCCCTGATCGAGTACGCGGGCGCATGATCCGTCCCGCTGCCGCAGCGGACATCCCCGAGCTGGCTGTCCTGTGGGAGCGCTATCGCATCGAGGCGGCTGACGATCGCTGTGTGGACGATGCCGACTGGCGCCACTGGATCCTGCCGCGCATTGCGGCTGGCGACGTGCGCGTCGGCTCGACCGATCGGCACATCGCAGCGTACGTGGCCTGGCAGCGCACCCGTGGCGTGGGCGAGACCGGACGCAATCTGCGGATCCTCGAGCTCTACGTCCATCCGGAGGGACGCGGTCAGCGGCTGGGCTCCGGCCTGCTCGCGCGGGCCATCGACGCTGCGCGTCAGCGCAGCTGCGAGGCGGTGGAGCTGGTCAGCAACGTGCACGACGAGGGCGTGCGGGCCCTGGTCGGTCCGTTCGGCTTCTCACTCGACGGCGACACGCTGCGCCTGCAGCTCGAGCGACGCTAGCTCAGACCGGCGGTGTGACCGGGAGCGGCACCAGCGTCGTCCACGTGCTCCACGCGGGCTTCTGCGTCGTCGCGTCCAGCGGCGCGATCGCGCTGAAGAGCCCGGCTCCGGGCGCGGCGGCGGTGTCGATCAGGTTGTTCCAGATCGCCACGCCAAAGCGGGGATTGGCCGCAGCCGTCAGGAAGGCCGTGACCCCGGCCGGCTGGGAGGCCGGATCGGCCGTCGACGGCACGCCGTAGCCCGTCGCCCAGATGCCCTTGCCCTGATTCGGGAAGTAGGCATCGACGTTGGCGACGATCGTGTTGGGATCGCTGAGAGCGAGGTTGCCGGCGTCGGCAGGCGTCTCGACGCCACCGGCGGGCACCAGCCGGA
Source organism: Actinomycetota bacterium (assembly GCA_947478745.1). Taxonomy (GTDB): domain Bacteria; phylum Actinomycetota; class Thermoleophilia; order Gaiellales; family F1-60-MAGs149; genus F1-60-MAGs149. The sequence continues at coordinate 9,784 of CANJXE010000014.1, forward strand.
CCCCGATGGCGTCAGCCTGGATCCGGGTGCGGGCCATGGCGCGCAGGAAGGCGATCGACGGCGTGTCGACCGTGCTCGCCGGGTCCGTGCGGGCCAGGCCGCCCGTGATGATCGGTGCCGCGGTGACCTTGCGGATCTCCGTGGTGGCGTACTTGGTCAGCACGCGCAGGAGGCCGGGGGCGACGAGACGGCCGGCGAGGCGCTGCGGGCGCAGGCCTGCCTGCACGTTGGGATTCGGCCAGATCTCGAAGGCCGCGGCGTAGGTGCCGTACTTGGCCACCACGGCGGCCACGAAGTTCTGGAACGCGGCGCGCTTGGGCGCCCAGGCCGGATCGCCCGGGGTGCCCCCCGCGCCTCCGTCGGAGCGCGCCCAATCCGGCGTGCCGCCGATCGAGAAGAGCAGGGCCGGCGGGCCGGCAGCGGGCGCCTGATGCGCGAGGATGATCGCGCGGGCGGCTAGCACCTGGGCCTCGACGGACGACCAGGTGTAAGCGGCGTTACCGGGCAGGCGCGCATTGGTCGGCTGCGCCGTCGCAATCGCGTTCCAGCGCACATCGATGCGGACCCACTTGGTGTTCAGCGTATCGAGCGCCTGGTCGAGGGTCGGAACCGGCGGGACGGCAGCAGCTCCACCAGCATTGACGGGCAGCGCGGCCTGAAACCCCTCGTCTGCAGCGAAACCGAGGGAGGCGGCCGACGCGGCGGGCACGGCGGCAAGAGCGCCGACCAGGCAGAACAGGAACAGGAGGGGAAGGCGGCGCATCACCACAGGATACCCCGGGGAGGAGAGATCTTCCTCAACGCGAAGCATCATGGGCGTATGCATCGTTTCCCGCTTCGACGCGCCTCCACTGCCACTGCGCTCGCTCTGCTCGCCTGCATGGGCCTGACGGGCACGGCAGCGGCCCGCTCCGCGCACGTGGCCGGTGCCAAGATCGTCGATGCGCAGGGACACGAGCTGAAGGTGCGCGGTGTCACGTGGGGCGGGGGCCGCTTCGTCGGCACCGATCCGACGGTTCTGCTTGCCGCACCCGACGTCGCCACCGCCTCCAAGGATTTCAAGCGCATCCAGCAGATGGGCGGCAATCTGGTGCGGATCGACGTCTCCAGCGCCGCCAACGATGACGCCCACCGGCTCGCCTTCCAGAAGCTCCAGCGCCTGGCCAAGGCCCACGGCCTGCAGATCCTCTTCGCCAACGTCCCGCTCAGCGCCGAGGATCAGACGGTCTGGCTGCAGACGCTGGTCAGCTGGTTCCCCCGCAAGGGCAACGTCTGGTATCTGCCCGAGACCGATCCGGCCTGCGGTGCGTACACGGCGGGTGCTGCGTGTGGAGATACCGAGGCCTGGATCTGGTCGCAGAGCAACGACATCCGCATCCTGCGGGCGGCTGGCGTGAAGACGCCGATCATGGTCAACCTGCCCGATGCATCGCAGTCGGTGAGCCTCAATTGGGCCACGGCGCTGAGCGATCGCAACGTCGTCTTCGGCGTGCACCCGACGTCCGCCGGCAAGGTCAAGTTCACGGAGCAGTCGGGCCACGGTCTGACCGTCTCGCTGAAGGAGGCCACCGCCAAGGTCCCGGTGGTGTTCGACGACATCGCCCGCGTGCAGACGACGGTCGGTCTCGAGCGCAACGGCACGGAGAACGCCACGCGCTGGACGCGCTCCACCACCACGACGACCGACTCCCTGCGTTGGTCGCAGGGCCTGCTCGACTGGGTGACCGGTTGGACCGTGATCGATGGCGGCGACGGCGCCATCGTCAACGGCTTCGCCACCGACACCCGTGATCAGCTCGCCAAGGGGCGCAAGCAGTTCACGACCTGGGGCCGCACGGCCGCCGCCGGCTACTTCGCGATCACCTACCGCGCGCAGGCCGGCAGGGATCCCGGCACCGACTTCCCGGGCGGCTTCGAGTACGGCGACAAGGGTCCGGGCGTTCGCTCGCTGCAGGAGGGACTCGCCCAGCACGGTTTTCTCGGACGCAACAACGTCAACGGCAGCTTCGACGCCGCCACCTGGCAGGGCGTCGTCGCGTTCCAGGGCTACAACCGCGTCGAGCGCAACGGCGTCGCCGGAGCGGAGACGATCGCGATGGTCATGCGCGCGGAGGCGCCGGTGCCGCGCCACACCGATCGCGGCCACCACATCGAAGTGGACATCTCGCGCCAGATCGTGCTGCTGGTCAACGCGGACGGCAGCATCGCCCGCGTCATCCACACATCGACGGGCGCCACGGGGAACACTCCGGACGGCGAGTTCTCCATCATCCGCAAGGAGCGAATGAGCTGGGTTCGCAAGTTCCAGATCTTCCTGCCCTACGCGAGCTACTTCTTCGAGGGCTTCGCGCTGCACGAGTACCCCGATGTACCGGCCGACCCGGCCTCGCACGGCTGCGTGCGGCTCGCGCCGTCGAACGCCCCGGTGGTCTGGGAGTTCGCCGACATGGGCACGCCGGTCATCCTGTACCACTCGTCGTAGGGACTACGCCCGGCGGCGTCCCTGGGCGAAGTGCTGCGGGGGAGGAGCCACGCTGCGCAGCTGCTGGAGATCCGCCTCGGCCGGCAGCGACCGTCTGCTCGGCAGATCGAGCGGCGCCAGCGCCTCGACACGCACCGCCACCTGCCCCTGCCGGTGCTCCAGCGTGCCGTGGACCAGCAGCAGCGGCTCGCTACGGGCCAGCAGGCGATGCTGCTCGTAGACATCCGGCATCAGCACGAGGTTGAATAGCCCGTGCTCGTCCTCGAGCAGCAGGAAGACGATGCCCTTGGCGCTGCCAGGGCGCTGGCGTGCGACCGCCAGCCCAGGAATCGCCACCGGGGTGCCGTGGGGCAGCGACTTCAGCCGCACCGAGTCGAGCAGGTCGCCGAGCAGCGGACGCAGCTGGGCGATCGGGTGCTGACGCACCGAGACCCCGGTCGTGGCGTAATCGGAGATCAGCAGCTCCCACGCCCCGGGCTCCGGCAGGCCCGGCGGCGCCTCGCCGAGCTGCAGGTCGAACGCCAGCTGGCTGCCCTCGCCGTGGCCGCGTGGGCGGGCGGCCAGGCCGAGCTCCCAGAGCAGGCGCCGCCGGGGCCCCAGCCCGTCGCAGGCACCGGCCGCGATCAGCCGCTGCAGCCGCGGCGTCGGCAGCTCGAGGCGATTGGCGAGCGCGCGGACATCGACGAACGGGCCGTGCTCCTCGCGCTCCACCACGATCGCCGTGGCCTCCTCCAGACCGAGACCGATCACCTGCCGCAGCCCGAGCCGCACGGCGCGCTCGCCCTCGCAGCGCGCCTCGACGTGGGAGCGGCCGATGTCGACCGGGAGCACGCGAACGTCGCGCCGCTCGGCGTCACGGATCAGGGAGGCCGGGGGATAGAAGCCCATCGGCTGCTCCATCAGGAGCGCCGCGAGGAAGGCCGCGGGATGGTGGTGCCGCAACCAGGCGCTCTGGTAGGCGAGCAGGGCGAAGGCCGCCGAGTGGGATTTCGGAAAGCCGAAGGCCGAGAAGGCGATGATCTGCGAGAAGACGGTGCGCGCCACATGCTCGGGCACGCCCCTTGCCGCCGTCCCCACAAGGAAGGCCTGCCACTGGGCCTCCAGCGCCGCGCGGCTACGACGGCGGCTCATGGCGCGTCGCAGCGCCTCGGCCTGCCCGGGCGTGAAGCCCGCCAGCGCCTGGGCGACGTCGAGAACCTGATCCTGGAAGATGATCACCCCGAGCGTCTCGCGCAGCGGCTCCTCCAGCAGCGGATGCTCGTACGGGATCGGGATCGTCGGATCCGCGCGTCGCGCCGCACGTCGCTGGATGTACGGGTTGACGGCGCCGCCCTGGATCGGACCGGGCCGCACGAGCGCGACCTCGACGACCAGGTCGTCGAGGCACGTCGGCTGCACGCGCAGCAGCGTCTGCATCTGTGCGCGCGACTCGATCTGGAAGACGCCCACGGTATCGGCCGCCTGGATCTCGGCGTAGACCGCCGGATCGTCGAGCGGGACGCGCGAGAGGTCGACGCTCGCACCGGTGCTGCGGTGGATCTCGGACACGCAGCGCTCGACGGCGCTGAGCATGCCGAGCCCGAGCAGGTCGATCTTGAGGAAGCCCGCGTCGGCAACCGCATCCTTGTCCCACTGGCAGATCGTGCGACCGGCCATCGCCGCCGGCTGGAGCGGCACCAGCTCGCTGAGCGGACGATCGGAGACGATCATCCCGCCCGGATGCTGCGAGAGATGCCGTGGCAGCCCGCCGATCTGCGCGCACAGCGTCGCCAGCAGCCGCAGCCGGCGATCGTCGGCGCGCTCGCGCAGTCCCGGTACGCGCCGGAGCTCGTCGGCGACGGCCTCGGCGCTCCAGCCGTCGGAGGCGGCGGCGAGCCGCGCGATGTCGCCGGCGGGGAGGGCGAGCGCCTTGCCGATCTCGCGAATCGCGCCCTTGGCGCGGTAGGTGGCAAAGGCGCCGACGAGCGCCGCCTGCTGTGCGCCGTAGTGCGTGTGAATCCGCCGGATCAGCTCGGCGCGGATGTCGCGCGGGAAGTCGAGGTCGATGTCGGGCGTGGAGGCCAGCTCCTCGTTGAGGAAGCGCCCGAGCGAGAGCCTGCCCGCCACGGGATCGATGTGCGATAGCCCGGTCAGGTAGCAGACGATCGAGCCCACGCTGGAGCCGCGGCCACGGCCCGGCGGCAGCACGTTGCGCGCGGCATCGGCCCCGCGGATCTCGAGCGCCACGTCCCGTGCCAGCTCGAGGATCTCCCGGTGCAGCAGGAAGAAGCCGGCCAGCCGGTGCAGGCGGATCAATGCGAGCTCCGTGGCAAGCCGCTCCTCGGCCTCGTGCCGCCACGGCGACGCGACGGGGTAGCGCGCGTCGAGATGCGCGGCGCAGAGCCCGGCGAGCGCGCGATCGGAATCGGCGTCGCGCTCGGGCGGTCGGTAGCCGAGGCTCTCGGTCAGGTCGAAGCCGCAGCGCTCGGCAATGCGGCGCGTCTCCCGCGTCGCCTCGGGCAGGTCGGCGAACAGCTCGCCCATCTCGGCCGGCGGCTTCAGCACGTGCTCGCGATTGCCGCGTAGGAGCGCGGTGCAGGCGTCGAGCGAGGCGTGCTCGCGGATCGCGACGAGGACATCCTGCAGCGGACCGCGCCGGCGCAGGTGCAGGTGAACGTCGTTGGTGGCGACCACGGGAATCCGCCGTTCCCGGGCCAGCCGCTCAAAGGCGCGCAGCTGCAGCTCGGCACCCTGGCGGAACGGACGCTGCAGCTCGACGGCGAAGCGGTCCCCGAAGGCCTCCAACAGCCGATCTCGGCGGCTGCGCGCCACAGCGGGCTCATCAGCGCGCAGCACCCCACGATCGGGGCAGCCGCTCAGGCAGGTCAGCCCCTCGGCATGCGCGAGCACATCAGCGAAGGCGACGCTCGGTGGCCGCGCGATCGTGCCGTCCGGCGCCCGCGTGCCGGCGTGCGCCGCGGTGATCAGCCGGCAGAGGTTGGTATAGCCCCGACGATCCTCGACGAGCAGGATGAGATGGCGCAGGTCGTCGTCGACCGCGACCGTCAGCTCGCAGCCGGTGATCGCGTGCAGGCCAGCGGCCGCAGCCGCGTGTGCGAAGGGGAGCGCGGCACAGAGGTTGTCGTGATCGGTCAGCGCCAGCGCCGTGTAGCCGAGCGCGCAGGCTCGGTCCACCAGCTCCTCCGGATGCGCCACGCCGTCGAGGAACGAGTAGGCCGAATGGCAGTGCAGCTCGACGTAGTCAGCTGCCATAGCGCCACCACGCACCCGTGCGACGGTCCTGGTAGACGGCGCAGACGCGCCCATCGGCCAGCGCGAGGGAGAAGCAGCGACGACGACAGGCCGTGCTCCACCAGCCCTCCTCGATGCGCCACTCCTCGCGCACCGCCTCGACCACACGACCATCGACGCTGCGGGGGTGCCCCTGCGCAGCGACCTCGACCTGGCAGGGACGCGGCGTCTGCGAGGGCAGCGGACGCAGCGGCGCGCTCATCGCGGTGCCAGCCCGTAGCGGTGCTCCGGCAGGCGGCTGCTGGGGTCGATGCCGACGACCCGGAGCAGCGCGCCGTCGCCGACCGCTGCGCGCACCTGCTCCGTGGCATCCTCGAGTCGCCGATCACGCTCGGCCCCCTCGCGCTCGAGGAGGGTCAGCTGCGGTACACCGAGCGACAGCTCGGCGAAGGTCAGGGCCAGCCGCTCCGCGGGCGCCGGCAGCCGCTGGGCCTTCGGCAGCAGGGCGAGCAGCAGCCGCGGGACATCGACGGTCGGCTCGCGCAACGGCACCTCGCACGTCCACGATTCGCCGGTGATCAGGCGCGCCTGCAGCCGCAGGAGGCGCGGCAGCGCATCGCCGCGCTCCGGAAGCAGGACGGTCCGGGCGATCAGGATGCCCATCGCCTGCTCGAGCGCCTCGGCGGTGGCGACCGGTGATGGCGGGGTCAACACGCTCCGTACGACCGGCGGCGGCGTCTGCGCGACAACCATCGCACCATCCTCGCCGCGTGCCATCTGCCAGGCCGTGATGCCCGCGGGACCGAAGCGATCCCGCACGGCCAGCCGCGACAGCGAGGCAACGCCGCCGAGGCGATCGATGCCGACCAGCGCCAGCGCCTCGCAGAGCGCCGCCGGCACGCCACCGTCCTCGTGCAGCAGACGCACGGGCAGCGGCGCGATCGCGGCGAGCACCTCCTCGGCCCCGAGCACGCGCGGGCGGCGCCGAGCCAACCGCGCGGCCATCAGCGCAGAGAAACGGGTGGGGGCAGCGCCGATGCGGATCGTCTCGCCCGCGACGGCGAGCTCGTGCAGGCGCTCGATCAGCCGGCGCGGCCCGCCGTGCAGCCTCAGGCCGGGCGTCGCATCGATCAGCACGCGGCCGGGCGCGATCTCCTCGACGGGCAGACCGAGCGCATCGATGTCGCGCAGCAGCCGGGCGGCGCGCTCCTGCAGCCCGACCGGATCGGGCGGCACGAGCAGCAGACCGGGGCAGAGGGTCAGCGCCTCGGACAGCGGCATGCCCCTGCGGACACCGCTGGCCTCCGCCACCGCCGAAGGCAGACCGAGGCGCGCCTCGCCCAGCGGTGATGGCCCGAGCGCGACGGGTACCCCCGCCTCGATCGCCTGCGCCCCGCGCGCAGCCAGGGCAACGGTCAGGGGAAGACGGGGGATATGCAGGGCGAGCAGCATCGTCCGCCCAGTCTAATCGAACATATGTTCGTATGCGAACGGAAGACGCGCGCGGCAGAGTGGCGATCCTCCGGAGAGGTGTCGGTCGGTGACGCGCTTCTGGCCTGCCGGGGTCAGATCCCTTTGGTGCATGAAGCCCAGAGGCGATCAAGGGAGAAGCTCATCCCGCGGCGGAGTGCATCAAAGGGGTCTGACCCCTTCGGACCAGCACCGGCAGACGTCGCAAGCGCTCGGCAGAGCAGGACGATCCGGGTTGGCGCTTCACCGCACCGCGATCAGGTCCGAGTGGTAGAGCCCCAACTCGAGCAAAGCGCCAACCCCGCACCCTCGACTCCGAGCAGACCCTGAACTGACCACGCTGGTCCGAAGGGGTCAGACCCCTTTGATGCACTCCGCCACGAACTGAAGTCTCCCCATCACCGCCTCTGGGCTCCATGCACCAAAGGGATCTGACCCCGGCAGGGCAGAAGCGCGGCACCGGCTGGCTTCTCTTCGGAGGATCCACGCTCTGCCGCGCGCGGCTTTGATCCGCGCGATCAGGTTCGGGTGGTAGAACCCCGACTCGAGCAAAGCGCCAACCCCGCACGCTCGCCTCCGAGCGAACCCTGAACTGATCACGCTTTTCCGAAGGGGTCAGACCCCTTTGATGCACTCCGCCACGACTCGAACTTCCCCCATCACCGCCTCTGGGCTCCATGCACCAAAGGGATCTGACCCCGGCAAGGCAGAAACGCGGCACCGACCGACATTCCTCCGGAGGATCCACGCTCTGCCGCGCGCGGCTTTACTCCGTGTCGTCAGGATCGTCTGGCGGCGGAGCCGACTCGAGCTGTGCGATCACCTGCTCGAAGACGTCATGTGGCTGAGCGCCCATCAGCAGGTACTTCTCCTGCAGGACGAATGCCGGCACCGCGTTGATGCCCATGGCGTGCGCCTCGCGGGTCGACTCCTGCACGACCGGTCGGAAGCGCCGCGAGGCGATCGCCTCGTCGACGGCCTCGGCGTCGAGGCCCACGTCGATCGAGATCCGGCGAATCACGTCAGGGTCGGCGACGTTCTGCTCCTGCTCCCACATGGCCTGCATGACGGCCTCGTGGTAGACGCCGTGCAGGCCCTCGCCGCGCGCCAGCTCACCCAGCTCCAACGCGAGCTGGGTGTTCGGCGTGATCTCCGGGTGCGGGGCGTAGCCGAAGCCGCTCTCGGCGAACATCGCCGCGACGCGGTCGATGTGCTCGACGCCGTACTTGGCGATCAGGTCCGCGCGGGGGATCCCCTCCGGCGGGTACTCAGGATGCAGGTCCCAGGGGAGCCACTCAATCTGAGCGCCATACTGGCGCTCAAGCCACGTCGCGCGCTCGCACGCGACACGGCAGAAGGGTCAGAGGAAGTCCGACCAGATCAGAATGCGCAACGGCTCGCTCATGGCGTCTCCCCTTCGACGATGACGGACGGCTGTCCACCCACATCCAGCAGCTCCCGCTCCGCAGCCACGCGGGAGCGACGAGCCTCGAGCACCTGACGCAGCACGACCTGGACGGAGCCGGCGATCGGGATCGCCAGCAGCGCGCCGATGATCCCCAGCAGCGAGGCCCCGATCAGCACGCTGACGAGCACGATGAACGGCGACACGTCGATGCTCTTGCGCATCACGACCGGCTGGATGATGTGGTTCTCGAGGAACTGGTAGACGATCGCGAGGATCAGCATCACGACCGCGGCGGTGACGCTGTGCGAGAGCGCCACCAGCACCGCGATCAAGCTGCCGATGGTCGCGCCGACGAGCGGGATCAGGTCGAGCACGCCGACCAGGAGCGCCAGCGCGAGCGCGAAGGGCACGCCGAGGAACCAGGCGGTGACGCCCGTCACGGTGCCTGCGATCGTGGCGATGAAGAGGACGCCGGCGGTCCAGCGGGCGATCGTCCCGTTGACCTGGTCGAACACGACGAGCGAGCGGTCGGCCGCGCCCGGGCGCAGCAGCTCCGTGGTGGTGCGCAGGAAACGCGGGATCTCGAGCAGGAGGAACAGCGTCATGAAGAGCACCGTCAGCGCCTTGCCGAGCCCCGTCACGACGGCCGTGGCGACGCCGAGCAGGTTGCCGGCCTGGGCCGGCAGACGATCCGAGTACTGGGTAGCGCCTTCCTCCAGGCGTGTAGCCAGGTCATAGCGATCGTCAAAGCGCTTGAAGACGCTCCAGTTGCGCAGCTCGTCGATCAGGCCCGGCGCGCGGGTCGCGAAGGACCGCAGCTCCTCGTACAGCGGCGTCAGCAGAGCGGCCAGGAAGAGCAGGAAGAGCAGCAGCACACCGAGGACGACGATCACCGAGGCGATACCCCGACGGTTGCCGATGCGCCGCTCGAGCACGCTCACGAGCGGATTCAGCGCGAGCGCGAGGAAGCACGCGATCAGGACCAGCTCGAGGATCACCCGCACCTGCCAGAGCAGCAGCGCCAACACGATGAAGCCGGTCCCGACCAGCAGCAGGCGCAGCAACGTGCGCGTCGAGATGGTCATCTCGACGCGACGGACGGGTTCGGGCGGCTGCTGCACGGCCCGAGTGTACCGCGCTGCGGGGTAGGCTCCGAGGCGATGGCGCAACGCTCCCTGATCGTGGTGACCGGCGGCTCGTCCGGGATCGGGCTGGCGCTCGCGCGGCGACTCCGGCGCCCCGATGCGGATCTCCTCCTCGTGGCACGCGGCGCCGACCGCCTCGCCGCAGCGGGGCGCGCGCTCGGCTGCGAGACGCTCGTCGCCGATCTCGCGAGCGACACCGGCATCGCCGCCCTCACCGCGCATCTCGCCGGCGTCGGCCGGATTCCCGTGCTCGTCAACAACGCGGGCGGCCCGTTCCGCACGCCGCTGCTCGCGCACGATCCGGACGAGGCACGGGAGGCGATCGAGCTGCTGTACCTCGCGATGGTCCGTGTCACCGCAGCGGCCTGGCCCGCGCTCGTGGCGGCGGGCGGGTCCGTCATCAACGTCGTCAGCGTCGCGGGCACGGTGTCAACGGGTGCCTCACCGCACTACGCGGCGGCCAAGCACGCCGCCAGCGCGTGGTCCCGCGGCCTGCACGTCGAGGCCGCCGCCGTCGGAGTCCATGTCCTGACGGCCAACCCGGGCCCCGTCGCGACCGCGGCGTTCCCGCACGAGCAGCTGCGCGGGCACCGCTGGCTGCGGCACGCGGTGATCGATGATGAGCGCTGCGCCGAGGCAATCTGCCGGGCTCTCGCTCGACGGCGAGCGGAGTCGTTCCAGCCGGAGTGGTGGCGGATCGCCACCGTGGCCCAGGCCGTCGCCCCCGGGACGATGGCGCGGCTGGCCCGTCGCAGCCGCGAGCGGTTCGGCTAGACGGCGGGGAGGAAGCCGATGCGCTCGCGCACGGTCTCGATCTGCGGCACGGCGATCTCGAGCGCGCGCTCGGCCCCGCGGCGCAGCAGGCGCTCGACCTCGGCCGGATCGCCGGACAACTCGGCGTGGCGCGCCTGCAGCGGCGCCAGCAGCTCGATGACGCTGGCGGCGACGTCCTTCTTGAAGTCCCCGTAGCCCTTGCCCTGATAGCGGGCCTCGAGCTCGGCGATCGTGACGCCCTCGACGGCGGACTGCAGCGACAGCAGCCCCGACACGCCGGGCTTGGCCGCGAGGTCGTGACGGATCTCGCCGTCGGAGTCGGTGACGGCGGACATGATCTTCTTCTGCAGCCGCTTGGGGTCCTCGAGCAAGGTCAGCGTGCCCTGCTCGGTACCGCCCGTGGTCGACATCTTCCGGAGGGGCTCCTGCAGATCGACGATGCGCGCTCCGACCGGCGGAATCGCGGCCTCGGGCACGACGAACGTGTCGCCGTAGCGGCCGTTGAAACGAATCGCGATGTCCCGCATCAGCTCGAGGTGCTGACGCTGATCCTCGCCGACCGGCACGCGACCGGCGTTGTAGAGGAGCACGTCCGCAGCCTGCAGGACGGGGTAGTCGAAGAGGCCGACGGAGACGGACTCCTGCCCGTCCGACTTGTCCTTGAACTGCGTCATGCGCCGAAGCTCGCCCATCGTCGCAGTGCAGTTGAGATACCAGGCCAGCTCCATGTGCTGGGGCACGTGGCCCTGCACGAAGAGGATCGACTTCTCGGGATCGATGCCGGCGGCGAAGAGCAGAGTCGCCAGCGACAGCGTGGCGCGGCGCAGCTGCTCGGGATCGACCGGCACGGTGATCGAGTGGAGATCGACGATGCAGAAGAGGCACTCATGCTCGTCCTGGCCATCGACCCAGTGGCGGATCGCGCCGAGGTAGTTGCCGATGTGCTTGTCGCCCGTGGGCTGGATACCGGAGAAGACGCGTGCCATGGCTGTACCGTACCGTCCCGCAGAGGCGACAGGTGCAGGCTGTCTGGTACGGTCGCGACGTGCTGGAACAGGGACGTGATCCGCTCGACCGCATCCGCGATCGACTCGACGACCTCTCGCCGAATGACCAGCGAGTGGCCGATGCGGTCCTGCGCGATCCGACCGGGGTCGCCTTCCTGTCGGCCGACGCCCTGGCCGCCACCGCGGGCGTCTCCAAGGCCGCCGTCGTGCGGTTCGGCGCCCGGCTCGGGTACGGAGGCTTCACCGGCCTGCAGACGGCGCTGCGCGGCGGCATCCGCGAGCGCCTCGACGAGACGCCCTCCGCCACGACCAGCGGCGAGACGCTCGTCCAGCGCTGGCTGAGCGCGGTCGAGACGGATCTGCGCACCGTGGCCAGCGGCACGACGCCCGAGGCCCTGGAGCGCGCCGCGACGCTGCTGGAGTCCGGCGAGGGCTGGATCCACGTCTTCGGGCAGCGTGCCAGTGCCGCGGTCGCCGAGTACGCCTACTTCCTGATCAACCCGATGCTGCCGAACGTCGTGCGGGTCGAGGCGGGGGAGTCCGCGCTCGCCGATCGCCTGATCGGCATCGGCCCCGAGGATCGGCTGCTCGCCTTCACCTTCCGGCGCTACGCCAAGGTCACCACCGACGTCGCCGCGTTCTTCCAGGAGGCCGGCGCACCGGTCGTGCTGGTGACGGATTCCCCCGCGGCGCCCGCAGCCAAGCACGCCACCGAGACGCTGGTCTGCGCGGACGATTCGCCGGCGCCATTTCCGACCGCCGTGACCGGGATCTTCCTGGTCGAACTGCTGGCCGCGACCCTGCTGGAGCGCAACCCCGACAGCATCGGCCGCCGGCTTGACGACGCCGAGCGAGCCTGGGGCCGCTTCGGTACCTACGGTGGCGAAGCCGTCGATACCGACCCCACCTGACGCGCCTCGGGCACGCGGCCCGATCTCAGGAGGCTCTCAGGATCGATCGGCAGAGTGCGTCCATGTCCAGAGCAGCACGCCGCAGCAAGGTCCTCCGCAGCGGGGCCGTCGGGTTCGTCGCCGGCCTCGCCACGCTGGGCGTCGTCGCCCACGGCTCCCCGGCGCACGGCCTCGTCACCAGCGCCCTCGGCTCCGCGGCGAGCGCGCCTGAACCGCACACCGACGGCACGCGCGATCGCAGCGCTGCGCCCACGCAACCGCAGGCCGTGCCGGAGAGCCAGCAGCAGTCGCAGGACCCGTGGCTCGTCCCGCAGGACCAGAGCCCGGACGTCCAGCCGCAGTACGAGGATCCGCAGCAGTACGACGCGCAGCCGCAGTATCAGCAGCCCCAGCAGCCGTACGCTCAGCCGGCCCCGTCGCAACAGCCGCAGAGCCAAGCCAGCTGAGGGGTCCGTCAGGCGCGAGCATCCCCGCGGACGACGTGGGCGCCTCCGAATGAGAACCACCTCATCCGGGACTGTCAGGATACGGGCATGCGCATTCTGGTCGTAGAGGACGAGCCGCTGATCGCGTCGTTCATCGAGAAGGGCCTGTCCAGCGAGGGCCACGCGATCGAGGTGGCCCGCGACGGTCCGTCCGGGGTCGGCGTCTTCCTCGCAGCGCCCGCCGACCTGGTCATCCTCGACGTGATGCTGCCGGGGTTCGATGGATTCGAAGTCCTGGCGCAGATCCGCCGCGTCGATCCGCTGGTGCCCGTGATCATGCTCACCGCACGCGGCGACATCGAGGATCGCGTGCGGGGCTTGGACCTCGGGGCCACCGACTATGTGGTCAAGCCGTTCGCCTTCTCCGAGCTGGCGGCGCGCGTCCGCTCGCACTTGCGAACCGTCGATCGCGCCTCGGCCGCCTCCCGCAGCGACGAGGTCGTCGTCGGCGGTCTCCATCTGGATCTGCGGCGGCGCGAGGTGCTCAAGGATGGTGATGCGATCCAACTCTCGGCGCGGGAATTCGCGCTGCTCGAGTATCTGATGCGCCATCCGGGACAGGTCCTGTCGCGCCAGCAGATTCTCGACGGCGTCTGGGGGGTCTCCCACGATCCGCGCTCGAACGTGGTTGACGTCTACATCCGCTACCTCCGAGCCAAGATCGGCGATGAGGACGCCGCGCGCATCGAGACCGTGCGGGGGATGGGGTACCGGCTGGTGGATCGGTGAGCCGTCGTCTGCCGATCCGGTGGCGGTTCGCCGCCACCAGCACCGCGCTGACACTGATCGTGCTCATGATCGTCGGCGCAGCCGTACTCGTCCTCGAGCAGCGATCGATCGACGCGGATCTCCGATCGCAGGCGACGCTCGAGGCCCGCAGCCTGCTCGCGGTGGCCGCACGGGCCGAGGTGCCGCAGCCCGACAACGACACCATCACCACGACGGTTCCCGCCGCCACTGGCAGCGACGGTGCCGGTGGGCAGGAGACGGTGACGACGACCACCGAGGAGGACGGCGCAACCGTGCCCGGAATCGACGAGGTCGAACCCAACAGCGGACAGGAGCGGCGGGGCACTCCGCGCGCATCTGCCGCGCTCGATCCAAGCACCGAGGCGTATCTCGTCCGCCGCAGCGCCTCAGACACCCTGCTCGCCGTCAGCGCGCCGCGCACGACCGCGCTGATCAGCCAGGAGGCGGCCCGCGTATTGGTGCCGCTCCTGAGCGGAGGAATCGGCACGCGGACCATCGACATCGATGGCGACCCGTTCACGGCCGCCGTCGCGCGCGACTCAAGCGGGATCACGGCGGCGTCCGCCGTCCCGCAGGGCACCGCCAACCGCCGACTCGACGCCCTGCTGCGCGCGCTCCTGATCGCCGGCGGCATCGGCATCCTGCTGACAATCGCGCTCGCCTGGCTCGCAGCCCGCAGCGCCCTGCGCCCGCTCTCCGTGATGACACAACGTGCCGAACTTGTCACCGCCGGACGCCCGGAGTCTCGTGTCGGACCGATCGGCGGGACCGACGAGATCGCCCGTCTGACCTCCGCGATTGACGAGATGCTCGCTCGTCTGCAGTCGGCCTTCGCCGGGCAGCAGCGGTTCGTGCAGGATGCGTCGCACGAGTTGCGTACCCCGATCACGATCGCGCGCGGCCACCTCGAGGTACTCGATCCGACGCGCGAGGAACCCGCGGCAGTGCAGGCCGAAATCGACCTCGCCGTCAACGAGTTGGAGCGCATGGGACGTCTCGTCGAGCGCCTGTTGCTGC
>CANJXE010000015.1 GCA_947478745.1 Actinomycetota bacterium
GCCCGCATCGGCGGCTACTGCCATCTTGCGATCGGCGAGGAGGCCTCGAACGTCGGGGCGATCGATCCGCTGACCGACGACGACTACGTCTTCACCTCGTACCGCGACCACGGCACGGCGCTGGCAGTCGGCTCGCCGCCTGCCGCCGTGATGGCCGAGCTCTTCGGCCGCGCGACGGGCGTGGCCGGCGGCTACGGCGGCTCCATGCACATGCTCGACGTCGAGCGGCACTTCCTCGGCGGCTGGGGCATCGTCGGCGGGCACCTGCCGATCGCGGTTGGCGCCGCGCTTGCGCTCGACTATCGCGACGAGTCGGCGGCGGTGCTCTGCCAGCTCGGCGACGGCGCGACCAACACGGGCGCCTTCCACGAGGCGATGAACCTCGCTCAGGTCTGGAACCTCCCGATCGTCTTCCAGGTCATCAACAACCAGTACGGCATGGGAACGAACGTGGAGCAGGCCTCGGCCGAGCCCGAGATCCACAAGCGCGCCTCTGCCTATCGCATGCACGGCGAGCGCGTCGACGGCAACGACGTCGAGGAGGTGTGGTTCGCCGTCGATCGGCTGATGCGGATCGCCCGCGACGAGCGCAAGCCGGCGCTGATCGAGACGATGACGTACCGCTGGCGCGGCCACTCGGTGGCCGACGCGGGCAAGGTGTACCGCTCGGCAGATGAGGTCGAGGCGTGGAAGCAGCGCGATCCGATCGCGCGCTATGCGGCCATCCTGATGGACCGCGGCGTGCTCGAAGAGGACGCGCTGGCGACGATGAAGGCGGCCGTCGCGCAGGAGATCTCCGAGGCGATCACCGAAGCCGCGAGCGCACCGGTGCCCGATCCCGACGGGCTCTACACGCACGTCTACGCGCCCGGCTGGGAAGAGCAGTTCAAGCACATGGAGCAGGCTGGCCCGTTCGGCGAGCGGGAGGGGACGAAGAATTGGCGGAAATGACGTACCGCGAGGCGCTGCGCCGCGCCCTCGACGAGGAGTTGGCGCGCGACCCCAACGTGTTCCTGATGGGCGAGGAGATCGGCCGCTTCGAGGGCTCCTACAAGGTGACGGCCGGCCTCTGGGCCAAGTACGGCGGCAAGCGCGTGCGCGAGACGCCGATCTCCGAGGAGGGCTTCGTCGGCGCCGGCGTCGGCGCGGCGATGATCGGCCTGCGCCCCGTGGTCGAGATCATGACGATCAACTTCATCGTCCCCGCCATGGACATGGTCGTGAACCACGCCGCCAAGGTCCGCTCGATGTTCGGCGGCAAGGTCGGCGTGCCGATGGTGATCCGCACGCCCGGCGGCGCCGGCGCGCAGCTGACCGCGCAGCACTCGCAGAGCCTCGAGGCGTGGTTCGCCCACGTGCCGGGCCTCAAGGTCGTCGCCCCGTCGAACCCGTGGGACGCCTACGGGATGCTGAAGACCGCGATCCGCGACGACGACCCCGTGCTGTTCGTCGAGAACCTCGTGCTCTACAACCTGACCGGCGAGGTGCCGGAGGAGGGGACGGACATCACCGTCCCGTTCGGCCTGGCCAACGTCGTCCGCGAGGGCACCGACCTGACGATCATCGCGCACTCCTACACCGTGCGCCGCGCGCTCAACATCGCCGACCGCTTCCTGCAGGACGGCATCTCGGTTGAGGTCATCGACCTGCGCTCGCTGCGCCCGCTCGACATCGACACGTGCATCGCGAGCGTCAAGAAGACGACCCGCGCGCTGGTGGCCGAGGAGGGCTGGGCGACGTTCGGGATCGGCGCCGAGATCGCCGCGCGCCTGCACCGCGCCTGCTTCGACGAGCTCGACGCGCCGGTCGAGCGCGTCGGCGGCGCCGAGGCCCCGATGCCGTACGCCAAGAACCTGGAGCTGGCGGCGCTGGCCCAGGAGGACAAGATCGGAGCGGCCGCGCGACGGCTGCTCGCCGACTGCGGATTGGTGGACGCCTGATGGCCGAAGAACTCGTGATGCCCCGTCTGTCCGACACGATGGAGCGCGGCACGATCGCGCGCTGGGTCGTCAAGGAGGGCGACGCCTTCGGAAACGGCGACGTCCTGGCCGAGATCGAGACGGACAAGGCGCTGATGGAATTGAGCGCCTACGCCGACGGCGTGCTGCTGAAGATCCTCGTGCCCGATGGCGCCGAGGCCGAGCTCGGCGCGCCGATCGCGATCACCGGCCAGGCCGGGGAGGAGGTGCCGGCCGACATGCTGGCCGCCGCTCCCGTCGCCGCTCCCGTCGCCGCACCCGTTGAGGTCGCGGCGTCCACGGGCGACGCACCCGCGGCTGCAGCCGCTCCCGCAACCGCTGCCCCGGCGGCGTCTGAGGTGCGTGCCAGCCCGATCGCCCGCAAGCTCGCGTCGGAGAACGGCATCGATCTGCGCGTGCTGGCCGGCAAGGGCTCCGGCCCCGAGGGCCGCATCGTCAAGATCGACGTCGAGAAGCTGATCGGCAAGGTCGGCGCCGAGGGCATCGCACCCGCCACGGCCGCGCCCCAGGGCCCGACGCCTGCACCGGCCAAGCCGATGCCGGCCGCGCTCGCCGACGAGACGCGCATCGAGCGTCCATCGGCGATGCTCAAGGCGGTCGCGCAGCGCATGGGCGAGTCGAACGGCCCGATCCCGCACTTCTACGTCGAGGCGCAGATCGACATGGAGAAGGCGCTGCAGCTGCGCAAGGACCTCAACGTCGCGCTCGAGGGCGAGGTCAAGGTCAGCGTCACCGACCTGATCATCCGCGCCTCGGCCCTCGCGCTGCTCGAGCACCCCGACGTGCATCGCTCGTGGGTTGCCGAGGGCCTGGCCTACCACGCGCACGCCAACGTCGGCATCGCCGTGGCGCTCGACGAGGGCCTGATCGTCCCCGTCATCCGCCACGCCGACGAGCAGAGCCTCGTCGAGATTGCGAAGACCAGCCAGGACCTCGCCGAGCGCGCGCGTGCCGGCCGTCTCCTGCAGGACGAGATCGAGGGCGGCACCTTCACGGTCTCGAACCTCGGCATGTTCGGCGTCACGCGCTTCCTGGCGATCATCAACCCTCCCGAGTCCGCGATTCTGGCCGTCGGCGCCACCGTCGACACGCCCGTCGTGCGCGACGGCGAGGTCGTCGTGCGGCCGATCATGACCGTCACGCTGTCGTGCGATCACCGCGCCACCAGCGGTGCGGGTGGGGCTGCGCTCTTGCAGTCGTTCAAGAAGCGGCTCGAGCAGCCCGTGCTGCTGCTCGCCTGAGCCGACGGCTCGCGCATGATTAGGGCGTGCGCGTCGCCTGGGAAGTCACACCGCTGAGCGTCCCGCCGACCGGCATCGGCCGGTACATCCTCGGCTCGCTGGAGGCGATGGCCGGTGCGCGGCCCGATTGGGACGTCCGCGCCGTCGCCGTCGCCGAGCAGGAGGGCGTCGATCGCATCGAGGCCTCGCTTGCCGGCATGCCCGCCAACGTGACGCTGCGGCCGACCGTCAAGAGCCCGGCGTGGGTCACGCGGCGGCTCGCCACCGACTTCGGATTCCGCAGCCTCGAGCGATTCAGCGGCGAGGTCGATGCCTTCATGGATTCGGAGTGGTTTCGGCCGCGCCAGCAGGGCGGGGTGCGCCTCGCGACCGTCTACGACGTGATTCCGCTGCTGTTCCCCGAGTGGGTCTCGCCTCGCACCCGCAAGGCCCATCTGCGTTCGCTCCGGCAGATCGGCGATCGTGCTGATCGCATCGTCGCCATCTCCGAGGCCACCAAGCGCGACCTCGTCGAGCACCTCGGCATCGCACCCGACCGCATCGCGATCGCGTACCCGGGCGTAGGCGAGGAGTACCGACACGCCGTGGCTGCGGCTCCGGCGGCTGTTGGTGACCGGTCGTACATCGTCGTCGTCGGCACGACCAACGCGCGCAAGAACCTGCTGCGGATGCTCGAGGCCTTTGCCATCATCGCCCGGGCGCGGCCCGAGCTCGACCTGGTCGTGGTGGGCGCCGCCGACGTCGATGAACCCGCGATCCGCGAGGCCGTGGTCCAGCTGGGCGTCGCCGAGCGCGTCCACCGCCTCGGCTACATCTCGGATCAGGAGCTCGCCTCCACCGTCGCTGCCGCGCGGCTGCTGGTCTTCCCGAGCCTCTACGAGGGCTTCGGCATGCCGGTCGTCGAGGCGATGGCCGT
This sequence comes from Actinomycetota bacterium, assembly GCA_947478745.1. Classification (GTDB taxonomy): domain Bacteria; phylum Actinomycetota; class Thermoleophilia; order Gaiellales; family F1-60-MAGs149; genus F1-60-MAGs149. The sequence goes on from CANJXE010000015.1 coordinate 4,137, forward strand.
CGGCATTCCGGTGGCCGCCAGCGCGAGCACGTCGCTCGACGAGGCCTGCGGCGATGCCGCTGCGCGCTTCGATCCGCTTGATGTCGAGGCGATGGCAGCGAGCATCGGCGGCGTGCTCGACGACGGCGCGCACGCGTCGCAGCTCGTGGAGCGCGGGCGCGTGCATGCGGCCACCTTCACGTGGTCAGCAGCAGGCGAGGCGATCGCGCAGGCGATCGAGGAGACCGTAGGCAAGTGAGGATCGGCTGGGACCTCACCACGCTCTGCATGCCCACGACGGGCATCGGGCGCTACACCCGCGAGACGCTCTACGCGACCGCGCGGGCCCGACCCGACTGGGAGTTCGTCGCCGTTTCGTTCGCCGGCGGCGAGGGCACCGCGCGCCTGCGAGCCTCGATCGGCGAGCTGCCGCCGAACGTCGAGCACCGCCACATCAAGGTCCCCGGTGCGCGCTTTCTGCGCCGGGCGATCTCCTCGGCGCCGGTGCCGACGCTCGAAGCCGTCACCGGACGGGTCGATGCCTTCGTCGATTCGGAGTGGTTCCACCCGCGGCAGGCAGGCGGCAAGCGCGTCTCGATCGTCTACGACCTCGGCCCGCTCCTGCACCCCGAATGGGTGGACGAGCAGACGAGGCGCTTCCACCTGCGCACGCTCGATTCGCTGAAGCACCGGGCGGATCGCATCGTCTGCATCTCCGAGGCCACGGCGAGCGACGTGGTGCGCGAGCTCGGCGTCGACCGCGAGCGCATCTCGATCGTCTACCCCGGCGTTGACGAGGCGTTCTTCGACGCAGCGCCCGTCCCGCCGGCGATCCTCGGTGGTGCACCGTACGTGCTGGCGGTCGGCACGCTCAACGAGCGCAAGAACCTCGGCGTGCTGATCGACGCGTTCGCGGTGGTGGCCAAGCGCAACCGCGAGGCGCGGCTGGTGATCGTCGGCTCGCCCGATCGCGACGCCGAACGGATCCGCCAGCGCATCCGCGAGCAGGGCATCGAGGCACGGACGACGCTGCTTGGATTCGTCGGCGATGACGAGCTGCCGGGCATCGTCGCCGGCGCGTCGGGCCTGGTCTTCCCGAGCCTGTTCGAGGGGTATGGCATGCCCGTGGTCGAGGCGATGGCAGCGAGGACCCCGGTGCTGGCGAGCAGCGACCCGTCGATCGATGAGGCCGCCGGTGGTGCTGCAGTGCGCTTCGATCCCGGTGACGCGCCACGGCTTGCCGAGGCGCTCGCCAAGGTGCTGCGCTCCGACTCTGAGCGAAGCAGGCTGATCCTTGCGGGCATGGCATTTGCCGAGACGCGGCACTGGGCGGCAACGGGCGTCGCGTTCGCGGCCGCGCTCGAGCAGACCCTCGCCGTCTAGCCCCGCGCCCACTACGATGCAGCCATGGACCTCGCAGAGATCATGGCCACGACGTTCGCCGTCGTTTCGCCGACCGCGACACTCGCCGACGCCTCGCGCCGGATGATCGACGTCGATACGGGAGCCGCGGTCGTCGTCGACAACGGGGCGCTCGTCGGCATGATCTCCGAGCGCGACCTCCTCCGCGTCTTCCGCGACGGCGGCTCGTCGGATCAGCTCGTCGAGGACCGCATGACGCGCGACGTGCTGGCAGCATCGCCCTCCACCGCAGTCCCCGAGGCGATGGCGATCATGGTCGACGGCAAGTTCCGCCACCTGCCCGTCGTCAAGGACGGTCGCGTGGTCGGCATGGTCTCGATGCGCGACCTGATGGCGTGGGCGTCGCTGACGATCCGCTCGGGTGGACACTCGGAGCTCGACGAGGTCGATACCGCCGAGTTGCTGGCGACGATCAACCGCATGCGCACCGGCGCGGCGTAGGCCCGACGGTTGGTGCTCCACCGCTGTGCCAATCGCCGTATGCGCCCCGAGTGCCTACCGCTGGCTCGGCAGTGAGCGACCGTCGTGCGCCCGTGCTCTCCCGCGAGACGCGCGACCTGATCTCGGAGGTCGAGCGGATGCGGGTCAGCGTCCGCGACGGACCGGCGGTCTTCCACCCGGGTGCGTTCTGGGACGACCTGATCGACAGCAACGTCGCGATGCTCGAGCTGGCCGGCATCGAGAACTTCAAGCGCACGATCGCCAACAACTACTACAACTGGATGGTCCGGTCGGTTCACGACCCTCAGATCCAGCGGGCGTTCGCGAACTGGCTGCGACGTCCCAGCCTCCGTCCGCTGCGAGCCCGCCTGCATGGAGGAGTCCAGGGGATCCGGACGCTGGATCGCACGGAGCGGTACGACTTCACGCGCTTCCAGAGCTGGAAGTACCGGACGTTCGTCGCGACGGTCTGGGACACTGCTCGGCGGTTCGACCGTCATGGGCTGACCGACCGCCTGAGCGAGCCGCCACAGGGCAATCCGCTGCCGGTGACGGTGTCCGGGCATGCGATCTCGCAGGATCTCGCCAACAGCATCATCGAGTTCTCCTTCGTCGACGCGGCTCGACCGCTCCGCGATGGCGATCGGGTGGCCGAGCTCGGCGCCGGATACGGGCGCCTCGCGGACGTGTTCCTCAAGGCCTGTGGCGTCGTCTACTGCGTGTTCGACATCCCGCCCGCGCTGGCCGTCGCGCAGTGGTACCTGACGCAGGTCCACGGTGCCGAGCGGGTCGTGGCGTTCGACCCCGACGCGACGTTCGATGGCATCGTCGACCGCCTCACCCCCGGGGTGGTGGCGTTCTTCACCCCGGCCCAGCTGGAGCTGTTCCCGGACGGCTGGTTCGACGTCACCCAGACGATCTCCACGCTGCCGGAGATGCCCCGCCAGCAGGCGGATGCGTACCTCGGGCTCCTTGCGGCCAAGTCGCGGGGCGTCGTCTACCTCAAGCAGTGGAAGCGGTGGTGCAACGAGCTCGATCAGGTCGAACTGTGCGAGGCCGACTATGACCTCGGTGCCGAGTGGGAGCTCGCAGCGCGGCGCGAGGATCCGATCCAACCGCAGTTCTTCAACCAGGTCTGGCGCCGGCTGCCGGCCTGACCGTGCGAACGACCTAGGTCGCCGCGGTCTCGGACAGCGCGGCGATCGTGGCCCGCAGCCCGCGGTCGAGGGGAGTCGCCGCGACGTAGCCGACCTCGTCGCGGAGCCGGGAGACATCGGCGATCACGGGATTGACGTCGGCGCCCTCGTCGTGCCCGATCTCCAGGAGGTCGGGGCGGCCGACGATGTCGGCCACTCCCTGTGCGATCACGGCCAGCGGTGTGGCGTGTCCGGAGCCGACGTTGACCGCGGCCGCCAGGCGCGACGTGGCCATGGCGGCCAGCGCCTGCCCCGCATCCTGCGCGTAGACGTAGTCGCGCACGAGCGAGCCGGAACGCACCTGTGCGGGGCGGTTCGTCAGCAGCGAGAGCGCGATCGACGAGACCAGCTTGCGGGGATCCTCGCCCGGTCCGTAGGGAAAGAAGATGCGCGCCCACCCGATGCCGGCGTCGTGCTCCGCTGCCAGCTCGAGCGCGCGCTCATGCAGCCGTACCTTGGCCTCGCCGTAGAGCGAGACGGGGCGGATCGGGCTCGAGTCCTCGTGGAGCACCTGCTGGCCGGCGCTCCAGTCGTACTCGGCGCAGGTCCCGGCGATCACCGCGTGCCGTCCGCCACCAGCGAGGAACTCGCGGAGCATCGTCGTCGAGGCGTCCAGCCAGAGCTCGTTGGCGGGGCTCGTCCAGAACGCGCCATGCGTCGTGTCCCAGGCGAGATGGACGAGCACGTCCGGCCGGACCTTCCGGACTACCGACGACGGATCGTCGAGCAGGTCGGCAGGGTGGTGCGTGCGAGGATCGTCCGTCGCTCGGGTGGTGCGGGAGACGGTGTGGACGTCGAGTCCCGCCGATCGCAGGGCCGCGGTGGCATGGGCTCCGATGAACCCGCCGGCACCGGTGACGAGGACCCGCGTCACGCCGGGAGCAGCGGGAACTCGAGATCCCGATCGGACAGGATCCGCTCGCTGATCGGGTCCGGCCAGGTGATGCCGACCTGCGGATCGTCCCAGCGTAGCCCGCGCTGCGCAGCTGCGATATACGGCGCACCCATCAGGTAGTGGACCTCGGCATTGTCGGACAGCGTCTGGAAGCCGTGGGCGATGCGGGGTCCGAGCAGCAGCGCGTCGTGGTTGTCCGACGAGAGCTCACATCCGTGCCACTGCAGGTAGGTCGGCGAAGCAGGATCGATATCGACCCCGACGTCGAAGATCACGCCGGCGGTGCAGCGGACGATCTTGACCTCTCCGTGCGGTTCGGCCTGGTAGTGCAGGCCGCGCAGGGTGTCGCGCTTCGCGTTGAAGGACGCGTTCGCCTGCACGATCGTGAAGGGGAGCGCGTGGGCGGAGATCTCGTCCACGTCGACCAGCCGCGCGAACCACCCCCGCTCGTCGATGAGCGGAGTCGCCTTCAGTGCCCAGATGCCGTTGATGGGGGTCTCGACGATGCGCATCGGATCAGCGCGCGGGGGCGAGGGTCTGGAGGTCCGGGGTGCGGCACAGGAACCGCCCGCCCCAATCGTCGATGTACGCGAGCTGCTCCGAGATCTCGTCCTTGAGGTTCCACGGGAGGATCCAGACGATGTCGGGCCGCGCCTCCGCGATGGCGTCGGGCGAGAGGATCGGAATCCGCGATCCGGGCAGCAGCCGGCCCTGCTTGTGCGGGTTCAGGTCGCAGGTGAAGTCGATGATGTCGCGACCGATGCCGCAGTAGTTCAGCATCGTGTTCCCCTTCGCGGGAGCGCCGTAGCCGACGATCCGCTTTCCGCTCTGCTTCAGCTCGATGATCTTCGCGAGGATCTCGAGCTTGTCTCGCTTGACGGCGGCATCGAAGGCGAGGTAGGTCGCGAGGTCGTCGAGACCCGCCGCCGTCTCGAGTTCCCGAACGTGCTGCACGGAGTCCAGCGTTGGGCGGGGATCGCCGTCGTGGCAGGCGAGGATGCGGAGGGAGCCGCCGTGGGTCGGCAGGCGCTCGACGTCGAACACGCGGAGCCCGTGCGACTCCAGCACGAACTGCGCGGAGCGGAGCGAGAAGTACGAGAAGTGCTCGTGGTAGATCGTGTCCCACTGCATGTCGGACATCTGCGTCATGAGGTGGGGGAACTCAAGGCTGATCACGCCCGTGGGCTTCAGAGCCGCCTTGAGTCCGCGGGTGAAGTCCACGAGATCGGGGACGTGTGCGAACACGTTGTTGCCGACTAGGAGATCCGCTCCGCCATCGGACAGGATGTCGCGCCCGACGGCCTCGCCGAAGAATTCAGTGCGGGTGGGGATCCCCTTGTCGATCGCCACCGCCGCGGTGTTCGCAGTCGGCTCCACGCCGAGCACCGCGATGCCGCGGGGCAGGAAGTGCTGCAGGAGGTACCCGTCGTTCGAGGCGACCTCGACGACCGTGCTCGTCCGGTCGAGCGACAGCCGCTCCGTCATCGTGTCCGCGAAGCGCCGCGCATGCTCGACCCACGAGGTGGAGTAGGACGAGAAGTAGGTGTACTCGTCGTCGAAGATGCTCTCGCGCGCTTCGAACTCCTCCAGCTGCACGAGGAGGCACTCCGAGCAGACGAGTGCGTGGAGCGGGTAGAAGGTCTCGCCGGCGTTGGCGTCGGCGACGTGCGGGTTCGCGTTGGCGAGCGGCGAGAGACCGAGGTCGGCGAAGGTGCACGTCAGCAGCGCGCCGCAGCCGCGGCAGCGTGCGCCCACGGAGCCGGCCATCAATCGCGGCCCTGCGCCCACGGCGCGTCGCCCGAGGCCCACCGCGACTCGAGGTACTCGCGGTCGCGCAGCGTGTCCATCGGGTGCCAGAACCCACGGTGCCGGTAGGCGTTCAACTGGTCATCCGCTGTGAGCGAGCGCAGCGGCGACTCCTCCCACACCGTGGAGTCGTCGGCGATCCGGTCGATGACTCCCGGCTCGAGCACGAAGAACCCGCCATTCAGCCACGCGCCGTCGCCCTGCGGCTTCTCGTCGAAGGCCTCGACCCTGCTGCCCGTCTCCTCCATCCGCAGGGCACCGAATCGCCCCGGGGGCTGCACCGCGGTGACGGTCGCCTCCAGCCCGCTGAGGCGATGGGATTCGAGCAGCGCGCTGATGTCGATGTCGGCCACGCCGTCGCCGTAGGTCATCATGAACGTCTCGTCGTCGAGGTACGGGAGTGCGCGTTTGAGCCTGCCGCCCGTCATCGTGGCCGCGCCCGTATCGATCAGCGTCACGCGCCATGGCTCCGTGCGGGAGCTATGCACATGAAGCTCGCCCGTCGCGAGGTCGAGCGTGACGTCTGAGGTGTGGAGCGCGTAGTTCGCGAACCACTCCTTGATCATGTAGCCCTTGTAGCCGAGGCAGATGACGAACTCGTCAATGCCGAACAGCGAGTAGTGCCGCATGATGTGCCAGAGGATCGGCTTGCCGCCGATCTCAACCATGGGCTTCGGGCGCAACGTGGTCTCCTCACTCAGGCGCGAGCCCAGACCGCCGGCGAGTATGACTGCCTTCATGAGCGCCTCCTTGTGGCAACTGCGGGGGAATCGATGAACGATTGGATCTGGGACAGCGTCACGTCTCGCGCCGAGCCACCCTGCGCCACGTGTCGGTACCACTCCGTCGTATGCAGGATCGATGCGTCGAGATCCCAGCGGCTCTCCCACGCGAGCTGCTCCCGCGCCTTGCTCGAATCGATGCTCAGCGTGGTCGCTTCAGCCGGGTCGTCCGGATGGTCTCCCACGGGGAGTGCGAACAGCGGCGCGCCGCCCCAGATCGCGGCAACCGCCTCTGCCACCTGCCCCACCGAAGCGCTTTGGGCCTCGGCGGGACCGAAGTTCCACCCACCGCCGATCGAGGGATCGACCCATGCCCGCTCCGCCAACGTGAGGTAGCCGGAGAGCGGATTCAGGACATGCTGCCAAGGACGCGTCGCAGCGGGATCGCGCAGGCGAACGGGCGTTCCGGTCACTGCCGCGCGCATGAGATCGGGGACGAGGCGGTCCTCGCCCCAGTCGCCACCGCCGATCACGTTGCCGGCGCGTGCGGACACGAGGCTGGTCTCGGATGCCGCGAAGAACGACCGGGCGTACGACTCGGCGACGAGTTCGGCGCAGCCCTTGGAGGCCGAGTACGGGTCTGCCCCTCCCATCGGCGCACCCTCGCCGAAGGGCATCAGCGCCGGCTCGTTCCGGTAGCACTTGTCCGACGTGACGTTCACGACGACCCGGAGGTGCTCGGACGCCCTCGCTGCCTCGAGCACGTTGACGGTTCCGAGGACGTTGGTCTCGAACGTCTCGACGGGTTCGGAGTAGGAGCGTCGGACGAACGGCTGCGCCGCCATGTGCACGACCACTTCGGGGTCCACCCGCAGGAACGTCGCCCGGACGACGGATGCATCGCGGATGTCTCCCCACGTCGTGGCCACGTCCTCATCGAGGTGCGTGAGCGCCCAGGCGGAGGGCGTCGTCGGCACGTCGCGCGACAGGCCGTGAAGGTTCGCGCCCAGCGCGAGCAGCCATGCGCTCAGCCATGCGCCCTTGAAGCCGGTGTGGCCGGTGATCAGCACGGTTTTGCCGCGCCAGAATGTGTTCCTGCCCGTCACCCGTTCACCCTACTTCGCGAATCGCTCGGAGCGGCGCCGGAACGGCCCTCGCGCCCTGTCGGCCCAGCCGCGGACCAGGGGACTCCAAGCCGGCTCCATGACGAAGTCCAGCGAAGAGCGAGGGGACAACGGGCGCGTGCGAGCCCCTTCGCGCTGACGCACCACCGCCGGCAGCGATGCCAGCGCATCTCGTACCGCTCGTCTCCACACTCGGAACTGTCGTCGATGCAGCGCCTCCGCGAGTTGCAGCGCCTGCGTCGTGAGGAGCGCGGGAGCGTGCAGGACCAAGGCGCTGGCCGGGTAGTTCTTGGCGACGACCCAGAGCCCGTTGCGCCAGAGGTGGTAGGCGGTGAAGTCCGTCAGCCCCTGCCCGATGGTCGCGCTTCCGATGTGGAGGGCGACGGCATCAGGGGCGTACCAGCATTCCCATCCGCGACGGCGGGCGCGAAAGCTCCAATCGACGTCCTCGAGGAATGCCCCGAAGCGTTCGTCGAACACGCCGATGTCGGCGATGGCGGAGGGTCGGTACATCGCCGCGCCGGCACAGGTGCCGAAGGTCTGCTCCTCCCGATCGAACTGGCCGATATCGACGTCGCCGTGCCCGCGCCGGAAGGCCGTCCCCCGCCACGAGAACGTGTCGCCGGCTCCATCGAGCTTGGAGCGGTCGTTCGCATTGAGGAGCTTCCCGCCCGCGACTGCCGCCCGCGGATGGGCCTCCATGGTCGAGACGAGGTGGGCGATGAAATCAGGCTGCAGGACCATGTCGTTGTTGAGGAGGACGATGAGGTCCGCTCCGGCGGCTGCGTCGAGGCAGACGTTGAATCCCGCTGTCACGCCGACGTTCGCGGGAAGGCAGACGAGCGTGGCATCGGGCCAGTGCTCGCGGACCCAGTCGGCGGTGCCATCGCTCGATCCCTGGTCCACGACGACCGTCGTCACCTCCTCGGACGTCTGGCTGACGAGGCTCTGCATGAGCGGCTCCAGCAAGTGAAGTCCGTTCCAGGTCAGGATGGCTGCGGTGACTCGCGGCATGGGCTACGCGGGACGTTCGCGCTCCTCGAGGGCGAGCCACGCCAGGAACTCGTCTATGTCCCGCACCGTCGGCAGAGGTTGCATGCCCGGCCACAGTTGCGGTAGTGCAGCTCCCGCGTCGATGGTCAACGTGCTGCGCGCCATGCGGATCCTCCGGAGGTTCAGTGCGAACGTCCCCACAGCGAGGCAATCGCGGGCCGAGAGGAGCCTCAGGCGGCGGAGGAGCTCGCGCCGTTCGATGCCACCCAGCTGGTACTGGATGACGAGCGCGCGGACCTGTCCCACGACGTAGGCCTGACGGTCGATCTCGCAGCCGGCCAACTCATCGGGGAAGTCCTCCTTGAGGGCGAGGAGGACCTTCCACGTTCCGCTGTGGTGGTCGTTGCCGGGAAGCCAGCCGGGGAACCCGAGGTCGATGCCGAGGTAGGCGAGGCCCTCGTCCTGCTGGCCGGCGTTGTGGATCGTGCGCCCGTAGGACTTCGGCGATACGCCGATGACGACGGGCGTCTCTGAGGAGAGCGCCCAGGTATCGGCCTTCAGCATGAGCGCATTCATCGTGTAGAAGTCGGGAAACGGGTCCCGGAAGAACCGGCCGGGAAGCATGTCGAGGCAGCGACGGTGGATGAGAGCCGCCTGCATGTTCATGTGAATGGGGAAGCGGAACGCGAACATCTCCGTCACCAGTCGCCGGCGCACCGATTGCGAGATGAGCCCGTCGCGCGGCAGCGTTGGATCCATCTCGTAGAACGGGTCGGAGAAGTGCGCCTGCGTCGACCCCTCCAACCCCGGGAACAGGAATCCGATGCCGTTGCAGAGCACGACGTCGGGATCGCGGTACGTATCGACCAGCGCATCCGCCGCTTCGAAGTAGCCGGGCAGAAGTCGATCGTCATCGCCGATCAGCGCGATCCGCTCGCCGCGGCTCTTGTCCAGGCAGGCGAGCCAGTTCCCGGTGACGCCCAGCGGCTCGCTCTGCCGCAGCGTCACGAGGCGGCTGTCGTCGGCGAAGCGCCGGATCGCCTCCTGGCTCTCCTCATCGCTCGCATTGTCCGAGACGACGAGCTCGAAGTCGTCACGCTCCTGCGAGAGCACCGAGCGAATGCAGCCCTCGAGGAGTGCGCCGCCGTTGCGTGTCGGCAGGAGGATCGAGTACTTCGGGTTCATGAAGCGGCTGGCATCCGATGCCATGGTAGCGACTGTCCTGTCCTGTCCTGCGGTGCCTGCGGCGGTTACCTGTCACCGGGGGCGGATCGCTGACGGCGGGCGAGCATCCCGCGCAATGCGCGATACGCAATGCTCCTCGACCTGCGGCCGAAGACGGGCCTGCGCGGTCGCTCCCGCGGTAGCGGGGGACAGACGATCCAGCGGGCGAGCGGGCGGACGGCCTGCGACCAGCGGAACTCGTCGGCCGCGGAGCCCAACGCTCCGGCGAAGGAGCTCCGCCCGGCGTTCAGGACGCGCTCGAGGCTCGCGGCGACGGCCTCGGGACTCGTGGCGGCGGCAACCTGCCCGAGGCTCCGCGCCGTGACCAGATCGGCGAAGACGTCACCGGGCGAGCACACGATGGGCAACCCCGTCCAGAGGCAGTCCAGCATCCGCGTGCGGAACGCGAACCGCGACTCGAGGTGGTCGTGGTGGAGGGAGAGCGCGCAGTCCGCCTCGAGGAGCCATGACGCGCGCTGGTCGTACGGGACCCACGCGTCGTTGAAGAAGACGACGGTGCCGAGGAGCCCCAGCGACGTGGCGGCTCGCCTGGCCGCCGCCGAGGACTCCTCCGAGAGCGGGCCGTTGGCCGCCCCCATGAACACGAGGCGGGTGCCGGTACGTCGCTGCGAGAGCATCCCCACTGCTTGCACCGCGGTCTCGGCATCGAGCCAGGGCCACAGCCCGCCGTTCCAGAGGATCACATCGTCCGCCGGTGCGATCTCCGGGAAGCGGCAGCGAATCGGCTTCTCGGAGCACGGCGGCGGAGGTGCATCGGGAAGCCCGAACGGCACGACTTCAATGACGTCGCGCAGGGTCGGATCGGCATCGTGCTCCGCGGCGGAGAACGCCCGCTGGGCGACCATCGCGCCAAGCCAGAAGTCCCGTTGCCGCTCACTCGCGCAGATGAAGCGGTCGCCGATGCGGAGCGCATCCTCGAGTCGATCGAGCGTCGCATCGATCAGCAGCGTTCGCCGCCTCAGCGGCTCGCCCTGGGAGGCCTCGAGCGTTTCGAGTGTCTCGGGTGTGTAGAGATCGACGATGACGATCGCCTTGGAACGCTCCAGCCACGTTCCCACGACCGGCCACTGCGGTTGGGCGATGACGACGTCGGCATCGCCGATGAGCGGCTTCAACGCTCTCGGAGCATGGGGCTCGAACGTGACGACGGGGATGCCCTCGATCGACGACGGCGATGGTCGTGCCGCAGCGAGGCGCACGTCCGCGACGTCCCGGAGGGCGCGGGCGAGCTCGACGCAGCGGATCCCGAGACCCGACATCGTCGAGCCGACGGGCTCGCCGCAGATGACGAGGACGTTCGGGCGGGTCGTCACAGGGCCGAATCCGCCTTGCGGTAGACCGCCGTGTACGCCGATCCGCCGAGTCCGCTCCGCCGAACTGCGAAGGATCCCTTGGCTACTGCCGCTCCTGCCAGCTGCAGGGCCCGATCGGTGCGCTTCGATGTGGCCGGGTTGCGGAGGAGGTAATGCCAGGCGAACCCCTCCCAGTGACGGCTGCCGGGATCGCGGTCGGTGATCTCGATGCACTCCATGGACGTCGGGAGTGCGCGGGCGATGCCTCTCGGATCCGGGAGGCTGTGGTGGCGAGGGGCATCGAGGTGCGGCCAGCGCGCGCCCATGATGCGGAAGGTGGTGGCTCGGGGGTTGGGCGCGGCGATGACCAGAAGTCCCCCCGGGCGAAGCGCCGCGGCGCTCGCTTCGAGGAACTCCCGCGGGCATGGCAGGTGCTCGAGCACGTGCCACGCGACAATCGCGTCGATGGAGCCGAAGTGTCCGAGCACGCTCTCGGGTGAGCTCGAGCAGACGGCCTCGACGCCCAGAAGGTCGCTCAGATGCGCGCAGGCCTCCTCGGTCCGCTCCACGATCGCGACCTGCATCCCCGCGTCGGTCGCGAGGGCGGCGAACGACCCATCGCCGGGCCCCACCTCGACGACGCGTGCGCCCGGCAGGACGCCGTGGCGGGTCAGAAACTCAATGCGATACCGCTCGGCTGCGAACGAGGACCTCAGCTCGGTTGCCGTTCGCCGCGGAATGTAGTTGTCCGGGTAGTACTCGCCGACGTTCCCGGGGCGCGTGACCATCGACCAGGAGTCGCACACCGAGCAGCGGGCGTACTCGAACTCCGCGGCGGTGATGCGGCGATTCCGATCCGTCGCGATCAGCGTGCGGCCGAGTGCACTCAGGCAGTAATCGCACGTCGCGGTTGTCACAGCCGGCCGCCCTGTCGCAGCCCAGCCCGCCGGGGCTTGCCGGTTCGGCTGCCCGTCGGACCTGGCCTGCCGAGACACGTGTCGCTCACGCGGATCGTCCCCTGAGCCGGAAATCGATCGACTGCAGGAAGCCCACCGAGTGGTCGACCACCTGCGGGGGCGGCATCTGCCGACCGGACAGGCCCGCGGCGGCGGACCAGCCCGCCCATCGTCCACGTGCTGCGGCAAGGTCCCGCGAGAGCACTGCGTCGGCGACCATCACGATGGCCTCCGTGCCCACACTGCGAAGCGCGAGTCTGCCCTTCGTCAGGCCGTAGCGTCGAAGCACGTAGCCCCGACCGAAGCCGCCGGACCATCGCTGGCGGGTGGAGTTCCGACCGAAGGTCGCGGAGCCGACATGGACGGCAATGGCGGAGTCGACGAACGCGCAGCTCCAGCCAGCGGCCTGCAGGCGAAGTCCGAGTTCGAAATCCTCCATGTAGGCCGGGAACCGCTCGTCCAGGCCGCCGAGGTCGTCCCAGGCGCTGCGCCGATAGGCGGCAGCGGCACCGGCCGGCGCGAAGGCGACGAGCCCGGACCGCAGCACGGTGCTGGGAGGCAGCCCCTGGTGGCGGGGGAAGCACGCCAGCGTCGCGTCGGCCGTCAGACCGAAGCTGTCGACCATCCCGTCCGGGCGGACGATGAGTCCAGCCGCGCTGCCGACTGTGGGACTCGCGAGGAACGGCTCCGTGAGGTGCTCGAGGAAGTCGGGCTGGCACTCCACATCGTTGTTCAGGATCACGATGATGTCGCCCGACCCGCTGGTCGCCCCGAGGTTCGTCGCCTTGCCGAACGGCAGGTTCTGCGGCAGCGCGATGACCTGGACGTTGGGGAAGTCCGTTCGCGTGCATTGGACCGTTTCATCGGGCGAGTTATTGTCGACGAGGATGACTCGGTGGTCCATCGTCTGCCGTGCCAGATGGCTCAGGCACTTGCGGGTCAAGGGGTAGCGCCCATGGGCGGCGATCACGACATCGATGGTGAGTGGTCTTGCTGGATTCATGCGATCAGCGGTGCAGACGTTCCCACGGATACCCGGGAGCCCCCGGTCCTTCGATCTGTCGAGCGACGAACAGCCCAGTCTTCAGCGTACAGGAGCAGCGGGCCGCGACAGGACCCGTCGGCAGTCATGATGGCGGCCGGCGCGTTGGCGACTGTCGAGCGCGGGGCCACGCCCAGCGGGGATCGGCCGCTTCCGGTCATCCCGGTACTGTGCGGTGCATGGACGCGTTGACGAGAATCCCGTTCGCCACCTGGTCGACTGGTCGCCTCGGCGTGGGAGATTGCAGTGCGCCTTCGTGTCCCGGCCGCGCATGAGGGCCGTGACCGCGGAGTGATGGAGCAACGTCACGACCCGCTCGGAGATGGCACGCACGTCCTGGAAGCCGCGACGGCCGGCCCTGCGGCTCTGCGGGGAAGCGCGCTCCGCGTGGTCGGCTACGGGGCCGGCCTCCTGCTCGCGCTCATCTCCGCTCCGCTGCTGCTGCGGTACCTCGGGCAGGTGGAGTTCGGGCGCTACTTCACCGTAATGTCGATCATCGCGATCGTCTCGGGGCTGACCGAGGGCGGGTTGAACGTCATCGCGACACGCGAGTATTCGACCAAGAGCGGCGCGGAGCGGAGCGCGGCGCTGTCCAACCTTCTGGGCATGCGCATCAGCCTCGGCGTCGTGGGCGGGATGATCGCGGTCGGGTTCGCCGCTGTGGCGGGATACGGCGAGGTGCTGGTGCTCGGGACCGCATTGGCGTCGATCGGGATGGTGCTCCACCTCATCCAGTCCACGGTGGTCGTCCCGCTGCACAGCACCCTGCGCTTCGGCTGGGCCACGGCGATCGACCTCATCCGGCAGGCGGTCAGCGTCATCCTGATCGTGACGTTGGTCCTGACGGGAGCAGCGCTGCTGCCATTCTTCGCGATCGCGATCCCCGCGGGCCTCATCGGACTCGCGATCACTGCGCTCATTGTCCGCCGGCTCATGTCGCTGCGCCCGAGCTTCGCCATGTCGAACTGGATACCCCTGCTGCGCGACACGATGGTTCTCGGGCTTGCCATTGCCGTCAGTACGCTCTACTTCCGCCTGACGGTGATCCTGATGTCGTTCCTGGCGACGCCGCTCGAGACGGGGTACTTCTCCACGTCCTTCCAGGTCATTGCAGTGCTGATGGCCCTGCCAGCGATCACCATCGCAAGCGCCTTCCCCATCCTGACCCGCGCTGCCGCGGGCAATGTGGAGCGCCTGCGCGCTGCGTCGTCGCGGATCCTCGAACTCGCGATCTTCGCGGGTGCGTGGGCGATGGTGAGCCTCCAGGTCGGCAGCGAGTGGATCGTTCGCCTCCTCGGCGGTGCGGCCGCCATCCCGGCCGCACCGGTGCTGCGCATGCAGGCAGTCGCGGTGCTTGCCGCCTTCGTGACCTTCGCGTGCGCGACCACGCTGATGTCGGCCGGTCGGATTCGCGCCGTCCTGATCATCAACCTGCTCGGCCTTGCGTTGAGCATGGGACTCGCGCTCGTGCTCATCCCGAGATTCGCAGCCATGGGCGCTGCGGTGGCTGCCGTGGTTGCCGAGGGGTTCCTCGCGTTTGCGTGCATCGCGGCGCTGTGGGTGACCGCGGATCGCGTGCGTCCCGGCACGGGCGTGCTCGTGGCCGTGGCGGCGGCCGTCGCGGTGGCGGGTGCCACCGGTTGGCTGCTGCGCGATCATCTGGTGGTGGCGACCATCGTGTCATCCTCGGCGTACCTCGCAGTGCTTGCGGTCTCACGCCAACTGCCGCCCGAGATCCGCCATGTCTTCGACGTGCGGGCATTCCTCGCCACACGGGGCGGGGGCAGCGCATGAGGATCGCGTGGAACCTGCTCTTCCTGGTCCCGGGCGAGACCGGCGGGCTCGAGACATACGCGCGCTATCTGCTGCCCGAGGTCATCCGGGCGAGTGCTGGTGTCGATAGCTTTGTCGCCATTGTGCCGGAGGAGGCCAAGGACTGGCAGCCGCTGTTGGACCTCCAGGCTGCCGTCGAGATCGTCGTCCTGCCCGTGCGCTCGCGACGTCGCGAGCAGTGGCTGTTCGGTGAGCAGGTGCTCCTGCCGCGCCTCCTGCGCTCGCAGCGCGTCGACCTGCTGCACAACCTGACGGCGACCGGACCGCTCTGGCCCGGCCGGCCGCAGGTGACGACGGTCCACGACCTGATCTACAACGTGGTGCCCGACTCGTCGCCCGGTCTGCGGGGTGGGGTGATGCGGAGGCTCGCGCCCGCGGTCGCACGGCGCTCGAACCTCGTCATCACCATCTCGGAGTCGTCGGCACGAGATCTGGAACGGGTGGCCCAGCTCGACGCCGCGCTGATCCGGGTGATCCCGCTCGCGGCCGACAACGCCACCGTGGCGCCCGCATGCGACCCCGACGAGCTGCGGCTGCGCCTCGGGCTCGGGACGCGCCGCATCGCGCTGTGCCCCGGCGGGATGAAGCCGCACAAGAACGTGGTGCGGCTGCTGGCGGCCATGGCGCTGATGCCGGTGCCGGAGCGCCCGGTGCTGCTGCTGCCCGGCTACTCGACCGGGCATCAGGAGACGCTGGTGCAGCGCTGCGCCGAGCTCGGGCTCGAGGACGACGTCAAGTTCCTCGGGTGGGTTGACGATGCGCTGCTCGAGGCGCTCTACGCGGCGGCGGACGTACTCGTCTTCCCGTCGCTCTACGAGGGGTTCGGCCTTCCGGTGCTCGAGGCGATGATGCGCGGCGTCCCGGTGGTCTGCTCGAACGCCGCGTCGCTGCCGGAGGTGGGCGGCGATGCCGTCCGCTACTTCGACCCGCGGGACGAGCACGCCATGGCGGTGGAGATCAGCGCTGTGCTGGCCGACAGCGCCCTGCGTGAGCGCATGGTCGAGGTCGGGCTGGCACAGGCCGGAGGGTTCTCGTGGGAGCGCGCTGCGCACGAGACGCTCGAGGTGTACCGCGCGGCGTTCGCCGCGTCCCGCGGCGGTCGCTGACCGAGTCGTCCGCTGCCGGCGGGGTTAGGCGGTCTCGTAGGCGGCGAGCACCTGCGCCATCGACCGGGAGACGGTCATGTCCGGTCCCTTGGCGACGGCCCATTGCCACGTGCTCTCGCGGAGTGCCGCACCGCCTTGGATCGCCTTGACGATGCACGCGGCGAGATCCTCCGGCGACTGCGAGGCCGCGACGAAGCCGTTGACGCCCTCGTCGATCAGCTCCACGGCGGCGTTGTCGGGATGGGCCACGACGATCGACGGCGTCCCCTTGGCCGCCGCCTCGACCACGACGAGCCCGTAGCCCTCGCGCGTCGATGGCAGGAGCATGCAGGTGGCGCTGCCGATCGCCCGCCCGACGTCCTCGGTGTCGATGAAGCCGGGCAGGTCGATCACGGACTGCAGGCCGAGGTCGGCGACGCGCTGTTGGAGTTCCACGAAATCGGGGCCGTCGCCGAGGATGCGCGCCCGTAGGTCGGGCACGGCGCGTCGCGCGGCGATGATCGCGTCGGGAATGGCGAGCACGCCCTTCTCCGGGATGTGGCGCCCGGCGAAGACCACGACGGGGTCGGAACTCGCGGGCATCGGCGCTGTCTCGATGACGCCGTCGAACTGCCCCGACAGCCGCGTCAGGCCGCCCTGCAGCCCCTCGTCGAGCAGGCGCTGCGCGTGGAGTCGCGAGGGGACGAATGCGTGCTGGGTCATGCGGACGCAGGCTCGCTGCGTCGCCCAGGCGATCGTGCCGCTGATGACCCCGAGGTAGGAGGTCCAGTAGGCGCGTGTCCAGACCTCGGCCCAATCGACGAACACCCGCGCGTCGCGGCGGCGAGCGGCCCATCCCGCGCCGAGCGCACCGAAGAGCGGGGTCGCGTGCACGTGGATGACGTCGTAGTCGTCGGCGTGCGCCCGCAGGTGCCGGTAAACGCCCCAGCCGAAGCGGATCGGCTCGCCGATCGTGCGGCGCCCCTGCGCGTCGTAGAGGTCCTCCTGGCGCGACACGGCGATCACGCGCACGCCGTCGATCTCGGGGGGTGCCGCGTCGTCCCACTGGCGTCGGGTGATGTACGTGACGATATGGCCCCGGTCCGCGGCGTGGCGAGCGAGCGCGGTCATCCAGCGCTCGGCACCGCCGACGGTCCACGGGTAGAGGCAGTCGTAGACGAAGCAGATGCGGAGTGGGTGCCCGGAGGTCATCTGGAACGGCAGCGTAGCCTCTGGCGCCACGGCGGTTCGTCAGGGCCGTCGCACCGTGCAGAGCCTGCCCGAACGGCCCGATTCGCGCTTCGGCGGCGTCCGCACCGCGGGTACACTTCACATCAAGGACGTCGGAGATCGCCTGCCGACGGGGAAACGCGAATGAGGAGTCGGGAATACCGATGGATGTTGACGTTGCGGTGCTCGGTGGTGGACCCGGTGGCTATCCGGCGGCGATCCGCGCGGCCCAGTTGGGCCTGTCGGTCGCGCTGATCGAGCAGGGGAATCTGGGTGGCACGTGCCTCAACGTCGGGTGCATCCCGACCAAAGCCTGGGTCCAGTCCGCGCACGCGATGAAGGACGCGACGGAGACGTTCGCGCACCTCGGTGTGGCGGTCACCGGCGCGGCGCTCGACTTCGACCAAGTCCAGAAGAACAAGGACGGGATCGTTCATGCGCTGGTCTCCGGTGTCGGCGGGCTGCTCAAGGCCAACGGCGTCACCGTCGTCAACGGCAAGGGGCGCTTCTCGACCCCGAACACGATTGTCGTGGAGGGCGGCGAGGACGTGCACTTCAAGAGCGCCGTGATCGCCACCGGCTCGCATCCCGTGCGGCCGCCCGTCGAGGGCATCGACTCCGCCAAGTGCGTCGACTCGACGGGACTGCTCGCGGTCGCCGAGGCCCCCAAGCGCCTGATCGTGCTCGGCGGCGGCGTGATCGGCTGCGAGTTCGCCTCGATCTTCAACCACTTCGGCAGCGAGGTGACGATCGTCGAGTTCATGCCGCACCTCATCCCCAACGAGGATGCCGACGCGATCAAGACGCTCGAGAAGTCGTTCAAGAGCCACGGTATCGCCATGCACCTCGGCGCCAAGGCCACGCGGGTCGAGGAGACTGGCGCGGGCGTGACGCTGCACTTCGAGGGAGCGGACGGCCCGGGCTCGGTCGAGGGCGACCTCATCCTCGTCTCGACGGGTCGCGCCCCGAACGTGCTCGGCCTCGGCCTCGATGACATCGGCGTCGCGCACGACGAGAAGCGGGGCATCCGCACCGACGGCACGCGCCGCACCGGCCAGCCGCACATCTACGCGGTCGGCGACGTCGCCGGCTACTGGCAGCTCGCGCACTCCGCCTTCAAGGAGGGCGAGATCGCCGCCGAGAACATCGCCGGCCATCACGTCGAGATGTCGGGCCACGTGCCGCGCTGCATCTACACGGATCCCGAGGTGGCGGCCGTCGGCCTCACCGAGGCGCAGGCGCGCGAGACCTACGGCGATGACATCAAGACCGGGTCGTTCCCGTTCGCCGCGATCGCCCGCGCCGCCATGTACGCCGACAAGACCGGGTTCGTGAAGACGATCCACGGCGGACCGTACGATGAGCTCCTCGGCGTGGTCGTCGTGGGCATCAACGCGACGGAGATCATCAACGCCGGCGTGATCGCCCTCGACGCGGAGGCGACGATCGAGACGGTCGCCGACTCGATCGCGGCGCACCCGACGCTGGCCGAGGGCTTCAAGGAAGCCGGGCTGGTGGCACTGGGCCGGCCGATCCACCTGCCGCCGATGAAGAAGCGCGCCGTTCCCGCTGCCTGAGCAGCGGGTGATCGCCCGCACTGCGGGTACGGCAGGAGGTCCCCCGGTGCCGTGGCATCGGGGGAGGGTGCGGCCGTTCCCGGGCGGCCGCGCGGTCGTGGCTGATCGGTGAACGCACCACCCGATCGCATTGGGATCAACGCCCTTTTGCTCGAGCCGGGAATGGGGGCTTGGAGGTCAACGTGCGCGAGCTGGTTCCGGCGCTCGCCCGGCTCGCGCCGCGATCCGAGATCACCGTCGTGGCGAACGCATACGGTGCGGCTGGTCTGCGTGCGGCTGGATGGGCGCCGTAGATTCGCATCGCCCTGCCACGGGTACTCGGGGTGCACGGCCTGCACACTGCGTCCGAGGCGACGATCCTCGGCGCGCACGCGTCAGCGCGGTTTGATGCGCTATTCAGCCCGGCGATGCCCGCGCCGCTCGCGACGCGGGCCGCGAACGTGGTCATAGTCCCGGACCTGATCGGGCTGACGGACATCGAGGCGCCGTGCGCCGTCCGTCGCGGATCGCCTCTAGCGCACCCTGGTGCCTCCGACGGCACGACGCGCCGATCTCGTCGTCTTCACCGACTTCGGTGCTCACGACGTCGAGAGCCGTCTGCGGGAGCCGCGCGACCGGAGCGACGTCGCCGGCCGCGGGTTCGGGATGCAGCACCGCGCCTCGAACATCGACGTGCAGGAGACGCGAGTGCGGTTCGGCCTGGGCCCCTGGTCGGTGGTGCTCAGCGTCGCCGCCGAGAAGCCCCATGAGAACCTGCTGCGCCTGATCGGGGTGATGCGCATCGCGTGCCTGCCGGAGGTTGACGGCGCCGCCGCCGCGCTGGTGCATCCGCCCTCGGAGGAGGCGATCGCCGGCGTCGTCGTGCGCGTGCTCGACGATGACTTCCGCCGAGCAAAGCTGATGGCAGCGGGCCACGAGCGCTGCCCGCACTTCTCGTGGGACCGCTGCGCGCAGGGCGTGATGGCGCCGCTGACGGCGGCGTGGGCGGCAAAGCGCGGAAACGATGTCCGACCCGGCTCGCGAGGGGCTGCGCCAAGGCGCCGCCGCCGTCGTTAGCATCCGGTCGTGAAGCGCGCGATCGTCACGGAGTTGCGATTGCCGGTGCGGCGGGCACCAGTGGACCTGTCGCAGAGCGTGCGCGGCTGATGCGCGTCCTTCTGCACGAGGACGCCATCTCGGTGCGCGGCACGACGCAAGCCACCTTCGACTACGCCAGCGCCCTCGCGGCGCGCGGTCACGAAGTGCTGATGACCTACCCCGAGAGCGGACGGGAGTGCGA
>CANJXE010000016.1 GCA_947478745.1 Actinomycetota bacterium
CGCTAACCGATGTCGGAGCTCAAGGGACTGGAGTACATCGCCTTCGCCGTCGAGGCGTCGGAGGGCTGGCGCTCGATGCTGCACGAGCCGCACCACCGCTCCTTCGGCAAGGGCGGCTCGACGCGGTTCGAGGCGCTCGGCATGGGACGTCCCGTCGTCGACGCCACAGCCGAGCTCCTCGCGGAGCAGGGCGACACGCTGATCATCCTGGTGCACGACGAGCCGGCGGTCACGCTCGCGCTGACGGTCCTGACGCCGACGGCCGGTGAGATGACCGTGACGTCAGGGTCCGAGTGGGCGCGTTGCGTCGTCGCGCTGCTGGCACTGCCGGCAGCGCACCACGACCACTGAGGTCAGGTGCCCGCGGGCGGACGCGCTTCGAGCTGCTCCTGCTCGCGGGCCCGGACGACCGACGCCACGGCGTGGAAGCGGTCGTAGAAGCCGCCCAGCGTCACGTCGTCCCACCAGGGTTCGTCGGTCAGCCGGGTCCAGCGGATCAGCATGCCCAGGAACAGGTCGTCCACGCCGGGCTCCTCTCCGCGGATGAACGGCGTGCCATTGGCGTACCAGGCCGCGCAGCGATCGCGCAGGTCGGTCAGGTCGTGGTTGCCCCGGGCAGCCACGGACGCCCGGCCGGCGTCGTCGTCGGCGAAGCGCTGCGGATAGCGCGCGCGCAGGATCGCGACCTGCACCGTGTTGGTCAGGAAGGTCAGCCGCGTCAGCACCTCGAGGCGGGCCGAGGTGCCGATCGCGGGGATCAGGCTGTCGCGCCCCGCGCGCTCGGCCAAGGCCAGGCAGATGGCCGCCGACTCCGTCTGGACGGTGCCGTCGGGCCAGACCAGGGTCGGAATGCGACCGCTGGGGTTGAGGTGCAGGTAGTCGGCGGGCTCGATCGGCAGGCCGCTATCGTCGCGGATGACGCGGACGAGCTCGTGCGCGATCCCCGTCTCCTCGAGCAGGATGTGCGGCGCGAACGAGCCGGCGCCGGGCAGGAAGAAGAGGCGGGCGGGAGCGGTCATGCGTGCACTGTACCGCCCGTGCGACGATGCCCATGATCAACGACGAGGAGCTCGACATGGCCTACTGCATCGCCGTCCGCTGGACGATCAACCCGGGTGAGGAGCGCCGCGTGCGCGAGCTCGCCGAGTCCATGCTCGCGCCGTCGAACGCCGAGCCGGGCTGTCAGGCGTACATCCTCCACACCGACCCCGAGGATCCCTCGGCGCTGTTTCTCTACGAGCAGTACGACGACGAGGCGGCCTTCGTCGCGCACTGCGAGTCGCCGCACTTCGTGGCGACGGTGGCCGGCGAGATCTTCCCGCTGCTGAGCGATCGCCGCCTCGAGATCTACCACTCCGTGTGAGCGCCGCTATCAGCCGGTGCCGTACGCGGCGCCGGCTGGTGGCAGCCACCGCCCCGGAAACGCCGAAAGCCGCCCCGAAAGGCGGCTTCCGAACAGTCCGAACGCCTTGGCGGAGGCGTCCGAGTGGGCGATACTGGGCTCGAACCAGTGACCCCCGCCTTGTCGAGGCGGTGCTCTACCAACTGAGCTAATCGCCCGGACCGAACGCGAATCTATCAGACCCCGCCCGTCGCGCGGCGAGGTCAGGCCAGCTCGATCGGCGCGTACGCCACGTGAAGGCGCCGTTCACCGGAGGTCGGAAACCGCACGATGATCTCCTCGGCGGTGGGCACGCTGATCACGATGCCCTCGCCGAAGGTGCGGTGGCGAATCGTGTCGCCCGTCGAGATGACCGGCAGATCCTTGGCCGGTTGGCGATCGATCTTGCGGATCGGCGTGCTGACCGGGGCGCGGTCCGCGTACGAGCTGCGCGACGACGGCATCGACGTCCCGCCGCGCGAGCCCACGCGCTCCAGCTCGATCAGGTCCTGGGGGATCTCCCCAAGGAACGTCGAGGGCGGGTTCCAGTCCTGACGGCCGTAGAGGCTGCGCGACTTCGCGTACGTCATGGTCAGGTGCTCCCGCGCGCGGGTCATGCCGACGTAGCAGAGGCGACGCTCCTCCTCGAGGTTGGCCTCCTCCAGGGCGCGGGCGTGCGGGAAGATGTTGTCCTCCATGCCGATCAGGTACACGCGAGGGAACTCGAGGCCCTTGGCCGTGTGCAGCGTCATCATCGTCACCGCCGCATCGTCCTCGGAGGTCGGCAGCTGGTCGGCGTCGCTGACCAGGCTCAGCTCCTGCAGGAACATCGCCAGATCGGCCTCCGCGTCTCCGGTGTGGACCGCCGACTGGGCGACGCCGAGAAGCTCGTTGAGGTTCTCGATCCGGCCGTTGGCCTCGAGCGTCCGCTCGGCGCGCAGGGTCTCGATCATCGCCGTCTCCTCGTAGACCCGCTCGAGCAGGTGCGCCGGCTCGAGGGTGTCCGCGGCGTTGTGCAGGCGCTGGAGCAGGTCGCTGAAGCCCGCCACCGCTTTGCGCGCAGCGGCGCCGGGCAGCACCGAGTCGGCGTCGTCGAGCGCCGAGCGCAGGGTTACGCCCATGGATGCGGCGTGCTCGGCCAGTCGCGTCACGGTGGTGTCGCCGATGCCGCGTCGGGGCACGTTGATGATGCGTCGCAACGAGACGTCGTCGCTGGGGTTGGCGATCGCGCGCAGGTAGGCCAGCGCGTCCTTGACCTCCTGGCGGTCGTAGAAGCCCGTGCCGCCGATGATCCGGTACGGCACGTCGGCCTGGCGCAGTGCCTCCTCCATCGCTCGGGATTGCGCGTTGGTGCGGTAGAACACGGCAACGTCGCGCAGCGAGCCACCCTCGCCGATCACGCGCGAGACCTGGCCGACCACGAACCGGGCCTCGCTGCGCTCGTCTGCGCATTCCACGACACGGACCTTCTCGCCCTCGCCGAGCTCGGACCAGAGGTTCTTCTCCTGTCGGTCATCGTTGTGCTGGATGACGGCGTTGGCAGCATCGAGGATCGTCTGCGTGGAGCGGTAGTTCTGCTCGAGGCGGATCGTGCGCGCGTTGGGGAAGTCCTTCTCGAAGTCGAGGATGTTGCGGATATCCGCGCCGCGCCACGAGTAGATCGACTGGTCGCTGTCGCCCACGACCATGATGCTGTTGTGCGCTGCCGCCAGCGAGCGGATCAGCCGGTACTGGGCGTGGTTGGTGTCCTGGTACTCGTCGACGAGGATGTGCTTGAAGGCGTTCTGCCACTTCTCGCGCGATTCCGGGATCTGCTCCAGCAGGTGGGCGGTGTGGACGAGCAGGTCGTCGAAGTCCATCGCCCCGGCCTCGAGCAGCCGTGCCTGGTAGCGGGCGTAGACCTCGCCGACCAGCGTGTCGAAGTAGCCGTCGTTCTCGGCGATGAACTGCTCGGGCGTCAGCAGCTGGTTCTTGGCAGAGCTGATGCGCGCGTGGACGCCGCGCGCCGGATAGCGTTTGGCGTCCTTGCCCAGGTCGTCCTCGATGATCGAGCGCACGAGGCGAATCTGGTCGGAGGAGTCGTAGATCGAGAACGATTGGCGGAATCCGATCCGGGTGGCGTCGGCTCGGAGGATGCGTGCGCACGCGGCGTGGAAGGTCATCACCCACATCCCGGTGGCGAAGCGCCCGAGCAGCCCGTTGACGCGCTCGGCCATCTCGCCAGCCGCCTTGTTGGTGAAGGTGATGGCGAGGATCGAGGACGGCTGGGCCCCGCGCTGTTCCACCAGGTGGGCAATCCGGTGCGTCAGCACTCGGGTCTTGCCCGAGCCGGCGCCCGCGACCACCAGCAGCGGTCCGGGATCGGCCTTGACCGCCTCCAGCTGGGCGGGGTTCAGTCCTGCGAGGGGGTCATGCGACATAGGGTCCCAAACTAGCAGCCGACCTCCGTCGCGCTCGCATCCTCAGCGGGCCGTCAGATGGAGCGGCTTGGAGATGGTCCGCCCCACGCGGGCGCGGACGTCGTACCCGCCGCTCTGCGGCAGCCGGACGGAGATGGCGTACCGCCCATCGGCGGCCACGGGGACCCTCACCACCAGCCGCCACGTCGTCCCCACTCGAGCCTCGATGCGCACGCTGCGGGCGCTGAGAGCGGCCAGCGAACCGTGCAGGCGCAGCCTGCCTCCGGCCCGCAGGCGAACCACGGCGGCCCGCAGCGTCAACGAGGGCGCGGCCGGACGCGTGACGGGGGCGGCATCGGGCGTCGTTGCGGGCGCATCCATCGGGGACACCGTGTCCGCCGCAGGGGCCGGCGGCGCGACCGGGACGACCGGAGGTGCAGGAGGAGGCGGCGTGATCGGCAGCGAGAAGGTCCACGAGCGCACCGTGCGGTTGCCGCTGCGGTCGCCTGCCGTCACGCGCACCGCATGATCGCCCTCGGACCACGGACGGCTGGGCAGATACGTGATCGTGCCGGTGGCCGATAGCTCTGCCGCCCCGGTCACGTCGATGCCGTCGATCGCGAGGCGCCAGCCGTCGGCAGACAGCCCCGCGCCCGTGTCGATCGCGTGCGCGCTGACCGGTGCCATGGCGGTGCTCACGCCCTGCGGCAGGGCCTCGTCGATCGTGGGCGCGGTGGTATCGGCGACGCCGAAGATCTCGGCGCCCGCGGTGACGTTGCCGGCCAGGTCGGCCGCCTCCCAGGCGATCCGGTGCGTGCCGTCCAGGAGCGGTGCGATGGGAGCCACGGTGGTGACGCCGTTGGTCGTGTGCACCACGGCCGGCAGGCCGTCGATGGTGGCCGCGATCCGTTCCACGCCGCTGGTGCTGTCGGCCACGGTGAGCTGGGCGACGGGCAGGCGCGCCTCGGGGTCCGTTGGCGCCTGGTAGGCGACGACGGGTGCGGTGTTGTCGATCCGGACGAGGCCGGTGACCGCGGCGCTGCGATTGCCCGCGGCTCCGGCATCGACTGCCGTTAGCGACGTGCCGAAGGTGCCGTCGCCCACCTGAGCCGAATCGATGCAGATCCCCGAACCAAGGCTGGTTGGGCGGGGCTGCAGGCGCGTGCCCGCGCCGGCGCTGACCGTCGCCACCGCTGCGCCGACCGCGTAGTCGACGTGATCGACCCCGAGGCCGACGTCGCGTGCCTCGAAGCTGCCGCACAGCGTCCCGCGCTGCCAGCTGTCGGTCGCGGGATCGCTGCCCGTCCACCATACGCCCGGCGGGGCCAGATCGCGCACCGTCAGCTGCACGCTCTCGATGCTGACGGCGTTCTCGGCGTCGGACTTGACGGCACGTGCGGGCACGCCGCCATCGGCCGTGAGCGTGATCCCCACGGCAGTGGCGCCGCGTCCGGCGTTGACGGTGGTGGTGCTGCCACCTGCCGATCGCAGCCGCCTGCCATCGATCCAGCGGCCGCCGATGCGGCTCTGCGTGTGTGCCGAGACGGCGGCGTTGCGGGTGCGGTAGCGGACTCGGATCGCCGCGTTCACGATCGTGGTGCCCGCGGGTGCGCTGAACGCGATCATCGCCTGCCGGCGGGCGGACACCGCGCTGCCGCGGGGGATGCGCATCCAGGCGCAGCCGCTGATGCAGCCGGCCACTCCGGGTGCCGTCTGGGCGGTGATCCCCGACGTATCGCCCGAGGGGAGCTGGAAGGAGATCGTGGCATCCGCTCCGTGTGCAGGCGCGACGAGTGCCAGTCCGCCGATGATGATGAGGAGGCTCCCGCAGAGCCGCTGCAGCGTGGTGTTCATGAGGCCAGCCTGGTCGGCGAGCGGTCCGCGGGCGTGATCGCATCGGCGCGGAGGCGCACGGGTCTCGCACGAAGGCGCCGGGACGGCGCTCGGTCTGGATGCAGGTCACAGCGGATACGCTGCCGCGGTGCGCCTACTCGCCTGGCTTCCCGCGCTCCTGATCGGCGCGATCATCTGGAAGCTCAGCGCCACGCCCGACCTCGCGATTGCCACCGGCTGGCTCGACACCGTCACGCGCAAGGCCGCGCACATCGCCGCGTTCGGACTGCTGTGCGCGGCGTGTGTCGCCGGGCTGCGTGCACAGCACCTCCGGGTGACGACCTGTCTGGTCGTTGGCGCCGCCCTCGCGCTCGTGTACGCCGGCATCGACGAGTATCACCAGGCAACGGTGCCGACGCGGCACGGCACGCCCGTGGACGTCGCCATCGACGCGGTCGGGATCGGCATCGCGTCTATCGTGCTGGCCATGGCGTTCAACCGCAGGGGCAGTCAATGAGCAAGCTGATCATCGTCGATACCGCGCTGGCCGACGTGGATGCGCTGATCGCCGTCGCTGCCGACTACCTGTCGCGGCGCCTCGGCGGCACTCCCCCGCTCGACCCCGCCGCCCTGCCGCACGACGCAGCGGGTGCTCTCGCGGCGATCGACGCCTGGGCGGGCGAGGGCGCGGCCAACTGGCGCGCCGAGCTGACCCGCTTCTTCGAGGCCCACGCACCCGTGCACCTCGTGCCCGATCCGGAGCTCAACGCGCTGCTGCGCCGGGCTGCCAAGGCCGACCATCACCTCGCCGTCGCCAGCGCACTGCCCGCGACGCCGCTCGATCTCGAGCTGCAGCAGCTCGGCTGCGCGCGGGCCTTCAAGGCTGCCTGCGCCGGTGATGGCTCGCTCGACGACGCGATCTCCGCTGCTCAGGCCGCCCTGGGCGGGCACGGCACTCCCGTGGTGCGCACGCGCGGCGAGATATTCGCCGCACTTGCCGGCTGATCAGCCGATCGACAGGCCAATCACGGCCACGATGATCAGCGCCAGGCCGACGTACTGGATGCCGCGCAGCCGCTCCTTGAGCACGGCGACGCCGATCAGCGCCGCGACGGTGCCGTACTGGCCGGTCAGCACGGCGGCCTGTGCGATGCCGTACGCCGATGCGCGCAGGTAGAGCGTGAAGCCGATCACCTCGCCGATGCCGGCCACGAACGCGAGCTTGATCGCCGTCCGATCGACGATCAGCTGACGGCGCGCGAGCAGCGGCAGCGAGATCACCACCACGCCGATCAGACGCGAGCAGGCGACGAGCCACGAGGCGCCGAGGTCGTCCTGGATCTGCCCACCTGCCCACAGCTGGACGCCCCAGGCCAGCGCGGCGCCGCCTCCGAGCAGGGCGGCGATCCGCTGGTTGGAGTACTGCTGACCGGGGGTCACCGCCTCGCCCTTGGCGGCCAGGAACGCACCCGCCACAGCGAGGCTGAGCGACGCGATGATCAGTGCGGAGACCGGTTCCCCGGCGATGATCGAGATGAGGGCGCCGACGCCGCCGTAGGTGGCCGAGATCGGCGCCACCACGCTGATGCTGCCGTAGCGCACGCCCGCGTACACGCAGACGAGCCCACCCAGCATGCACGCGGCGATCAGCAGCACCCACAGCGCCGTGCGCACGTCCACGCGTCCGGGTGCGCCGCTCAGCAGGGCCAGCGGGATCGCGGCGACCATGCTCAGCAGCATCGCCCAGCCGATCGCATTGGTGGCGCCGATGCGGCGCGAGGCAAGGCTCCCCGTGACGCCGGCAATGCCCCAGACGAGGGCCGACAGCAGGCCGAGGACGAGACCCATCAGGCGGTGCCCGAGACCGAGAGCACGATCACGCCCGTGATGACCGCGGCAATGCCCGCCAGCTGCACGCGGGACAACCGCTCGCCGAGCACGACCCACGAGATCAGCGTGGCGATCGTGGCGTACTGGGTGGCGACCACGGCGGCGATGCCGACGTTGACCTCGGCGCCCCAGAGGAAGCCGAGGAACCCGGTCGACTCGAGCACGCCTGCGATCAGTCCGAAGTAGACCGCCGGGCGGGCGGCGCTGAACCGGCCGCGCGCGAGCTGCGGGAGCGCCATGGTGAGGATGCCGAGCCAGCGTGCGCCCATCACGACCCACGGCGGGCCGACGCGGATGGCGACGTCACCGGAGACGAACAACGAGGCGCCGAAGATGCCCGCCGCAACCGAGGCGTTGACGCCCGCCGCACGATTGTCACGTACGGCCTCGGCCGAGTCCGAGGTATGGCGCCCGAGCCCCACGGCGGCGACGCCGACGGTGGCCAGCAGGATGCCGAGCGCGGCGGTGATGCCGAAGGTGGCGCCGAACAGGAACGCGATGATCGCCGCGATCGCCCCCTCGGTGCTGGTGATGGCGACGACGACGCCGACCTTGCCCTGCGACAGCGCCTTGTAGGTGAAGCGCAGCCCGACGACCGATCCCACCGCGCCGACCAGCACGAGCGCCCAGTCGATCCATTCCGTGCCGGGCTTGATGCCGTAGATCAGTGCGACCGGCGTGATCACCACGGCGCCTCCGATACCGACCCACCCGAGCGTCGACTCCGGGCCGATCTGGCGCGCCGCACGGCTCGCGAGGATGGTCGAGCAGCCCCAGGCGAGGGCGGCGATCAGGCCGCCGACGACTGCAATCACGCGTGGTCACCCAGCACGATGCGCTCGAGCGCATCGCGCTCAGCGGGAATCGTGATGGGCGGTGCGCTCTCGGCGATGGCGGTATCGGGATCCTTGAGGCCATTCCCGGTCAGCACGCAGACGACCTCGGCCCCCTCGGCGACGAGCCCGTCCCGGCGGGCGTTGGCCAGCCCGGCCAGGGATGCGGCGCTCGACGGCTCGCAGAAGACGCCCTCGTCCCGCACGACGTGACCGAACCAATCGAGGATCTGGCGATCATCGGCCGCGGCAAAGCCGCCGTTGGAGTCGCGGGCCGCGGCTGCGGCCTCCTCGCGCCGTACGGGGGCGCCGATCCGGATCGCGGTGGCGATGGTCTCGGGCTGAAGCACGTCCTCGCCGCGGACCATGGCAGCCGATCCCTCGGCCTGCGAGCCGAGCATGCGCGGCAGCGCGGTGATGTCCCCCCGCTCGAGGGACTCGCGATAGCCGCGCCAGTAGGCGGTGATGTTGCCGCCGTTGCCGACGGGCAGGCACATCCATTCGGGCTGGTGCCCGAGGTCGTCGATGATCTCCCAGGCCGCGGTCTTCTGACCCTCGAGCCGATACGGGTTGAGGTTGTTGACGAGCGTGATGGGGTGCTCGTCGCTCATCACGCGCACCATGCGCAGCGCATCGTCGAAGGAGCCGTCGATCTGCACGACCTGCGCTCCGGCGATCTGCGCCTGGGCCAGCTTGCCGAGCGCGACCTTGCCGCCGGGGATGACGACGACGCAGCGGATGCCAGCACGCGCGGCGTAGGCGGCGGCGGAGGCCGACGTGTTGCCGGTCGAGGCGCAGATCACGGCCTGCGCGCCGTCCTGCTTGGCGGCGCTCAGAGCAGTCGTCATGCCGCGGTCCTTGAATGAGCCGGTCGGGTTGAGCCCCTCGTACTTGAGATACAGGTTCACGCCCAGGCGATCGCCGAGGCGCGGGGCGTGGATCAGCGGCGTGGAGCCCTCGCCGATCGAGACGATGTTCGCGTCGTCGAACGCGGGCAGGCGGTCGCGATAGCGCCGGATCAGACCGAGGGTGCGAGTGCTCGCCGACATGCGCCATGAACCGTACCCGACCGCTACCCTGAGGCGTCATATGAGCAGCACTCCCATCGGCATCGGACTTCTTGGCTACGGCACCGTCGGCTCCGCCGTCGACCGTCTGCTCACCGCACGCCAGGCCGACGTTGAGCGCGTCGTGGGCGCGCCCGTCGAGGTGCGCCGAGCGCTCGTGCGCAACGTCAACGCCCCTCGATCGGTCGAGCCGCGCCCCGGCCTGCTGACCGACGACTTCAGCGCCATCCGCGACGATCCCTCGATCGCCGTCGTGGCCGAGGTGATGGGCGGGGTCTCGCCGACGCGCGAGTGGATGCTCGAGCTGTTCGCGGCCGGCAAGTCGGTCGTCACCGCCAACAAGCAGCTGCTCGCCCGCCACGGCGCCGAGCTCTTCGCGGCAGCCGAGGCCAACGGCGTTCAGCTGCGGTTCGAGGCCAGCGTCTGCGCCGCGATCCCCGTCGTCAAGGTGCTCCGCGAGTCGATGATCGCCAGCGAGGTCAACGCCGTGCTCGGCATCGTCAACGGCACCACCAACTTCATGCTCACCAAGATGGCCGACGGCGCCGACTACGCGACCGTGCTGGCCGAGGCGCAGCGCCTCGGCTACGCCGAGGCCGACCCGACCGAGGACGTGACGGGCGGCGATGCGGCCGCGAAGGTCGCCATCCTGGCCTCGATCGCCTTCCACACGCAGGTCACCATCGACGACGTGCCCCACGAGGGCATCGACACGCTCGACTCGGTCGACGTGGCCTTCGCGAATGATCTGGGCTACAGCGTCAAGCTGATCGGCCAGGCCCGGCGCGTCGAGGCCGGCGTCGTCGTCGGCGTCGCCCCCACCCTCGTCCCCCACGCGCATCCGCTGAGCGGGGTCAACGGCTCGTTCAATGCGGTCATGCTGCGCGGTGACGCCATCCGCGAGGTCACGCTGGTCGGTCCCGGCGCGGGCGGCGATGAGACGGCCTCCGCAGTGATCGGCGACCTGATGGGCGTGCTCGGCACGTCGGGCACGGGCTTCCCCCGCACCGCCGGCGTCTTCCGCGACCTGCCGCTCGTTCCGGCCGACGACGTCGAGTCCGCGCTCTACATCCGCCTCGACGTCAAGGACGAGCCGGGCGTGCTGGCCCGGATCGCCGCCATCCTCGCCGACGAGGCTGTCTCGATCGACTCCGTCGTCCAGCGAGCCTCCGAGGGCCGCGCCCAGCTCGTGATCGTCACGCACACGGCACCCGAGGGCGCTGCCCGTCGCGCGATCAGCTCCATCGAGGCCACCGGCGTCTGCGCCAGCAGGCCCGTCACGCTGCGCGTCCTCGCCGCCTCCTAGGGTCTGAGCCTCGCTTCGGGGAGCCAGCGGCTTCGCGGTGCCCGGCTCAGGCGCGGATGCTCCAACCCGCTGCCTGCCGCACGCCCAAACGCGCTTGGCCTGGCCCGGTGCGACCTTGGGACACGGCCTCGGATCGCTAGAATCGCGCCATGACTGGACGACTGCAGGGCAAGCGCGCGCTGATCACCGGGGGCTCGTCCGGGATCGGGGCAGGCATCGTGGAGCGCTTTCGCGCCCAGGGTGCGGACGTGATCAACGTCGATCTCAAGGACGGCGACGTCACGGCGGATCTGCGTGACGGCTCCGCGATCGCCGCGGCGGTCGCCACGACGGTGGAGCGACTCGGCGGTCTGGACCTCCTCGTCCTCAACGCGGGCCGGCCGGCGGTCGGGACGCTCGCCGACATCGACGACGCCACGTGGGATGACACGGTCGCGATCAACCTGACCAGCGTGCACCGCTTCGTGCGCGCCGCGTGGCCGCACCTGCAGGCATCGCGCGGCACGGTGCTGCTGACCGGCTCGGTGGTCGGCCTCGACGGGAGCGCCAACCAGGCTGCGTACTGCGCCACCAAGGCCGGTGTGGTGATGCTCACCAAGTGCATCGCCATCGACGGTGCACCGCATGGCATCCGTGCCAACTGCGTGTGCCCCGGGTTCACCGAGACGCCGATGCTGACCACGTTCCTCGCGGATCAGGACGATCCCGAGGCCGTGCGCGATTTTGCCACGTCGCTCCACCCGATCGGGCGTCTCGGCACCCCGCGCGACATCGCCGATGCCTTCGTGTACCTCGGCTCCGATGAGGCCGCCTGGGTCACCGGCGTGGCGCTGCCGGTGGACGGCGGCCTGCTCGCCGGCATCTGACCCGGAAAACGCGAAGGGCCCCGCCGACCGCAGTCGACGGGGCCCCGCGTTGCGTGCTCTAGACGAGGGCGACCAGCGCCGGGATGATCAGGATCGCAACGATGTTCGCGATCTTGATCATGGGGTTGATGGCCGGGCCAGCGGTGTCCTTGTAGGGATCGCCGACCGTATCGCCGGTGACAGCGGCCTGATGGGCAATCGAGCCCTTGCCGCCGTGCGCGCCGTCCTCGATCAGCTTCTTGGCGTTGTCCCATGCGCCGCCACCCGAGGTCATCGAGATGGCGAGGAACAGACCGGTCACGATCGTGCCGACGAGCAGTCCGCCGAGCATCTGGAGGGCATTGTCCGTCCAGATCACGAGCAGGCCAACCAGGATCGGAATCACGACCGGGATGGCCGCCGGAACGAGCATCTCGCGAAGCGCGGTGCGCGTCACGATGTCGACGCACTGGCCGTACTCGGGGCGCTCGCTGTAGTCCATGATGCCCGGCTTCTCGCGGAACTGCCGACGCACCTCTTCGACGACGGCCTTGCCGGCCTTGCCCACCGCGCTCATGCAGAACGAGGCGAAGACGAACGGCATGGCGCCGCCGACCAGCAGGCCGACGATGACCCACGGGTTGGACAGCTCGAACGTCAGACCACGAGCGACCTCGAGGTTGCCCGCAGCGACCAGCTGATCGCGCAGCTCGTCACGGTACGACGCGAACAGGATGACGGCGGCCAGCGCTGCCGATCCGATTGCGTAGCCCTTGGTGACGGCCTTGGTGGTGTTGCCGACCGCGTCGAGCGGATCGGTCACCTTGTTGCGCACGTCCTCCGGGAGGCCCGCCATCTCGGCGATGCCACCGGCGTTGTCCGTGACCGGACCGAAGGCGTCGAGCGCGATGATCACGCCTGCCATCGAGAGCATGGCCACGACGGCGATCGCAATGCCTGCGAGACCGGCGAACCAGTTGGCGAGCAGGATGCCGCCGCCGATCACGACGACCGGAGCCGCCGTTGCCTGCATGGAATAGCCCAGACCGCTGATGATGTTCGTCGCGTGTCCGGTGGTCGAGGCCTCGGCCACGTCCTGGACCGGCTTCCACTTGGTGCCGGTGTAGTACTCCGTGATCGCCATCAGCAGGGCCGTGATGACCAGGCCGATGATCGCGCAGCCGAAGATCTTGCCCGTCGATGCGCCGTCGAAGTTCGTCGTCGGAGCGGTGATCGAGCTGTCGAGGCTGAAGATCGCGGGAATGAAGAGCAGGGCCGAGAGGACGGCCGACACGATCACGCCACGGTAGAGCGCGCCCATGACGGAGCCGCCCTCCTTGACGCGTACGAGCAGGGTGCCGACGATCGAGGCCAGGCCGGAGAGGCCGCCGAGCACGAGCGGCAGGCCGACGAGCGCGGCGTTGCCGTCGGACAGCTGGTTGAGCAGCAGCATGGCGGCGACGAGCGAGACCGCGTAGGTCTCGAACAGGTCGGCGGCCATGCCCGCGTCGTCACCGACGTTGTCGCCGACGTTGTCGGCGATCACGGCCGGGTTGCGCGGGTCGTCCTCGGGGATGCCGGCTTCGATCTTGCCGACGAGGTCGGCGCCGACGTCGGCGCCCTTCGTGAAGATGCCGCCGCCGACGCGCGCGAAGACGGAGATCAGCGAGCCGCCGAAGCCGAGGCCGACGAGGCCGTGCAGCGTGTCGGTCTGGCTGTAGCCCGCTGCGAGCAGCGCGCCGTAGTAGCCGGCCACGCCGATCAGGCCGAGGCCCACGACGAGGATGCCGGTAACGGTGCCGCCCTTGAAGGCCACGTCCATCGCGGGACTGAGACCGCTCTTGGCTGCCTCAGCGGTGCGCACGTTCGCGCGGACCGCGACGTTCATGCCGATGAAGCCGGCAGCTGCGGACAGGACCGCGCCGATCAGGAAGCCGACGGCGACGCGCCAGCCCCCGAGGTCCGGGACGAACATCAGGACGAGAAACAGGATCACCGCCACGATGCCGACGGTGCGGTACTGGCGGCTCAGGTAGGCCGAGGCGCCCTCTTGGATGGCTGCCGCGATCTCGCGCATCTTGTCGTCGCCGTCAGGCTTCGAGAGCACCCAGCGGGTCAGGATCAAGCCGTAGATGACGGTGATGACACCGCACACGAGGGCGATCAGCACGGCGTGTTCGCCGAAGAACGTGGACATCGTTCGGACCAGCTCCTTGATTCGAGAGACTGCCGCAGTTGACAGCCCGCGGAGGGTATCAGCAGGGCTCTACCGCAGAGCCTGATCACCGTTCGGCTTGTCTGCCATCCAGGGCACCTCGGACGACGTGCGTGGCGCGGAGCGCGGTCAGCCAGCGGGCGGAGCGAGGTAGGACGAGGCCCCGAACAGCTCGTCCATCGACTTCGGTTCCAGGCCCTTGGCCCGCAGAGCGCGGATCAGCTGCGGGACGGCAGATGCCGTATTCGCGTTGACGTGCATGACCACGATCGCGCCGGGGTGCGCGTGACTGACGACCTTCTGGACCAGCACGGCGGGCGCGGGATCGAGATAGTCGGAAGGGTCGACGTCCCACAGGACCACCCATTGGAAGCCAGCGGCCCCGGCGGCCCGCAGCGTGGCGGCGTTGTGGAGTCCGTAGGGCGGTCGGAAGAAGGGCGTCGGTGCGGCCTTGGCGACCTGCCACCAGACGTCGACGTCGCCCTGGATCTGGCTGGCCTGTTCGGCGTAGGACAGCGACGGCAGTTGCGGATGCGCCCACGTGTGCGAGCCGATCGTGTTGCCCGCTGCCAGCGCCGCCCGTGCGGCGTCGGGATTGGAGCGGACGTTGACTCCGTTGCAGAAGAACGTCGTGTGGGCCTTGGCGGCCTTGAATGCGTTGACGATCGCCAGCATGTCCCGGCTCTTGGTGCAGTCGTCGAAGGACAGGCCAATCACGTTGCCGGCGTCGGGCAGCGAGTAGATGATGCGTGCCTTGACGGTGCGCGACACCCGCAGGAGCCGCACATCGGACCGCCCGACGTTCCCGGCGCCGTCGGTGATGCTCGCCCGTAGGTGGTAGACGCCCGGCAGCAGCAGCCGCCGGCGCAGCTTGAGGTTCCAGGCGACCGTTCCGCCAGAGCCCTCAGTGCCGACCGCGATCGGCACCGTGCCGAGCGGATCGTCGATCTGATTGAGCACTTCGACCGCGATCGCGCCGACGCCGGAGGGATCCGCCGTGGACGCCCGCAGCGAGACGGGGCCGCGCTGCGTGGCCGACGGAAGCACGGGAGGAAACGCCACCGTCGGCGCCTCGGTGTCGATGATTACCGGCGCAATGGCGTCACTGATCGCTCCGGCAGCGTCGGTCAGACGCACGTGGACCGCGTAGGCGCCATCAGCCACACCGACACCCGTCCAGACGTACGCGAGCGGCGTGCCGGGCGTGGTCGGAACGTCCTGCCCGAGCGTGGCGACGATCGCACCGAGCTCCGTCTCGACCGTGGTCGTGGCGCTGCCGACAACAGCGGGGACCACGCTGATCGACGTCTCGTGCGCACGAGCAGTGGCAGCGGGATTGAAGGCCGCCGGAGTCGCCACGGCCGCCACCGCGGCGCTCGACACGGGCACGACGGCGCGCGGGGTGAAGGGCGAGCCGATCAGGGCGGCGAGGATGAGCGACGTGGCGAACACAGGACTACCTTCTCAGTGTGCCATCGGGTTCCTGCCGGCGCGGACGCCGACGGGCGGGACGATCAGACGTCGCCGCCGGGCGTCCAGATCTTCGGACGCGGCGGTTCGGCCTGCGGGGGTGCGGGCGGCGGGGTCGTTCCGGGTGCACCGCCAGCGGCCTCGCCGGCCACTGCGCCGATGGCGTCGGCGAAGGCGAGCTGCAGCTCGGCCAGCGCACGGCGGAGGTCCTCGACGGGCTGCGGTACCGGGGTGCCCTCGGGCAGGACGCCGAGGAACGTGTGAATCAGCGCCTCGGCACCGGCGATGGCAAGGCTGGCCTGGAAGGCATCGCCGCCGTTGACCATCTCGGGGATCATCCCGAGCTGGCCGGCGCCGATCGACATCAGCTCGGAGGCGACCTGGAGCATCAGCGACTCCACGCGGATCTGGGTCAGATCGATCTGACCCTCTGCGGCCACGGCCTGCTCCTGCGGTGCATCGTCGGGTGCGGTGGTCTCGTCGTCAGCCATGTCAGCCGATCCTCTCCTTGAGGGCGTGGGCGCTCGTCATCGTGATCTCGACCTGCTCGGCGTGGATCGCCGACATGTCCTCCCCATTCTCCACCCGCTGCTTCCAGCGCGTCGCATGATCGCCCTCGGCGATCAGCTCCTCCAGCGGCGCGAGCCACGGTGCGAGGCTCAGCGCGGCGATCTCGGGCTGGCAGCTGTCGAGCAGATTGCGGATGCGCTCGCCCGCGGGAATCGCCTTGCGGGTCTCGAGGTCGATCAGCTCGCGGCTCATGCCCCAGCGCAGGGCGCGCCAGAGGTTCTCCTCGAGGTCGCTTGGCCGGTCGGCCGGCGGCAGCTCACCGGCGTCGTAGAGCCGGGCCGCGCGTGCCGTCAGCGCTACCTGCAGCGCGGCGAGGGCGATCGAATCGGCGATGTCGGGCAGTGCGTCGCAGGCCCGGATCTCGACTGTCCCAAAGGACTGATGAGGACGGATCGTCCACCAGATCTCCGTGTGCTCGCGGATCGACTCGGTCTCCAGGAGGAAGCGGACGTAGCGGTCGTAGTCGGCCCAGTCCACGAAGATGTCCGGGATCCCGCAGCGCGGGAACATGCGCGTGAAGATCTGCGTGCGCGTCGAGCGCAGGTGCGTGATGCGACCCTCGAGCCACGGCGAGGTGCAGGACAGCGCCAGCAGCTCGGGGACGTAGGTGCGCATCGCGTTGGCCACGGCCATGGCGCGATCGGCGTCGCGAATGCCGACGTGCACGTGCATCCCGAAGGTGTTGTTGCGCCAGGCGATGTAGCGCAGCGTCCCCTCGACGATCCGGTAGTGCGGCGTGTCGATGATGCGCTGCTCGGTCCACGGCGACGTGGGATGCGTGCCGGTCGAGCCGACCCGGACGCCGAGGGCGAGGGCCTCCTCGCAGAGGGCGATGCGCCGGTCGATGATCATGTGCGCGGCCTCGGTGAAGGTCTCGCCGCGGCCGGTCTTGACCTCGATCTCGCTGGCGATCAGCTCGCCGGCCACGGAGCCGCGCAGCGGGCCGGCCTCGCAGGCGTCGCGCAGCTCCTCGAAGCGGTTCGTCATCTCCAACGTGTCGGCGTCGAGGATCTGGAACTCCTCCTCGATCCCGATGGTGAAATCGGTCGCGTGCTCGAAGTGCTGTCGGGCCGCGTCGAGCGCGGCGTAGGAATCCTCGACGGAAGCGCCCATGAATCGGCCACGGTAGCAGCCGCGCTCGGGCGCGGATCACCCCGCGAGCGCTATCCTGCTCCGCTCATGGCCGCTGGCGACGCACACGAGGCTCATCCCGAGGAGATCACGCTGCTCGACTACGTCGTCGGCGAGCTCGGTCCCGACTCCTCCGACGCCATTCGCCTCCACGTGGAGATGTGCCCGTCCTGCCGGGAGCGCATCGTCGATCTCGCCATGGACATGGATGAGATCGATCGTCTCCCGATGGTCGCCATCCCGCACGACATGCTGCGTGGGCTGCTGTCGCCGGAGCACGACGTCACAGGACGCCGCCGGTCCGTGCTGCGCACCGCGCCGATCCTGATCCTCCTCGCTGCGGCGATCGGCATCGTCGCCCTGTTCCAGATCGGTGACATGCGCGCCTCGGACGGTCTCACGCCGCAGCGCCAAGCCGTGATCCAGACAGCGAGCACCGACCCCGTCGGCGTCGTCGATGCGCTGCTCGGTGGGATACCCCACACCGTCGTCGTGGACCGCTCCGATCAGCGCCATCTGGTGGTGCTCGTCGGCGACGCCGACGTCGGCGCGGCGTACTCCCGCATCTCCTCATCCGCCCCGACGACGGGCCAGAGCTACGTCATCGACGTGGGCGGCACCGGGCAGCTGCCCGACACCACCGGCTGACCGCTGTCGCCCTAGGCGAGGTGGAAGTAGAGCGCGTACAGCAGCTCGACCGCGGGGCTCGTGGTGTGCGCCGTCACGTGGGGCGGCACGTCGATCAGTGCTCCGGAGTAGTTGAAGACGATGCGGACGCCGGCACGGACGAGCTCGTCGGCGACATCCTGCGCAGCCTCGGCGGGGACCGCGACGACGCCCACGATCACCTGGTTCTCCTCGATCAGCATCGGCAGGTCCTCGGTGCCGCGAATCGCGAGATTGCCGCAGGGCTGGCCGAGCATGGCGGGATCGGAGTCAACGACGCCGACGATTGAGAACCCGTGATCGGCGAAGACGTCGGCCTCGGCGATCGCCTGGCCGAGCCGGCCACCGCCGACGAGGACGATGTTGTGCTGGCCGGCGGTGCGCAGGATGCCGCTGATCTCGCCGATCAGCGCGTCGACGTTGTAGCCGACCCCGCGCTTGCCGAAGGTGCCGAAGCCCGAGAGATCGCGACGGATCTGCGTGGCGTTGACGTGGGTGTACTCGCTGATCTCGTGGGAGGTGATCGCGCTCCGCCCGGCCTTCTTCGCCTGCGTCAGCACCTGCAGGTAGTGCGCCATGCGGGCGGCGACTCCCCCGCCCAGTCGATCGGCCATCCCGGATGTCACGTGTTCTCCCTCATGTCACAAGGGATCGTACAAACCCTCGCCGTTATCGGATTCAGGGTGTTACGAGGGCGTTCGGTCGAGCGCGGCTGCCAGCTCGTGCTCGGTGACGACGTAATGCCCGACCTCGACACCGTCCACCGTCACGACGGGAATCAGCTCGCGGTAGCGCCGCTCGAGCTCCACCACGCCGTCGATGTCGATGACGGTCGGCGCGAAGCCCCGTGCCCGGCAGACGGCCTCAGCCGCCGCCACCGCGGCCGGACACAGGTGGCAGCCGGTGGCCACGTGCACCACGACGTCTCTCATCCCAGCGCGCTCCGTGCGTGCGCGTCGAGAGCGAGCAGCTGGTCGGGGGGCAGCGCCGGTAGGCCCACGGCGGCGGCGGCGATCATCGCCGCGTTGTCCCCGCACCAGGCAAGGGGCGCGGCGACGACCTCGACCGGCAGCTCCGCGAGCCGCTGGCGCAGTCGCGCGTTGGCCGCCACGCCGCCGACGAGCCCGAGCGTGGTGCGACCGGTCGCGCTCAAGCCGAGCCGAGCACGCTCGAGCAGGTGATCGACGATCGCCTCCTGATAGGCCGCGGCCAGATCCGCGGGCGGCGCCGCCTCGGCCGCAACGGCCATGGCGAGTGCGGTCTTCAGACCCGAGAAGGAGAACGCGAGGTCCGCGCGCCCGGCCAGCGGTCGGGTGAACGGACGGGCGCGCGGATCGCCGTCGTCGGCGAGCGCGGCGAGCGCTGGACCACCCGGATACCCGAGGCCCAGCAGGCGGGCGCCCTTGTCGAAGGCCTCGCCGGCGGCGTCATCCATGCTGCGCGCAATCGTGGTCAGGGAGCCGTCCGCCTCGACGTCGATCAGCAGCGTGTGGCCGCCCGATGCGAGCAGCACCAGGTGCGCTCCGACCGGCGGCGCGGCGGCGAGCCGCAGAGAGGCGACGTGGCCCTGCAGGTGATCGACGGCGACCAGCGGTACCCCGTTGGCGTAGGCGAAGCCCTTGGCGAAGCTGACTCCGACGAGCAGGGCGCCGATCAGGCCCGGGCCGGCGCTGACGGCGACCCGAGAGACGTCGGCGGCCGTGCAGCCGGCCTCGGCGAGCGCCGCGGCCACCGTCGGTCCGATCAGCTCGAGGTGACGCCGCGAGGCGATCTCCGGTACGACGCCTCCGAACAGCGCGTGCTCGGCGGCCTGGCTGGCCACGATCGACGAGCGCACCGTGCCATCAGGTTCGGCGACGGCGGCACAGGTCTCGTCGCACGAGGTCTCGAGCGCGAGGATCAACGGGCCAGCGGCAGGTCGTCGGGACCCTCGCCGCGCCACATCACGAGTGCGTCCTCGCGGTTGTCCGTGTAGTACCCGCGCCGCATGCCCGCGGGCCGGAACCCGAGGCTCTCGTAGAGGCGGATCGCGCCCGCGTTGGAGACCCGCACCTCGAGGGTGTGCCCGCGCGTGCCGTCGGCATCCGTCTCGCGCAGCATGGTCTCGAGCATCGCACGCGCCACGCCGCCGCGCCGGTACGGCTCATCGA
Organism: Actinomycetota bacterium; assembly: GCA_947478745.1. GTDB lineage: Bacteria > Actinomycetota > Thermoleophilia > Gaiellales > F1-60-MAGs149 > F1-60-MAGs149. Next base: position 19,757 of record CANJXE010000016.1, read on the forward strand.
CCGCGACGTTCATCACGTGCCAGGCGTCGGTGTACCGCGCGACGATCAGGTAGCCGGCCAGGGTGCGGCCGTCGAAGGCGCCGTAGCAGCGCGAGCCCGGGCGTGCGATCTCCCCGGAGAACATCGTGCGGGACCAGGGGGTCGTATAGGAGCGCTGCTCGATGCCCTCGACTGCGGGCAGGTCGTTGAGGCCGAGGCGCCGCAGCGTCACGGCCGGCACGTTGTCACGGGTGTTCTCGTCCGGGGCGAGGGTCATGGGCGATCCACGGTCGCAACCGCATCCGGCGCACGGACGTACTGCGGCGTCGCCGGACCACCCTGGTCGGCCAGCGCGGCGAAGGCCGCCGCCGACGGCACGTGCAGTGGGCTCTCGTCGGGCGGTACGAGGAACCCGTCGAAGGCGCCGCGATAGCGCACGGCGCCGTCACCGACCAGCAGGGCGCCGTGGGGCAGCCGGGTGGCGAGCGTGGCCGCCGTGCACGCCATCAGCTCGATCCCAGGGCCCTCGGCGAAGACCTCGCCACGACGGGCATCGACCACGGCGAAGGAGGTTGCTCCCGCAGCGTGGCGCAACGCCGCAGTGGTCGTCACACCGATCAGCTCGATCGCATGGGGTGCCGCGAGCCCGAGGGCGGTTGCCAGGCCGATGCGCAGGCCGGTGAACGACCCCGGTCCCCGTCCCACGACGATGCGATCGATGTCGCCGATCGTCAACGCGCGGTCGCGCAGCGTGGCATCGGCGACACGCAGCACATGCTGGGCGGCGGCCGCCTCGCGCACCGGCGCAGCGTCGAGAGCGACGTCGTCGACGACCACGCCGATGGCGGCAGCGCTCGTCGCGGTATCGATGGTGAGAACGCGCACGGGGTGATCGTAGATGCGGCAGGCCCACACGGGCGCGTTCGCCCGCTGTCGCCTGCCGGCACGTCGGCGCCCGCTACCGGTCGGGGGTGACGATCTCGAACTGCCGGGTCCCGTCGGGTGCCACGGCGATAGTCACGCGGCAGGTCGCGGGCGGCAGCCACGGGGCCCCGTACTCCGGCCACTCGACGAAGGCGATGCCGTCTTCGGCAATGGCGTCCTGCAGATCGCCCGGGTCACGCTCGGGCTGACCCTCCAGCCGGTAGAGATCGAGGTGCGAGACGGGCAGCCGTCCGCGGTAGCGATGCGCGAGGGCGAAGGTCGGGCTCGTCACGGGCTCCGTGATGCCGAGCTCGCGTGCACAGGCCTGAACGAGCGTCGTCTTGCCGGCGCCGATCGGACCATGCAGGAAGATGACGTCACCCGCCACGAGCCCCGTGCACACCATCGCGGCGACGGGACCCAGCTCTCCCCCCTCGCTGACCTCGACCAGCGTCACGCGGCGGATCAGCCGCAGCCGCAGCCGCCGCCGCAGCACCCGCCGCCACCACCGGCGCCGGCACCGGCGGTGACCGCCGCGGGAAGATCGCCGCGACCGACGCGGACGCGCTGGAACGAGGAGAGCTGCTTCTCGGTGCGCTTGGAGCCGCACTCCGGGCACTTGACGGCGGAGATGCCAGTCATCGAGACCAGCTCCTCGAACTCGTTGTTGCAGGCGCTGCAGGCGAACTCGTAAATCGGCATGCCCGCAGCGTAGCGCTCAGCGCGCGCGCACGTCCGGTAGCATCTCGGCGAGGACTCCATCCACCGCGAGGGGTACCGATATGAAGCGCACGATCCACCGTCAAGTTCAGCAGTGCCCCGACGCCTCCTCGGAGCCGTTGTGATCATCGCGCGCACCGCCGCTGAGCTGCGCGCCGCTGTCTCCGGCCCCTGCTCGTTCGTCCCCACCATGGGCGCGCTGCACGACGGGCATGCCTCGTTGATTCGGCTGGCCGCCGAGCACCCCGAGCCCGTCGTGGTGTCCGACTTCGTCAACCCGACGCAGTTTGGTGTCGGCGAGGATTTCAAGAGCTATCCCCGTGATCTGGTGGGGGACGCCGCGCTGGCCGCAGCGGCGGGAGCGGCGGTGCTCTATGCGCCCGACGTCGATGAGGTCTATCCGCCCGGTTTCGTCACGACCGTCGATCCGGGTCCCCTGTCGCGCGAGCTCTGCGGTGCCTCTCGTCCCGGTCACTTCGTCGGCGTGGCGACCGTCGTCACGCGCCTCTATGGGCTCGTACGCCCGACGCGCGTTGTCTTCGGCCGCAAGGACTACCAGCAGCTGACGCTGATGCGCCGGGTCGCGAAAGACCTCGCGCTCGGCATCGACGTCATCGGAGCGCCGACCATCCGCGAGGCCGACGGACTGGCCATGAGCTCGCGCAACCGCTTCCTCAGCGCGGACCAGCGGGCCGAGGCGGTCGCCATTCCGCGGCTGCTCGCCGCCATTGCCGAGGCCTATGCCAGCGGCGAACGCAACCCCACGGCGCTGCTCCTGCCCACCCACGCACTGCCGAGCACGCTGGAGCTGGAGTACCTCGAGCTTCGGGCCGCCGACCTCTCCCCCTATGACCCCGCGGCGCCCGCCGTCGCGCTGATCGCCTGTCGGCTCGGCGCCACCCGTCTGATCGACAACCTCGAGCTCGACCCGGCCGACCCCACGGCGGCCGGCCGCACCCTCGACGCGAAGGAACCAGTATGAGCACCCGTCCCCGCCGCCCCGCTCCCGCGACGCCCGCCCCGGGCAAGGTTGCGCTGCCCGATCTGGTCGCCCAGAAGCAGACTGGCGTCCCGATCGCGATGATCACGGCGTACGACGCCCCGAGCGCGCACACCGCCGCTGAGGCGGGCGTTGACGTGATCCTCGTCGGCGACTCGGCGGCCATGACCGTGCTCGGGCACGACTCCACGATGCCGATCACGATCGACGAGATGCTGGTCCTGACCGCGGCCGCAACGCGCGGCGCCAGCAGGGCCGATCGCGCACCGCTGGTGATCGCCGACATGCCGTTCATGAGCTTCCAGCCGTCGGATCGCGACGCGATTCTGGCAGCCGGGCGCTTCGTCAAGGAGGCGGGCGCCGACGCCGTCAAGGTCGAGGGCGCCGGCCCCACCCTCGAGCGCATCCGCGCCATCGTGGGGGCCGGCATTCCCGTGATGGGCCATCTCGGTCTGACGCCGCAGAGCGCCACCGCCCTGGGTGGCTTCCGCGCGCAGGGGCGCACGGCTGACGCGGCGCTGCAGCTGGTCGAGGATGCCGTCGCGGTCCAGGCAGCCGGTGCCTTCGCGCTGGTCCTGGAGTGCGTGCCGGCTGCCGTCGCCGCTGCCGTGACCGAGCGCGTGGACATCCCGACGATCGGCATCGGGGCGGGCAACGGGACGGATGGCCAGGTCCTCGTCTGGCACGACCTGCTCGGGATCGGCGCCGGGTCGAGCCCCCGCTTCGTCGAGCGCTACGCCGATCTGCATCAGGCCTCGCTGGACGCGGTCGGCCGCTACGTCAACGACGTTCGCACCCGGGCCTATCCGAGCGAGCGGCACACGTATGCGATCCCCGCCGACGAGCTGGCGGCGTTCGAGGCCGGGCTCGCCGGCGTCGTTCGCTGACTCGCTACGCTGAGCCCATGAATTACGCCCACGTCTGCTACCGGATCAACGAGATCGAGCGATCGATCGACTTCTACTGCGGCGCGCTCGGCTTCAAGGAGCTGAAGCGCTATCCCATCCGCGACGAGGCCATCAACATCTACGTCGCTCCCGAAGGCTCCGAGCATGCGCCGCTCGAGCTGACCTTCAACTACGGCCGGACCGAGCCGTACGAGATCGGCACCGGGTACGGGCACATTGCGTACCACGTGGAGGACCTCGACGCCACGCTGCAGCGCCTCGCCGCGATCGGCGTGGAGCCGGAGAAGCCGCCGTACTCGATCCGCGAGGGCGGCTCGCGCCTGTGCTTCGTCCAGGATCCGGATGGCTATCGCATCGAGCTGATCGAGAAGGCTGCAGGCGCCTGACGTGGGCGTCAAGCCGGGCGTGGTTCTGGTTCTGTTGGAGCAGTGGACGCTCACGCCGGAGCGCGACATGCGCGCGCTCGTGGAGATGGCCGTCGCAGCCGAGGCCGCCGGCGTGGAGACCGTCATGCTCAGCGACCACGTGCTGCTGACGCCGAAGGCCGGTGCCGAGGGTCGCATGGAGAAC
>CANJXE010000017.1 GCA_947478745.1 Actinomycetota bacterium
AGCCGGAACGCGCGGCTGACGGCCTCGGAGCGCGTGGAGCAGCCGAGCCGTCGGTAGATGCCGCGCAGGTGGTTCTCGACGGTCGTCTCCGCGATCCAGAGGCGCTGCCCGATCTCGCGCGAGGGAAGCCCCAGGCAGAGCAGGTTGAGGATCTCGAGCTGGCGTTCCGTCAGGTCCGCTGCGGCCGCACGCTCGCCGTCCAGCTCAAGCAGGACCGCCAGGGCGCCATGGTCGTGAGGTCGCGCGTCGAGCAGCATGGGGTGGCCGTCGAGCAGCACGCGCTGGCGGACGTTTCGTCCGGCGACTGCCTCGCGCAGCGGCTGCGTCAGGCTCGGATGACGGCTGGCCACGTCGGTGCCAGGGCCGAGGCCGGCCCGTTCGACGAGCTCGATGCCTCCGGTCGCATCCGTGGTGATCAGCTCTGCATCGACCGCGACGGCGATCACCGCGAGAGTGTCGAACGGAGAGGTGAGCGATTGCTGCATGAGAGGAGTGGCAGGGGCGCGGAGCGCCGCTGCTGCGTCATGCCTATCGCTGTGCGGCGGTCGCCGGCCGAGCCGGCGGGCGGATATCGAGCTTGAGCGATCCATCCTCGGTCGCCACGGCGTTCCACTCGCGCCAGCGCGGGGCCAATTCTGCGACCGAATCGCCGCGCTCGTCGAGTCGGACGGCGGGGACGCCACCGGGCTCGACCAGATAGCGGTACCAGGACAGATCCCAGGCGATCGTGATGGCGGCTCCCGGTCGGCGTCCGCCGAAGGCGACGACGCTGACGCGTGCCTGTCCGAGGCTTTTCGAGATGCCGGAGACCGTGCCGCGGTACGGGCTGTCGTTGAAGGTCTCGACGCTGATCAGCATCGTCGTCGCGCGAGCGAGGTCGTCGTTCGTGCCGAGCCCGTGCGGCGCGCGGATCGGATCGTTGAGGTCGATCTCCAGCGTCGGGCGGCGGCGGCGCAGGCGCGCCAGAACGCTCTCGCGCTGCTGCGGGTCGACCGGCGGCGGGGCGGGACGGCCCTCCTCGACCCAGCCGTGGGCGCGTGCTCCCGAGGCACAGAGCCGGCACACGGTGCGCGAGCGACCCTGGTGGGCGAACCGCAGAGGCTCCTCGCCGAGCAGGATGGTGCGTTCGCAGACCGCGCATGCCAGCAGACGGTCCATGCTGGTCAATCGCTCGTGAGTCGCCGCCATCGGGGGCGAACTATAGGGCTGCTCGGGTGTCACCGGTCGGACTGCCCCTCGCCCCGGGGATGCGCCTGCGCATGCGCGCGGCGCAGGTGGGGGAGTCCCAGGTGGGTGTAGATCTCCGTGGTGGCGAGCGAGGCATGCCCGAGCAGCTCCTGGATGGCGCGGAGATCGCCGCCGCCTTCGAGCATGTGGGTCGCGTAGGCGTGCCGGAGCGCATGGGGGCCGTGCGTCTCGAGGCCGACGGCCTCGAGACGTCGCGCGAGTGCCCGGCGCACGCCGGAGGTGTCGAGACGGTTGCCGCGCGCCGACAGGAGCAGCGCGGGCGGCGTGGTGGGCGACACGAGCTCGGGCCGTCCGCGTGCCAGCCACGCCGTCACGGCAGCGGCCGCCGGTTCGCCGATCGGCACGAGCCGCGTCTTGCCGCCCTTGCCGGTGACGCGCAGCGTCCGCCCCTCGAGGCTCTCGGTGTCGAGGGCACAGGCCTCGGCGGCGCGCAGGCCCGCGCCATACAAGAGCTCGAGCAGCGCGCGGTCGCGGAGTCCCAGGGGCGTGTCGGGCCACGCGACGTCGAGCATGCGGGCCGTATCGCGGGCGGTCGGGACCACGGGCAGGCGACGGCCGCGCTTCGGGCCGGGAATCTCGGCGGCGGGGTCGTCGGTCCCGTCGGCATCCAGACGACGGTGGAGGCCGCGCACGGCGGAGAGCCGGCGAGCGCGGGTGGTGGGCGCCAGCTCACGGGCCGCAAGATCCGCTGCATAGGCGCGAACCTCGGCGCGCGTGGCGCTGGTCGGCGTGGAGCCATGGCGCGTCAGCCAATCGGCGTAGTCGCGCAGGTCGGAGCGATAGGCACGCAGCGTCTGGGCGCTGGCGCCGCGCGCCTGCAGCGCCGTGAGGTGCCGCTCGATCGGGTCGGCAACGGTGGCCACGTCTCCACCTTCGCCGTCGCCGGGGCGTCTCTTGCCTCAGCGCGGCCGTCGGCGGAGGAGCCCGCCAACGGCCATCGAGGCCATCCAGACTCCGAGCACGGCGGCGCCGATCGCCGGAATCCGCTGGCCGCCGTTCCACGCTGCCCCGGCGACGACCAGCAGTCCCACGGCGAGGACGGCGAAGAGGATGCGCGTGGCCATGTCGGCACCGTCGCAGGTGTGCGCGCTCTCGTCCAGCCCCCAAGGAGGCGCACGGGCCATACAGTTCGGCAGATGCATCGCGCTCGACTCACGCTCCTGTTGGCACTCGCGGCCGTGCTGCTGGCGTTCGCGCTGCCAGCGCAGGGCGCCTCGCGACAGACGCGGATCGTCGGCGGACAGCCAGCAGCGAGCGCCGATCTGCCGTGGCTCGTGTACCTCGAGGCGGACCTCGGCTCCAGCAATGCCTGGTCGTGCGGCGGCACGATCGTTGGCGTGCACTTCGTCCTCACCGCGGCGCACTGCGTCATGGACAAGGGGAGCGTGATCCGGCCCGGGCAGATCAGCGGCGTTGCCGGTCGCGCCGACCTGCGGACGAAGGATGGCACCGAGTTCGACATCATCCGGATCGCCGTCAACCCCACCTACAACCGCTCGCGCTCGATCGAGGGCGGGCCGGGCGATGCCGCGCTGCTGTGGACGAGCGCCGACCTTCCGTACACGCCGCTGCCGCTGGCGACGCCCGCGGACGCCCCGTCCTACGCGGCCGGTGCGATCGCCGGCATCGCCGGATGGGGGCTGACCTCCAGCGCCGGTGCGTCGACCGATGTGCTGATGGCTGCAGCCGTTCCGATCGTCTCCGACGCCGAGTGTGCGGCCAGTGACCAGGTCTCCCTCGTCGAGGCGCAGTCGATGGTCTGCGCCGGCTACGCCGCCGGCGGCGTCGACTCGTGCCAAGGCGACAGCGGCGGTCCGTTGACCGTCCTCAACAGCGCCGGGGGGACGATCCTCGCCGGCGTGGTCTCGTGGGGATACGAGTGCGCTGCGGCCGGACGACCCGGCCTCTATACGCGCGTGGCGACCCTCGGCGGGTGGCTGGCACCGCTCCTGACCGGCGACGAGGCGGCGTGGGTTGCCGCGACGGATCAGGCCGCGCCGCGCGTCCGGCTGGCAGCCGCGCGCATGGCGACCAACGGTCGGGTGCGCTTCTCCTACCGCATCCTCGGTGAGACGGGGCCGACGCGCGAGACGATCACCATCCGCCGCACGCAGCGCGGAACGGTGCTCAGGCGGTTGCTCACGAAGGCGGCGATCAATCCCGTGGGGACGCCGAGCACCGTCGTCTGGTCCGTGCCCCGGTCGCTGGCCGATGGTCGCTACGTGTGGTGCCTGACGTCGAAGGACGCGTCCGGCAGCACCTCGGCGCTCCAGTGCGCTCCGCTGCGCATCTGAGCCATGCCGGCCCCGTTCGGGCGCGTGGTAGGTTGCTTGGCATGAGCACTCCCACGATCGCCGCCGAGACCCTCGCCGCCGCGCGCGAGGACATCGCCGCGCTCCTGCGCATCTCCGAGGTCCACGGCTACAACGAGGGCATCGACAACCACTACTCGCTGACCATCGAGGGGTACGACGAGCTCTTCCTGCTCAACCGCTACGGGCCGCACTGGTCGGAGATGCGCCCGAGCGACATCCTGCTCGTCGATCTCGACGGCAACGTCGTCGACGGTCAGGGCGGCGGGCAGATCACCGCAGTCCAGATCCACCGCCAGATCCATCGGGCCCGGCCCGATGCGCGCTGCATCATGCACACGCACATGCCGTACGCCTCGGCGATCGCGAGCACCAAGGGCGGCTTCGAGTCGCGCCTGACGCAGAACTCGATGAGCTTCCACGGGACGGTCGCCACGCTGGCCTACGGCGGCCAGGTCCAGGGCGACGACGAGGGCCTGCGGCTCGCCACTGCGGTGGCCGAGGGTGCCAACGTCATCTTCCTGCAGAACCACGGCGTCATCATCATCGGCAAGTCTCCGGCCGAGGCCTGGCTGCGCACGTACTTCCTCGAGCGCGCCTGCGAGGTGCAGGTGCTCGCGCAGTCGACGGGAGACGAGCTCGTGCTCGCCCCGCTCGAGGTCGCCGTGCACACGAACCGCCAGTGGATGGATGCCTCCGACGAGGAGGCGCCGCTCCTGTTCGCCGCCATGAAGCGCCTGCTTGACCGTGATCAGCCCGGCTGGAACAGCTGACTTCGTGCCTGCCGCCCAGAGCGTCGAGGAGAACCGTCTGACCGGACTCGAGCTGTGGGGGCGCATCCAGTCGGGTGCGATCCCCTTCAGCCCGTATGCCGCCGCCGCCGGGCTCGGCATCACCGAGCTGGAGGACGGCCGTGCGGTGATCGAGGCCACGCCGGGCGCTGCGCACATGAACCAGGTCGGCATGGTGCACGGTGGATGGGTCGCCACCGTCATGGACGTTGCGCTGGGAGTTGCGGCACAGACGGGGATGCCCGCGGGCGAGCGAGCGATCACGATTGAGATGAAGGTCAACCTGACCCGCGCGATCACGCCCGGATCGACGGTGCGCGCCACGGCGGAGGTCGTCCACGGCGGGCGCCGCACGGTCGTCGTCGAGGGGCGGTTGCTCGATCCGCAGGGGCGGGTCGCCGCGATCGCCCTTGGCACCTTCGCGGTCGTCGAGGTCCCGACCAGCTGATCCGGCCGCCGCCGCCGCCGCTCGTCCGCACCCCGCCGGCCGCAGCAGTTGACGGCGCGACGGGCCGGGTTCATGCTCTGATCGTCGTCGGCTCGGCTGATCCGTCGATGCTGGCGAAAGGTGGACATGGTCGCTGCCGTCATCGGTGTACCGCGGGAGCTGCATCCGCATGAGCGTCGCGTCGCGCTGGTGCCCGCGGCCACTGCGCTACTCGTCCAGCTCGGGCTCGGCGTGCTCGTCGAGACCGGCGCAGGAGCGGAGGCGGGCTACGACGACGCCGCGTACCAGGAGGCTGGCGCCACCGTCGTGGAGAGCGCCGACGCCATCGTTGCGCAGGCCGACGTGCTCGTCACGGTCGGGGCGATCGATCCGACGCTCGCCGCTGCCGTCGACGGTCGGCATACCCTGCTCGGCTTCCACGATCCCCTCGGCGACCCGAGCGCGTTGCAGCGTCTGGCCGCGACGGGCGCCACCGTCTTCGCCTTCGAGTTCATGCCGCGCATCACCCGGGCGCAGTCGATGGACGCACTCTCCTCGCAGGCGACCGTCGCCGGCTACCACGCGGCGCTGCTGGCTGCCGGGCGCTCGCCGCGGCTGTTCCCCCTGCTGATGACGGCGGCGGGCACGGTCAAGGCACGCAGCGTGCTCGTGCTCGGGGCCGGTGTCGCCGGCCTGCAGGCCATCGCGACCGCGCGGCGGCTCGGTGCTGTCGTCACCGCGTTCGACGTGCGGCCCGCGGTCAAGGAGCAGGTGGAATCGCTCGGTGCGCGCTTCCTGGCCATCGACGTGGCGGGCGAGGAGCAGGCGGGCGGCTACGCGACGGGCCTTGATGAGGAGCAGCATCGGCTCGAGCAGGAGGCGCTGGCTCGGGCCTGCGCCGATGCCGACATCGTGATCGCGACCGCGCAGATCCCCGGAGCGCCAGCGCCCGAGCTGGTCACGCGGGCCGCGGTCGAGGCCATGCGCCCCGGCTCGGTGATCATCGATCTCGCCGCCTCGACGGGCGGCAACTGCGCGTGCACGATCGCGGACGAGGAGGTCGTCGTCGGGGGCGTCCTCATCCTCGGCCCGTCGAACCCCGCCGCGGGCATTCCCGGGACCGCCAGCGATCTCTACTCCGCCAACGTGCGCACGTTCCTGCAGCTGATCTGCACCGATGGCCAGCTCGCACCCGACTGGGACGACGAGGTCGTCGCCGGTGCGCTCGTCGCGCGCGGCGGACAGGTCACCGCCGAGCGCGTGCTCGAGCGTCTCGCCCGGATGGGAACGGAGTAGCCATGGGACTGGTCACCGAGCTCGTGATCCTCGTGCTGGCCGCGTGGGTCGGCATCGAAGTGGTCTCGAAGGTCCCGCAGATGCTGCACACGCCGTTGATGAGCGGGACCAACGCGATCCACGGCGTGGTCATCGTCGGCGCGATCCTCGTGCTCGGCGCCGCGGCCGGGGGCACCGTCGAGACGGTGTGCGGCGTCGTCGCCGTGGCCTTCGGCGCCGCCAACGTGGTCGGCGGCTTCGTCGTGACCGATCGAATGCTCCAGATGTTCAAGCGCCGCCCCGAGCCGAAGGACGGGGGCGAGGCGTGATGCGGGCCGACCTGATCCAGCTGGTGTACCTCGTCGCCGCGGTGTGCTTCATCCTCGGTCTCAAGTGGCTCTCCTCGCCGCGCTCGGCGCGTCGCGGCAACCAGGTGGCGGCGATCGGCATGGCGATCGCGATCGTGGCGACGCTCGTCGATCGCAGCGTGATCGACTACACGTGGATCATCGCCGCGGCCCTGGTGGGCGGGTCGGTCGGCGCCGTGATCGCGCGGCGGGTGCAGATGACGGCGATGCCGCAGCTGGTCGCGCTGCTCAACGGGCTCGGTGGTGGTGCCGCGGCGCTGATCGCCGTCTCCGAGTACCACGCGCACGGTGCGCTCGGGGAGACGTCGCTCGGTGGCGTCGCAGCCGTGTCGGTGATGTTCTCGGCGATCGTCGGCTCGATCTCGTTCGCCGGCAGCCTCGTGGCCTTCGGCAAGCTGCAGGAGATCCTGCCGGGCAGGCCGATCACGTGGCCCGGGCAGAAGGTCCTCAACGCCCTCGTCGCCGTCGCCATCCTCGCGCTCGCGGTGTGGGCCGCCCTCGCGGTCGACGACCCCATCCTCTGGATCGCGGTGGTGCTGGCGCTGATCCTCGGTACGGCGGTGGTGCTGCCGATCGGCGGCGCCGACATGCCCGTCGTGATCGCGTTCCTCAATGCCTGCACAGGGCTCGCGGCCGCGGCCACCGGCTTCGCGCTCGGCAACGTCCTGCTGATCATCGCCGGCATGCTCGTCGGGGCCAGCGGCACGCTGCTGACGCAGCTGATGTCGAAGGCCATGAACCGCTCGCTGGCCAGCGTGCTGTTCGGCGCCTTCGGCGGCGGCAACGCGGGTGGGGGATCTTCTGCCGCCAGCGGCGAGGCCCTGCCCGTGCTCGAGATCGGGACTGCCGACCTGGCCGCGCAGCTCGTCTACGCGCGCCGCGTCGTGATCGTCCCGGGCTACGGGCTGGCGGTCGCACAGGCGCAGCATCCGGTGCGCGAGCTGGCGGATCTGCTGGGAGCGCGCGGCGTCGACGTGACGTTCGCGATCCATCCCGTGGCCGGGCGCATGCCGGGGCACATGAACGTCCTGCTGGCCGAGGCGGACGTGCCGTACGACAAGCTGCTGGAGATGGAGGAGGCGAACCCCGATTTTCCCCAGACGGACGTCGTGCTGGTGATCGGGGCCAATGACGTCGTCAACCCGGCGGCACGCGACGATCCCTCCAGCCCGCTGCACGGCATGCCGATCCTCGAGGTCGATCGCGCCGAGCATGTGGTCGTGTTCAAGCGCTCGATGGCGTCGGGCTTCGCCGGCGTCGAGAACCTGCTCTTCCACGATCCGAAGACGCGCATGCTGTTCGGCGATGCTCGCAAGAGCCTCACGCAGCTGGTGCAAGATGTGCAGGATGTCTGATTCGAAGCGGTCCGCGCATGGTCGGTGATACCGACCCCAAGCACACGTCACTGTCCGGCCTCGAGCTGTTCCAGCAGCTCAAGGACGGGCAGATCACGCCCAGCCCGTGGGCGGTGCTCGCCGACCTCAGCGTCGCCGACCTCGGCGAGGGCCGCGCGGTATTGCGGGCCACGCCCGACGAGCGCCACCTCAACCAGATCGGCCTCGTGCACGGCGGCTGGGTGACGACGCTGATGGACTCCGCGCTCGGCGGCGCGGCGCACACGCTGCTGCCGGCCGGCCGGCGCGCGGTGACGATCGAGATCAAGGTGAACCTGACGCGTCCCGTGATTCCCGGGACGCCGATCACGGCCACGGGCGAGGTGCAGCACCATGGCCGACGCACGATCGTCGCCGAGGGCAAGATGCGCGACGACCAGGATCGCATCCTCGCGATCGCGCTGGCCACCTTCGCCGTCGTCGAGGTGCCGACGGAGTGACCCGGCCGATCGCGGACGCCGCGGTCCACGGTGAGGTGACCGTCCGGCGCTGGGCGCCCGAGGACGGAGCAGAGCTGCGCGCGGTGATCCTCGCCTCCGCCGAGCAGCTGCGGCCGCGCATGGTCTGGGTCGATCTCTGGGCGCCGGCGGACTGCGACCCCGCGGCGACGGTCGACGGCTGGAACGACGACTGGCGCGAGGGCGGTGACCTCCACGTCGGCATCTTCGAGGGCGGCACGATCAGTGGTGGCGGCGGCCTGCACCGGCGCATCGGCGACGACGGCCTGGAGATCGGCTACTGGCTCGGCTCGCACGCCAGGGGCCGCGGGCTCGCGACAATCGCGGCCGGGCTGCTGACCGACTTGGCGTTCGCCGATGCCGCGATCGGGCGCGTCCGCATCGCGCACGACGTCACCAACGCCGCGAGCGAGGGCATTCCGAAGCGCCTTGGCTACGTGGCGGTCGGCGAGAGCGCCTGCGAGCGACCGCTCGGTCCGGCCGATACCGGCAGGGACCGCATCTGGGAGGTCACGCGCGCGGCGTGGCCGGGCTACGCCAGCCTGGCGTAGGCCGGGATCGTCAGGAACTCCTCGAAGCGCTCCTGCGTGACGAGCTCGTCGAGCAGCTCGACGGCCTCGCCGTTACGTCCCTCACTGCGGCCGCCGATCTTGGCGAGCTCCTCGTCGCGCAGCTGCGCGTAGAGCTCGGGCGTGAGCGCACGGCCGTCCTCGAGCTCCACGGCGAAGTGCAGCCACTGCCACAGCTGGGCGCGGGAGATCTCCGCCGTGGCGGCGTCCTCCATCAGGTTGTCGATGGCGACGGCGCCGAGGCCATCGAGCCAGGCGGCGATGTAGCGCGTGCCGACGGAGATGTTGGTGCGCACGCCGGCCTCGGTGATGGCACCCGGTGTCTCGCCGAGCGAGACGAGCGCGGCGGCGTTGGGGATGACGTCCTCGCGCAGCTTCTCGATCTGGTTGGGGCGGTCGCCGAGCACGGCGTCGAAGATCTCCATGGCGAGCGGGACGAGGTCGGGGTGGGCGACCCAGGTGCCGTCGCAGCCGCCGTTGACCTCGCGCTCCTTGTCCTCGCGAACCTTGGCGAAGGCGTTCTCGTTGACGGCGGCGTCGCGCCGCGACGGGATGAAGGCGGCCATGCCGCCGATCGCGTGCGCACTCCGGCGGTGGCACGAGCGCACCAGCAGCTGGGTGTAGGCGTGCATGAAGGGCACGCCCATGGTCACGCAGGCGCGGTCGGGCAGCACCGCATCGCGGTGCGCGTGCAGCTTCTTGATCGAGCTGAAGATGTAGTCCCAGCGCCCGGCGTTGAGGCCCGAGGCGTGGTCGCGGAGCTCGTAGAGGATCTCCTCCATCTCGAAGGCTGCCGGCAGCGTCTCGATCAGGACGGTTGCCCGGATCGAGCCGTACGGGATGCCGACTTCCTCCTGCGCGATGCGGAAGGCGTCGTTCCAGAGCCGGGCCTCGAGGTGCGACTCGAGCTTGGGCAGGTAGAAGTACGGTCCGGAGCCGCGCGCCAGCAGCTCCTTGGCGTTGTGCGTCAGGTACAGCGCGATGTCGAAGAGGCCGCCGGCGACCGGCTCGCCGTCGAGGAGGACGTGGCGCTCCTCGAGGTGCCAGCCGCGGGGGCGCACGATCAGCGTGGCCGTCTCGTCGTTGAGCGTGTAGTGCTTGCCGACGTCGTTGGTGAACTCCAGCGTGCGGCGGATCGCGCTGTGCAGCGCGGCCTGGCCGTCGAGGACGTTCGTCCAGCGCGGCGAGAGGGCGTCTTCGAGGTCGCACATGAACACCTTCGCGCCCGAGTTGAGCGCGTTGATCATCATCTTGGCCTCGGCCGGCCCGGTGATCTCGACGCGGCGGTCCTGCAGGTCGGCGGGGGCGGGTGCCACGTGCCAGGTGCCGGTGCGGATCTCGGCCGTCTCGGGCAGGAAGTCCATGCGCTCGCCGGCGTCCAGGCGCTCCTGGCGGGCGGCGCGGGCGGCGAGCAGCTCGGCTCGGCGCGGGCCGAGCTCGCGCTGGAGGCGTGCCACGAGGGCGAGAGCGTCGTCGGAGAGCAGGTGCGCCCGCTCGGGGGCGACGGGGCCGACGATCTCGATCTCTGTGGCGACAGACATGATGGGTCTCCGGTGACGTATAGGTTTTTGCCTATGTCCCGTAGGCAGGAACCGAATCGTTGCACATGGCGCCGTCGCACTGGCGGTGCTACAACGCAGCCATGAGCACCCGCAGCGTCCATGTCGCGATCGCGCAGGCGGCCCCGAAGATGCTGGATCGCGAGGGCTGCCTGGCCGAGGTCGAGCGGCTGGCGACGGCGGCAGCGAAGGACGGCGCGCAGCTCGTCGTCTTCCCCGAGACCTGGATTCCGGGCTATCCGGTCTGGATGTACGGTCAGGCGCCGTGGGACGGCGAGCTCCAGAAGAGCGCCTACGCCCGCATGCTGGACAATGCGATCGAGGTGCCCGGCCCCGCCACCGAGCGGCTCGGGATCCTCGCACGCGAGCTCGGCGTGCAGCTGCACCTGGGCATCCACGAGCGCGACCTGCGGTCCGGCGGCACGCTCTTCAACAGCCTGCTCTCGATCGGCGCCGACGGCTCCGTGCTCGGCTGCCACCGCAAGCTGGTCCCCACGCACGCCGAGCGGATGATCTGGGGCCGCGGCGACGGCAGCACGCTCAACGTCTACGACACCGAGCTCGGCCGGATCGGCGGACTGATCTGCTGGGAGCACTGGATGCCCCTGACGCGCATGGCGATGCACGGCCTGCGCGAGCAGATCCACATCGCGGTCTGGCCCGACGTCGGGCCCAACGCCACGCTGGCCAGCCGCCACTACGCCTTCGAGGGGCGCTGCTACGTGATCGCCGCCGGCTCGTCGCTGTCGATCGAGGAGATCCCCGACGATCTCAAGGAGCAGACGCTGCTCGGCACGTGGAACGACCAGGTCGCCAACGACGGGCTGCTGCTGTCGGGCGGCTCGGGCGTGATCGGCCCCGACGGCGAGTGGGTCGTCGGTCCGGCGGGCTCGGGCGAGGAGCTGATCCACGCCGAGCTCGACCTCGGGCGGCTCGACGGCGAGTTCCAGCACTTCGACGCGGTGGGCCACTACAGTCGGCCCGACGTCTTCGGCTTCTCCGTCGATCGGACCGCGAGAAACGCGGTCGATTGGCGCTAGACCTGGGTGATCGGCTGTTCGCGGCGGCCTACGAGCGCTGCCTGCCCGACTCGCCGGCGGCCTTTGCCTGGCGCCGGCACCTTCTGCGCCAGGCGCGGGGCGTCACCGTGGAGATCGGCGCGGGCACCGGCGCGAACCTGCCGGCCTATCCGCCGGTCGAGCGGCTGATCCTGACCGAGCCGTCACCGGCCATGCGGCGGCGCCTCGCCCCGCGCGCCGCTGCGGCAGGCGCCGAGCTGCTCGACGCCAGCGCCGAGCACCTGCCCTTCGCCGCTCACACCATCGACACGGTGGTCTGCGGTCTGGTGCTTTGCAGCGTGCCGGACCAGGCTGCCGCGCTCGCCGAGATCCGCCGCGTGCTCGTGCCCGAGGGGCGCCTGCTCCTGTTCGAGCACGTGCGCTCGGACGAGCCCGAGGCCGCGGCGTGGCAGGATCGCGTCGATCTGCCATGGCGCGTGCTGGCCCGGGGCTGTCACCTCAATCGCGACACGCTCGACGCGATCCGCGCCGCCGGCTTCACCCTGGCGGAGCTGCATCCGCTCGAGCTCGGCATGCCCGGTGAGCGCTACGTGCCGCACATCGCCGCGGTCGCCGTGGCGCCGTCCGTCGCCTGAGCGCCTCGACGGTTGCCGCCGCGATGTGCCTGCGGCATGATTTGCGCCTCGGGCGATGAGCGTCCGATTCCGCTGAGAGGTTCCAGCCATGAGGCGTCCGTCGCGCATCGCCATCCTGATCGTCCTCGCCGTCACGGCATTCCTCGCCGCCGCCAACGTCGGCAGCGCCCGACCTCTGGCCCCGGCGGCGCGCCAGGCCGTGGCGCCCTGCGATTTCGGAGCGCTGCAGTACCCCTGCGGCGCACCGGGTGGCGTCGTCTTGCACGACCAGGCCGAGGGTGAGGCGTACCTCGCGGCGCTGCCGCAGTGCGCGGCGGATCAGGCGCCCACGCGGCAGCATCCGTGCAAGCCGGCCGACCAGCCGGCCCCGACCGGCGGCCAGCAGGGCGGGCAGCAGGGCGGCCAGCAGAGCGGCCAGCAAGGTGGCCCGCCGAACGTCGACTGGGCCAACCTCAAGCCGTGCGATCCGGGCGTGAAGCCCTCGGCGACCGCTCCCTGCAAGTTCGACGTCCCCCCGTGCGCCGAGGGGAAGCAGCCGTCGATGGACGCGCCGTGCCGTCCCTCGGGCGGTCCCGGTGGCGGCGATGAGGGCGGGTTCGACGCACCCCCGAGCACCGATATCCAGAAGCAGCTGAAGAACAAGTTCCTGGTCGTCAACATCAATGTCCAGGGCAAGGGCGACGCCAACGGCTCGTTCGACGTCACGTTCAAGAGCGTCGAGGACGGCGTCGGCAAGCAGACCAAGGCGTACCTCAACGACCAGCTCGAGGGCGAGTCCTTCGTGATCGAGACGACGGCCTCGACCAAGTGCTTCGCCGACACGACCGATCCCGACAAGGTCCCGGACCTGGTCTCCTGTCGCGAGCTCGACGACGCCGCCGACAATGCGCCCGGTTCGATCAAGGCGCAGTTCCGCGGCAAGGTCACCTTCGATCAGGCCACCTACCAGCCGAAGTTCAAGGCGCAGAAGATCGTCTTCCTGAAGGGCGTCTTCAACGTCGCGAAGATCACGTAGGACGCACGACCTGGGGCACCGCCCGCACCGAAGGTACGAGGAGGGTCCGCTCCGAACGGAGCGGACCCTCTGTCGTTTCCGGACTACTCCTTGACGACGAGCACGGTCTCGAGCAGGGGATCGCCGCAGTAGGCGATGCGCGTGCCGCTCTTGGCCTCGGCCTGCAGCGCGGCGAGCATCGTGGCGTTGATGCGCTCGCCCGGTGCCAGCGCCGGGATGCCGGGCGGGTACGGCGCGGCCGTCTCGGCGGCGATGCGCCCGACGGCCTCGGCGGCCGGCACGCGCTCGTGGTCGGCGAAGAATGCGTCGCGCGGGCTCATCGCCGTGTCAGGCTCGAGCGTCCAGGCCGTGGTCGGCACGAGCGCGCGCGGCTCGCCGCGGTGCTCCTCGATCGCGCGGATGATCTCCGTGACCATGAAGTCGACGGTCTCCGCCGTGTCCGCCAGCGTGATCACCGGGCAGAAGGTGTCGCGGTCGGCGAACTCGAGGTGCAGGCCGCGGGCCTCGAGGACATCGGCGACGAGCTGGCCGTCGGCGCCCGTGCCGGACAGCGTCAACACGATCTTGGTCGGGTCGTGCATGAACAGCGCGGGGGAGCGGTCGGCGATCTCCTCGCCCACCACGCCCAGCCCGGGGACCTGGCGGAAGCGGATGCGGGCCGCGTCGGCCAGGCGGATCGCCTGCCCGAGCAGCTCGTCGCCGCGCTCCTGGAGCAGGTCGCGCGCGCGGTCGATGCTGGCGAAGATCGCTCCCGAGGGACTGGTCGTATGCAGGCCCTCGAAGGCCGCCTCGAGGCGCTCGAGATCCATGCGCTCGGCCTGGGCCAGCACCATCGACGACTGCGTGAAGCCCGTGATGTGCTTGTGGATGCTCGTCACGAGCACGTCCGCGCCCGCTGCGATCGCGTGCGGCGGCAGCTCGGGGTGGAAGCCGAGGTGCGCGCCCCAGGCGGCATCGACCGTCAGCGGGATGCCGTGCGCGTGGGCCAGCTCGGCGTGGGCGGCGACATCCGAGACGCCACCCACGTAGCTCGGCTCGACCAGCATCACGGCCTTGGCATCGGGATGGAGCTCGAGCGCCTCCGCGACGCGGCTGACGGGCATGCCCGCGGTGAGCCCGGTCTGCTCGTCGATGTCCGGGCGGATCCAGATCGGCACGAGGCCGGCCAGCACGATGCCGAAGAAGAGGGACTTGTGGATCGTGCGCGCCACGATGACCTTCTCGCCCGGCTTGCCGAGCGAGAGGCAGATCGCCTCGTTGCCGTGGGACGAGCCCTGCACCGAGAAGCCGCACCAGTCGGCACCCCACAGCTCGCCCGCCAGGCGCTCGGCCGTGGCCAGGCGCTTCGTCGACACGCGGCGGTTCTCAACGCCCGTGTAGTGCGGCACGTCGAGCGCGAGGAAGTCGTCGATCAGCTCGGGATTGCGCTTGTGGCCGGGCACCGTGAACGGCGTGCCGGCGTCGGCGAGAAAGTTCCTATAGGCGTCATACAGCGGGGTTTCGCTCATCGTGGCGGGCCTCCAGCGATCGGCTGCCGGAGGGTTCCGGCGGCGTCTTTTCGGAATGCGTACGCGAGCCGCCCAGACCGCGATGCGCGCGGGCAGGGCCCCGTAGAACGTGCTCGGTGAGCGTAGCCCACCGACCGGCCGACGGCGGCGATCTGGTACACCATCGGCATGCGCCTTGTCCTGCAGCGAGTCACCGAAGCATCCGTATCGATCGGCGGGGAGGTCGTGGCCGAGATCGGCCCGGGCCTCGTCGCGCTCGTCGGGATCGGTGAGGGAGACGACCTCAAGACCGTCCGTCGCGCCGCCGAGAAGACCGCCGAGATGCGGATCTTCCGCGACGAGGACGGGCGCTTCGACCGCTCGGTGCTCGACATCGAAGGCTCGGTATTGATCGTCTCGCAGTTCACGCTGCTGGCCGATACGCGCCGCGGCAGCCGCCCGTCGTTCAGCTGGGCCGCCGCGCCCGCGGTCGCCGAGCCGCTCGTCGGCCTCTACATCGATGCGCTCAAGGAACTCGGCGTCAAGGTCGCAGCCGGCCAGTTCGGCGCGGACATGCAGGTCGCGCTGGTCAACGACGGTCCGGTCACGATCGTCCACGACGCCACCTGATCTGCTGACGTCTGGTACCGTTCGGCACGAGCGCGGTACCGATGCGCTCGGCCGAGACGGGCCAAGTGCCCGTCTTTTTTTTGGGAAAACGCAGACGGAAGGGGGTGCCAGATGAGTGCAGCAGCGGATCCTCGCGAGACGGTCGAGCAGCTGATCCACGCCGCGCACCCCGAGATCTACGTCTGGGACGTGATCGCGGATGCGGGCCACGGCCAGCTGCGCGTGATGATCGACCGCGAGGGCGGGGTGGACCTCGGCGTGTGTGAGCAGGTCTCCAAGGTCCTGCTGCCGATCCGCGAGACGTGGGCGCTCGAGGTCTCGTCGCCCGGTCTCGATCGCGCGCTCACGCGTCCCGAGCACTACGCGCGCATGGTCGGACGCGAGGCGTCCTTCGTCCTGCGCGTGCCGGTCGACGGCCTCACGTCCTTCGCGGGCGTGCTCGTGGCCGCCGGGCCGGAATCCGTCACGGTCGAAACCGACGGGCGGCGCCTCGAGGTGCCGTTCGTCGATGTCAAGAAGTCAACCCTCATGTGGAAGCTGGTGAAGTCACGATGAGCAAGGAAATCCTGGAAGCAATCCGTGAGCTCGAGGCGCAGAAGTCGATCGACGCCGAGGTGCTCCTGGTCGCCCTCGAGGAGGCGCTCGGCGCCGCCTATCGCAAGAGCCCCGAGTCGAAGGGCAAGCACGCCCGCGTGGAGATCGACCGCGATAGCGGCGACTTCCGCGTCATGCAGATCGATGCCGACGACGATCAGCTCGAGGCCCTCGGCCTGCTCGAGTACCCGCTGCCGCCCGAGATGAGCGAGATCCCCGCCGCCGAGCCCGAGCGCCCGCGCCGCGAGCGCCCCGCGTTCTACATCCGCGCCGATCGCGATCCCGATCCGATCGACAACGAGCCCGACGCGATCATCGAGTGGGACCAGCTCGCGCAGCACGGCATCATCGCCTACGACGCGACCCCGCAGAACTTCGGCCGCATCGCCGCGCAGACCGCCAAGCAGGTCGTTCTGCAGCGGATCCGCGAGGTCGAGCGCGACATGATGTTCGAGGAGTACCAGGACCGCGTGGGCGACGTCGTGACCGGCATCGTCCAGCAGGCGGACAACCGCTACTGCCTGGTCGATCTCGGCAAGGTCGAGGCGCTCCTGCCCGGCTCCGAGCAGGTGCCCGGCGAGCGCTACGAGCACGGTGCGCGCATCAAGGCCGTCATCATCGAGGTCCGCAACGGCACGCGCGGACCCCAGATCGTCCTGTCGCGCCGCTCCGAGGAGCTGATTCGCGAGATGTTCACCCTCGAGGTGCCCGAGATCGCCGACGGCCTCGTCGAGATCCGCCAGGTCGCCCGCGAGGCGGGCTACCGCGCCAAGATCGCGGTCGAGTCGAAGGTCCAGGGCGTCGATCCCGTCGGCGCCTGCGTCGGCCCCCGCGGCTCGCGCGTCCGCATGGTCGTGGGCGAGCTCCGCGGCGAGAAGATCGACATCATCCCGTGGAACGACGAGCCGGCACGCTTCATCGCCAAGGCGCTGGCCCCGGCCCGCGTCCGCGAGGTGCTCGTCGACGACGAGAGCATGCAGGCCACGGTCATCGTGCCCGACGACCAGCTGTCGCTGGCGATCGGCCGCGAAGGCCAGAACGCGCGTCTCGCCGCCAAGCTGACCGGCTGGCGCATCGACATCAAGTCGGAGACCGAGTTCGCCATGGAGGGCGACGAGGAGTACGCCGGCGCCGACAACATCGCCAAGTACCTCGAGGCCAGCGGCTACGACGAGCGCGCCATGAAGGGCCTCCTCAAGGAGGGCCGCGTCTCGATCAACGGCATCGTCATCCGCCGCTACGAGCGGCTGGTCGGTCCCGAGGACGTCGTCACGGTCGACGGTGACGAGCTCGAGCGGCCCCGCGGTGCGGCCACGCCGGTCGAGCAGGCCGAGGTGGCTGCGGAGATCGCAGGCGAGATCGATGCGGAGATCGAGGCCGAGGTCGAGGCCGAGGTCGTCGCCGAGGTGGAGGCTGAGGTCGTCGCCGAGGTTATCGCCGAGGTGGAGGCCGACGAGGCCGCCGTCGAGGCCGAGCCCGACGTCGAGCTGCAGGCCGACGAGGGCGACAACGCCTAGCGCAACTGCGCCCGGGCCCGAGCGAACGTGCTCGGGCTGCGGGCGGCGTCGACCGCAGAGCAGCCTCGTGCGGCTCTCGGTCGACGCCGCCGGTGCGCTCGTCATCGGTGGGCGGACGGGACGGGGCGCGTACCTGTGCCCGGACGTCGCCTGCGTGGAGCGTGCAGAGCGCTCGCGGGCGATTCCGCGACGTCTCCGCACGTCCGCCGAGATGCCCTCAGGCCTTGCTGCGCGCGTGATCGCGGCACTGCCGGGGGGCTGAAACCCGCATGGCTGATAGGATCCCCGGCTGATGGCCAAGCGACGAATCGTTGAAATTGCGCGCGAGCGCGGGCTCGATCCCAATGAGGTGGCCCGCGTTCTGTTCGAAGCGGGTGTGCCGATTCAGCGGGACATGGTCGATGAGGTAGCCGCTGCGCGCGCCCTCGCCGGCTCCAAGCCCAAGAAGCCGCCGGCGAAGAAGAAGCCCGTCCTCGCCAAGCGCCCCAGCACCGTCAAGGGTGCCGCCGAGGTCAAGCCCGCCGATCCGGCCGCCTCCCATCCGAACGCGATCAAGCCCGAGCCCGTCCCGCTGCCGAAGAAGGACGAGGCCGCACCTGCTGCTGCCGCGCCTCGCGGCGAGCGTCCGGCCACCGGTGATCGTGCAGCACGCCCGACATCCGGCGGCAGCCGCTTCGCGCCGCCGCCGCCCCCCGGTGGGGCACCTGCCGGCCGCGCCCGTCCCCAGCGTGGCGTGCCGCAGGGCAAGAAGCGCCGCGTCGTCATCGACTCGCAGGCAGCCCGTGGCCCGCGTGAGCGCCCGCAGCGTGGCGGTGCCCGCGGCGACCGCGAGGTCCGCGAGGAGAAGCCGGTCGTCCGTCCGACGGGTCCGGTCACGGTCCCCAGCGGCGTCACCGTCAAGGAGTACGCGGAGAAGCTCGGCGTCTCGACGGCGGAGATCATCAAGATGATGATGGGCCTCGGCGAGTTCGTCACGATCACGCAGTCGCTCACCGACGACGCGATCGACCTGATCGCCGCCGAGTTCGAGCGCCCCGTCACCATTCAGAGCGCGGAGGAGGAGCTCGACGACATCGTCATCGAGGACGATCCCGCCGACCTGAAGCCCCGCGCTCCCGTCATCACCGTCATGGGCCATGTCGACCACGGCAAGACCACGCTGCTCGACGCCATTCGCGAGACCAGCGTCGTGTCCGGCGAGGCCGGTGGCATCACGCAGCACATCGGCGCGTACCAGGTCAAGGTCGGCGAGCGCGAGGTCACCTTCCTCGACACGCCGGGCCATGAGGCGTTCACCGCCCTGCGTGCCCGCGGTGCCAAGCTGACCGACGTGGCCGTGCTCGTCGTCGCTGCCGACGACAGCGTGATGCCGCAGACGCTCGAGGCGATCGACCACGCGAAGGCGGCCGGCGTGCCGATCGTCGTCGCGGTCAACAAGATCGACAAGCCCGGCGCCAATCCGCAGAAGACCCGTCAGGACCTCGTCACGCACGGTCTGCAGCCCGAGGACTGGGGCGGCGACACCGTCTTCGTCGACGTCTCCGCCAAGGAGCGCACCGGGCTCGACCAGCTGCTCGAGATGCTGCTGCTGCAGGCCGACGTGCTCGAGCTGAAGGCGAATCCCGACGCACCGGCCTCCGGTCCGATCGTGGAGTCCCGTCTCGATGTCGGCCGCGGTCCCGTCGCGACCATGCTCGTCCAGCGCGGCACGCTCCGACCCGGCGACGCCGTCGTTGCCGGAGACGCCTGGGGCAAGGTCCGCACGATGCTCGACGAGCACGGCACCAAGCTCGAGTCCGCCGGTCCCGCCGAGCCCGTCGAGATCGTCGGCTTCGACAAGCCGCCGCCGGCCGGCGAGGTCTGCCGCGTCGTCGGCTCCGAGCGCGATGCGCGCCACCTCGCCCAGAAGCGCGCTGCGCGTCTGCGCGCCGAGGAGCTCTCGCGTCGCAGCCAGAAGTCGATCTCGCTCGAGGACCTGTTCAAGCAGGTCTCCGACGGCAAGGTCCGCGACCTCAATCTCGTCATCAAGGGCGACGTGCAGGGCTCCGTCGAGGCTGCCGTCTCCGAGCTCGACAAGATCAAGAGCGACGAGGTCGCCGTGCGCGTCATCCACACGGGCGTCGGCGGCATCACCGAGTCCGACGTCATGCTGGCGGCCGCCTCCAAGGCGATCGTGGTCGGCTTCAACGTCCGTCCGAACGCCGAGGCCAAGAGCCTCGCCGATCGCGAGGGCGTCGACATCCGCACCTACAAGGTCATCTACAAGCTGACCGAGGACATCGAGGCAGCGCTCGTCGGCATGCTCACGCCGGACATCATCGAGGAGATCACGGGCCTCGCCGAGGTGCGCGCGCTCTTCAAGGCATCGAAGATCGGCACGATCGCCGGCTGCATGGTCACGAGCGGCGTCATCATGCGCGGCTCGAACGTCCGCGTCCTCCGCGATGGCGTCATCACCTGGGACGGCGAGATCGACTCGATCCGCCACCTCAAGGACGAGGTCAAGGAGATCAGAGAGGGCTTCGAGTGCGGCATCGTGCTCAAGGGCTTCTCGGACCTCCACGAGGGCGACATCCTCGAGGGCTACGTCTCCAAGTCCGTCGAGCGCACCGAGCTCTAGGACCGGCAGATGGCGCGGGAGTTCGAACTCGCCGATCTCGGAGGTGGTGCCCATCGGGTGACGATGCCGCTGCCGTGGGCGCTCGATCACGTCCACTGCTACGCGCTCGAGGCGCCGGAGGGCTGGACGATCATCGACGCCGGCCTCGGCACGCCCGGCACGGTCCGCCGCTGGGGCGAGGCGCTGGAGCAGCTCGGCAGCCCGAACATCCACCGGCTCGTCATCACGCACTACCACCCCGATCACATCGGCTGTGGCGGGCTGCTGGCAGAGCTCGTCGAGCCCGTGGAGATCGTCCAGGGGCGCCACGATGCTGCGCTGTCGCGCAACGCCTGGGTCGATATGGACATCGAGGGCATCTACGACCACATGTTCGGCCACGGCATGTCCACGGAGATGGCCCGTGAGGCGGCCGATGACGAGGGCGGCTCGCCCGTGACGATCCCGGAGCCCACGCGTCTGGTCGATGAGGACGATCGTCTGCAGATCGGCGACGAGGCCTTCCGCGTGCTGCATCTGCCTGGCCACGCCGACGGCCACATCGCGCTGCACGGCGAGACGTCGGGACGGATGTTCGGCGGCGACGTGATCCTCGCCACGATCAGCCCCAACGTGGGCCGCTGGGAAGACACCGACTTCGATCCGCTCGGCCGCTACTTCGAGACCCTGGAGCGGCTCGCCGAGCTCGCGCCCACGGTCGTCCACGGTGGACACCGCCAACCGGTGGAGGACGTGGCCGGTCGCGCCCGCGAGATCCGTGCCATGCACGACGAGCGTCTGCTGATCGCCCATGGCGCACTCCAGACCGGCGCCGTCTCGGCTATGGACGTCGCCAGCGTGATCTGGCCCAACGGGCATGGCATGCACGAGCGGCGCTTCGCCCTCGTCGAGGCCCTCGCGCACCTCGAGCGCTTGGTGACCGACGGCCGGGCGACGGTGTCCGACGACGGCTTCCGCTTCTCCGCCGTCTGACCGGCTGCCGTCGACGCCGAACGGGTCTGTGCTCGGACATGTCGTCCGCAGGGCGTTCGTCGTGCGCGTGGCCCCTGCCGGGCCAGCGTCAGGACGCCGCGGGCATGCGCAGATCGCACACGAGCGCGCGGGCGGAGGTGCCGATTGGGTGGTGCGCGGTGGACGTGCCGCCCATCATCGCGATCGTCATGCGCGGCAGGCGCGTCATCAGCGACGCGCTGACCTTGCCGTGGAAGCAGCGGATCGAGGAGGTCGCTGTGGCGGTCCCCGGCAGCACGTAGTGGTAGATCCCCTTCGGGAACTCCGGTGTGGCGCTGGTGATCCCGTTGCACCTGTCGAGCTTGGAGGCCGGCACCTTGGCGCCCTTGGCATTGCGGTCCCCGTAGATGGGATAGCCGTCGAAGGCGATGCCGATGAGGTGCGAGGGTCCCTTGCCCGTATCGACCTCGGCGGTGACGCAGGCCGGCAGGCCGTGGTAGTGGTACATGCCCTGTGGGGTGGGATGACCGCTGCAGGCATCGACGAAGGGGACCTTGGTCCCGTCGGAGCCTGTGACGGTGAAGTTGTTCGCCATTGCGACGGTGCCACCATCGCCCTCGTAGGGGTTGAAGAGCACGGCACCGGAGATCATCAGGCCGATCGCCCCCATCGGCGCGATCGTCGTCGTCGCGGACCAGGCGGGCACTGTCGGCAGCGTGAAGTCGATGTTCTGGGCGATCGTCGGATTGCTTCCCGCGTGGGCCGTGGCGGCGGTGGGGACCATCACGCCGTTGTCGGGGAGCGCGTACTGCGCGAGCATCGCGTGGTTGGGTATGCCGTTGGAGCGCAGCCGGATCGTGCCGCTGCCGTAGGAAGCAGTGATGTTCGCGCCCCACGTGGCCTTCTTGAGACCTGCGGTGGTGCTCGTCGAGGCGCGGGTGCCCGTCTTCGCGGCCCGCGCCGTGGTCGTGGCGGCGGTCGCCATGACGGCAACGGCCAGGAGCGCGATCAGGACCGTGCGGGACAGGGGCGTGGATCCGGGGTGAGAGTCGGTTGCGACGTCCTGCGAGTGGACATCCCGATTCGTTGCGGGAGCGCCGACTGTCGGCGTCTTGCCGTGAGTCGCCCGTTCCGACATCACGGGCGGGTGTAGGTGACAGTCATCACCGCGGAGCCGAGTGTGGTCTTCGAGATCGCGGCCAGGAGCACCTTGCGCGTCACTGCCGTACCCGCGGCGAACGTCGGTGCGGTCTTGAGTGCGAACACCGTGAAGATGTACTGCTTCGCTCCCGGGCCCTGGGAGCAGGGCGGCGCGTAGGAGTTCTGGCCGTTGACCGAGTTGGCGCCGAAGGAGCCCACGGTGGTCTGCCCTGCGGTCAGCTTGCGCAGCGACGAGGGCAGCGCGTAGCGCAGCAGGCTGGCGTGGATCGGATCGTCAGTCGGAGGGTCGTCCACGCGCGCGGGGGCGGCCGGTGTCTGCATCACCACGGCGAAGCTGGTCGTCCCGCGGGGCGGAGTCGCCCACGCGATCGGCGGCGAGATGCCGGCACCGTCACAGGTGAAGCGCGTCGGCAGCGTGCCGCCGTTCTTCATCACAGGACTCGAGATCGTGAGCTTCGCCGACGCAGCCCCGGCGGTCGCGCCGAGGCAGACCACGGCGAGCAGCGCGGCGAGCCCGCTGCGCAGCAGCGGTGTGCGGTCGCGGAGTGCGTGGGGATGGATCGGGGTGCTCATTTCGGGGACGCTCCACGGCAGATGGTCTGCGTGCCCGTGCCGACCGGGTCGGGCAGCGCGTTGTCGTAGACGAACTTCCAGCACCCGGTCGTCGTCGGGGTGTAGGACACGGAGCCCTTCTTGCCGTTGTACGTGTACGTGAGGGTCGACTTCCCGGTCGTGCTGAAGGTCATCCCCGTGATCAGGACGCTGACGGGAGCACCGGCTTGGCGCACCGGCGGTGCGATCGGCTGCACCGGTGTCGATGTGCCGGAGGCGAGCTTGCCGTGGAAGCACATGGGCGAGTACGGAGCCTCCTTGGTGAAGTGGTAGTGGTAGCCGCGGCCGTTGCCGAGATCGTGCCCGGAGCACTTGTCGAGGCCGCTGGCGACCTTGCCGTCGGGGTCGTTGAGGCCGTAGATGGGGAAGCCGTCGAGGACGTAGCCGGCGAGGGCCGAGGCCGAGCCGACGGTCTTCATCATGCATTCGGGGTAGGCGTGGTAGTGGTAGTCGTCACCACGGCCGGCGTGGCCGTCGCAGGTGTCGAGCTCGCCCTGGACCTTCGGGTCGCCGGCGGCCGTGTAGGCCGACTGGTCGCCATTCTGGGAGGGCTTGGTGGCGTTGAAGAGCGGGACGCCGTTGATCATGATCGCGGTGGCGCCGACGCCGGTGGTCGCCGTGGTCGTCTTGGAATAGATGGGCTTGAGCGGGACGCGCCACATGTTGCTCAGCGCGCTCGAGACCGGGAAGGGCAGCGGGACCTGCTGGTTCCAGCCGGTGATGCCGACCATCATCTCGTCGTTCGGGACCATCGTCGAGGTCAGGTA
>CANJXE010000018.1 GCA_947478745.1 Actinomycetota bacterium
GTTGTTGACGGGGCCGCGCTGATCACCATCGAGCACGATGCGCTTGCCGGCAGGAGCCTCGGCCGCGTCGTACCAGAGGCAGGTCGAGCCACGCGGCTCGGGTGCGGGCACGCCGGCCAGCGCGCACGTATCCACCGTGCCGGCGGCGACCACGATCGCGAGCCTGGCCTTCAGCTTGGTGCCCGATGCCAGCGTGACCGAGTCCTTGCCGAGCTTCTCGACGCGCTCGCCGAGGTGGATGCTGCCGCCGGGCAGACGGGCGGCGAGCTGCTCGGCGATCGCCCCCATGCCGCGGGCCGGCACGACGGTGCGGCCGGATGCCATCTGGCTGAAGACCTGGTCGATCAGGTGGCTGGAGACGTTGAGCGAGGCGTCGAGGAAGACGCCGGCATAGAGCGGGCGCAGCAGGTGCTCGCGGACCGGCTCGGAGAACCCGAGCTGCCGCAGACGCTCGTCGGCCGTGATCTCCGGCGCAGTGGCGGTGGCCAGCGGCCGGGCCTCGCGCAGCCACGTCGCCGCCGCCTTGATGTCGGCCGGACCGCCGAGCCCGGCGCGGGCGGCCTGGGGAATCGAGCGGGGATCGCGCAGCGGGTGGCCGATCGTGCGCATGCGGCCGTCCCACCAGATGTCGGCGCCCGGCAGGAACGCGCGCAGGTCGAGCGCGTCGAGATCGAGCGCGCGCTGGGCCTCGGGGTAGCCGTCGAACAGCACCTGAAAGCCGCGGTCGAGGCGGAAGCCGTCGACGACGTCGGTGCGGACGCGTCCGCCGACCCCGTCGGAGGCCTCCACGACCTCGACGTCGAGCCCGTGCTCGCGCAGGAGCGCAGCGCAGTTGAGCCCTGCCAGCCCCGCTCCGATGACGATGACGTCGGCCATGGCGAAAGCGTGCCATGCCTCGCGCCACGACGGCGCGCCGCGCGAAGATGGAGGTATGCCCGAGCTGCCCGAAGCCGAGAAGGCCCGCCGCATTCTCGAGCGCCTGTGCGTGGGCCTGCGGATCGCCGAGGTCGAGGACGGCGACACGTGGGTCTGCCGGCCGCACCTGCCGGGCGAGCTCGATGCCGCCTTGCGCGGCGAGGTCGTGACGGCCGCCTGCCGCCACGGCAAGTTCCTCTGGCTGGAGACGGACGGCGGGCACGAGCTCGGCCTGCACCTCGGCATGGGCGGCTCGATCCGCTCCGCGCAGGTGGCCGCCCCGCGCGGCTGGGACCGCATCGCGATCGTGTTCGAGGACGAGTCGCGCGTGGCGCTGCGCGACAAGCGGCGGCTGTCGCGCGCGCACCTCGGCGCCGGCATCGGCCACCTCGGCCCCGACGCGCTGACGATCACGCCGAAGGCCTTCCGCGAGCGAGTCGGCACAGGCCGCGCCCCGATCAAGGCGCGCCTGCTCGACCAGGCGGTGATCGCCGGCGTCGGCAACCTGCTTGCGGATGAGGCGCTGTTCGACGCGCTGATCGAGCCGCGGCGTCAGGCGGGCTCGCTGGCGCCCGAGGAGCTGGACCAGCTGCGCTCGTCCCTGCGCCATGGCATGGCCGACGCGCTGAAGGCGGACGGCGGCTCGGGCCGAGGCCGCTTCGCCCGCGCGCGCCGCGGGGGCCAGTGCCCTCGCTGCGGCTGCGAGCTCGAGCGCGCCACCGTCGGCGGCCGCACCACCTACTGGTGCCCCGACGAGCAGCCCGCCGGCACGCCGCGTTGACGCGCCTCGTCTGGATCCAGGGCACGCAGCTGACGCCGACCAACGGCGCGCTGGCCGCCGCCGATCGCGCGACCGACCGCGTGCTGCTGGTCGAGTCGCTGCCGCACATCGGCCGTGGGCGCCTCCACCGCCACAAGGTCGCCCTCGTGCTGACGGCGATGCGGCGCTTCGCCGAGGAGCTGCGGGCCGACGGCTGGCAGGTCGATGAGTGTCGCCTCGAGCGCGGACTCGGGTTCGTCGAGGCGATCGCCGAGGGCGTGGACGCCTGCGGCGCGACGGAGGTGCTGACCATGGCGCCCTGCGGCTGGCAGGCCCAGGCGGCGCTACCCGGGCTCGAGGCCACCGCGGGCGTGCCCGTCACCGTCATCGACGACACCCAGTTCCTCTGCAGCCGCGAGGCCTTCACGACGTGGGCCGGCGACCGCAAGCGCCTGCGCATGCAGGAGTTCTACGCCTGGATGCGGCGCACCCACGACGTGCTGATGGAGGACGGCAAGCCTGCCGGCGGGCAGTGGTCCTACGACCCCGACAACCGCGAGACATTCGCCGCCTGGAAGCGCAGCGCCGAGCGCTCCCGCCCGACGCCGCCACCGGCGATCGACCGCGCCGACCCGGTGCTGACCGCGGTGCAGGCCGACATCGATCGCCTGCTGCCCGGTCTGCCCGGGCGTGCCGAGGACTTCTGGCTGCCCACGACGCGAGCCGAGAGCGAGCTCTGGCTCGCCGACTTCATCGAGCACCGTCTGGCCGGCTTCGGTCCGTTCGAGGACGTCAGCGACCCCAACGACCCCTGGCTGCGCCACGCGACAATCGCGCCGCTGCTGAACATCGGGCTGCTCGATCCGCTGCGCTGCATCCGCGCAGCCGAGGCCGCCCACCGCGCCGGTGCGGTGCCGCTTGCCTCCGCCGAGGGCTTCATCCGCCAGCTCCTGGGCTGGCGGGAGTACGTCAACGGCGTCTACTGGCGCGAGATGCCCGGCTACGCCGAGCGCAACGAGCTCGGGGCGCATGCGCCGCTGCCACCGTCCCTGACGGGTGAGGCCCGCACCGACCTCGCCTGCGTGCAGCACGTCGCCGACGTCGTCGAGCGCTACGCATGGACGCACCACATCGATCGCCTGATGGTGCTCGGCAACCTGATGCTCCTGCTCGGCACCGAGCCGAAGGCCGCCAACGCGTGGTTCCGCGAGCGCTTCGCCGACGGCTACGACTGGGTGATGCAGGCGAACGTCACCGGCATGGCCCTGCACGCCGACGGCGGGCTGATGGCGACGAAGCCGTACGCGGCGGGCGGTGCGTACCTCAAGCGGATGACCGGCCACTGCGCCAGCTGCCGCTTTGATCCACGCCGTCGCACGGGCGACGACGCCTGCCCCTTCACCACGCTCTACTGGGACTTCACGGCCCGCCACCACGACCGCCTCGCCAAGAATCCCCGCACCGCGCAGGCCGCCCGCGGCTGGGAGCGCTTCGACGCCGACGAGCAGACCGCCATCCGCGCACGGGCCGCGGTGGTGGCGCAGGGGATCATCACCGGCACGTTGTGAAGTTGGGCGTATGCTGCCCCGCATGAGGGGATCGCTCCAAGGTCGTCTGCTGATCGCCACGCCGGCGCTCGGCGACCCGAACTTCGTCGGCTCGGTGGTGCTGATCGCCGAGCACGACGAGCACGGCGCCATGGGCCTGGTGCTCAACCGGCCACTCGGCGTCCGCGTCGCCGACGCCGTTCCCATGCTGAGCGGCTTCGTCGGCGAAGCCGAGCAGGTCCACTCCGGCGGTCCGGTCCAGCCCGACGCCGTGATGGCGCTCGGCGACTTCGTCGACGGCAACCGCTCCGCCTCGATCGCGTTCGGCTCCGTCGGATTCCTGCCGGCCGACGCCGAGGAGTCGCTCGACCCCGCCACGGTGCTGCGCGCCCGCGTGTTCGCCGGCTACTCCGGCTGGGGTGCCGGACAGTTGGAGGACGAGCTGGACGAGGAGGCGTGGATCGTCATCCCCGCGCAGACCGACGACTGCTTCACCGAGCATCCCGCCAACCTGTGGAAGCAGGCCCTGCGCCGTCATGGCGGGCCGCTCGCGGTGTTCGCGCTCCAGCCCGACGACCCGTCGCTGAATTGAAGACCGAGCAGCGGATCCCGCGGCGCATCTCGCAGTGGACGCTGCGCCTGGCGTGCGGTCAGGCCGCCACGAGCGCGGCAATTCCGCTCAACGCCAGCGTCGGCGCCGTCGCCACCTCGGAGCTCTCGCACCACGCCGGCATGGCCGGCACCAGCGTCGGCATCGCGATGCTCGCGAGCGTCTCGTCCCTGTTCGTCGCGGGGCGCATCAGCGACCGTCACGGGCGCCTGCCCGTCCTAACCGGCGGGCTCGCGCTGCTGACGCTCGGCGCCGTGCTGTGCGCGATCGCGATCTTCACGTCGTCGTACCCGCTGCTGGTGCTCGGCACGATCGTGTTCGGCTGCGGTCAGGGCCCGGCGATGATGCACCGCGCCGCGGCGGCCGACCTCTATCCGGTCGAGCAGCGGGCACACGGCGTCGGCCTCGTCGTCTCGGCCGGCGCCATCGGCAGCATCATCGGCCCGCTGCTCGGGTCGGGCCTCGTCCTGATCGCCGCGGCGTTCAGCATCAAGGAGGCCGCCGCGCCGTGGTTCCTGGTGCCGATGACGGCGATCGTCGCGATCGTCCTCGTGCGCGGCATCAGCGTCGATCCGCGTGATGTCGCCCGCAACCTCGACGAGTACTTCCCGGGCGCGCCGCCCGAGCCCGAGCACGGCGAGCCGCGGACGCGCCGCGAGCTGCTGGCACTCAAGCCCGTCCGCGCGGCCGTCACCTCGGCCGCGCTGATCCAGGCCGCGATGGTCGGCGTGATGGGCGTCACCGCCGTCGTGCTGCACAAGAACGGGATGAGCACCGCGGTCGTCGGCCTGTTCATCTCCGCGCACTTCCTCGGCATGTTCGGCCTCGCCGCCCCGCTTGGCAGGCTGACGGACCGCGTCGGCCGCCGCCGCATGATCCTCGCCGGCGTCGTCGTCACCGGCATCGGCGCGACCGGCACCTCGCTGCTGGGCGCGTCGCCGGCCATCCTGCCGTTCTTCTTCCTGCTCGGGCTCGGCTGGTGCGCATCGTGGGTCGCCGGCACCACGATGCTCGCCGACGTGACGACGCCGCAGGAGCGCGGTCGGCTGACCGCATCCAACGACCAGATCGTCGCGCTCTGCGGTGCGACGGCGGTGATCAGCGCCGGCTTCGCACTCGACCGCTTCGGCTTCCCAGCTGTCGGACTGACGCTGACCGCGCTGCTCGCGATCGGCCTGATCCCGATGCTGCGCCTGCGCGAGCCGGAGGTCGGCGTCTACGCCGACTGATCGGCCCGGCCCCTAGACTCCCCGCGGGCCGGTAGCTCGAAGGTCGAGCAGGAGACTTTTAATCTCTCGGTCAGGGTTCGATTCCCTGTCGGCCCATCCAGCGCCGGGCGGGCAGACGTCGCGTCCACCCACCCCGCTCGATCACAACAATCGCACCAGCAGCGGCCATTCTGCGAGCACTTCGCCGTGAACCGGGTGCAGCGATCCGTGGCGAACGCGGCGAGGTTGGGTTCGCCCGTGCCGAGCCAGCGCTACGGGCCTGAGCTTCCGCCCCCACGGTTGGGGCAAACCTCAGTAGCAGTAGCCCCACGGCGACCAGGCCGCCAGGAAGTAGCTGCAGTTGTCCGTGGCGTAGTACGTGATCCCGTTTGGATTCACGCCGTAGTAGAGGCCGTGGTAGAAGTAGTTCGCGCAGATGTTCGGGGAGAACGCGACGGCGGAGTTCCCGTAGGGATTCCAGAAGTACTTCGCCGTCAGGTCCACCATGCCGATGTCGGAGTAGATGAACGCGTACCGATACGTCCACCACCCATGGTCCCTGGCGTACATCGTCCAGTTGTCGTGGATGGCGGGGAAGTTGGCCCGCCCACCCTGGCTCAGCCCGCTGCCCGGGGATTGCACCACCTCGCAGAGATACCTGAGGTCCTGCCAGCACCGGACCAGCTGGCTCGAGCGGTTGCCGTTGCAGGTCATGGCGCGTGTCGCTGGCGTCCGCGTCTGCAGCAGCGAGTCGACGACCGCGTCGGAGGCCACGTCGGTAGGCGCTTCGGGCTGCGTGATCCGCTTGGGCATGTCGATGAACACCTCGACGGCCCCCATCTCCTCTGGCACGACCGCGCTCTCCGGCAGGTCGGCCTCCGTCTCATCCACCTGATCGATCTTCTGCTCCAGCACGTTCCAGACCCGCGGACTCGCCACGACCTCCGCCTCGAACCGCAGCGTCGAGCCCTGCAGCGACCCGTCACGCAGCCGCACCACCACCTCGTCGCCCGAGCCGTCAACAGGGCGCAGCACGGCCCGGGGCGGGTTCACCTCGAACTGGCCCGTCTCGTCGCCATACCCCGTCCAGTACCGCATCAGATGCTTCGGCGACAGCGACGCCGACACCTCGGCCTTGGTCAGCTCGAACAGTCCGACCTCCCAGCCACGGAGATCCATCACCAACGTGTACCTCCCCGGCTCGCCCGCGATCGGCGTGAACGACGCCGACTCCGCCTGCACTTCAAACAGGAAGTCCACCGCCGGGGCCGTGTTCGACATCCCCGTTCCCTGATCCACCACCGCCTGCGCCGCCCCCGCACCAATCAGCACCATGGCGCCCACGAGCAGACTCGCGACCAGGAAACCACGCCCGCGCCGGACAACCGCAGGCACCATCGGCAAAGCTCTCATGCCGCGACCCTACCCCGCTCGCACCACCCCCGCAATCCCCGACCCCACGCGGCGGGGCCAGCCCCGCCGCGTCATCCACATCACAACCGCGCGCGGCCGGTTTCTGCCACGATTGCGCAACCTCGCCGGAGCCACCGGCGAACCTGTTCGGAGGGGATCGCGCCATGCGGCATCGTGCACGTAGGACCATCGGCATCATCGTCGCGAGCTGCGCCCTGCTGGTGGCCGCGAGCACGGCGCAGGCGGCCTGGACCGTGCCGACCGCCGACCCCGGCGCGCCCGCCGATCTCGTGCAGGAGATCATCGCCTCCGGCGTGCTCGACCCGACGCCGGCCGACTGGTTGCCACAGGGCACCGTGATCGCCCAGAGCGGCTTCGACCCGCAGGTCAACGGCTTCAACTTCATGAACTACTCGGACGGCGGGGAATCGTTCCCGAACGTGGCCAACACGATCTTCTTCGACGTCCCGTTCGAGGATCCGATCAACCTGACGGCCGACGATATGCGCGCGCTGTTCGGCAACGAGGCGTGCACGAACCGCACCGGCCCGTGCATCCCGACGCTCGCCGCCGAGGCGACGCGCGAGGCCTTCAACGGCGCGATGGACGGCGGCCACTGCTTCGGCATCGCGGGCACCGTCTCGCAGGTGTTCGACGGCACGCTCGGCCTGCCGGGCATCGGCAGCGCATTCCGGCCCCCGTACCGCGCGCCCTGGTCCTCGACGATGACGCGGACGATTGCGCGCAACTTCGCGTGGCAGTTCGTCAACGACACCAACCCGTACACCCTCACGCCGACGCAGGCCGTGCAGGAACTGCAGACGGGCCTCAAGCCCGGTGCCGCGCCGTTCGTGCTCGCGGTCTGGGAGACCCCGCCCGCGCAGGGCGGACACGCGATCACACCGATCGCCCTCTACGACCGCGGTAACGGCCTCTACGACATCGAGGTGTGGGACAACAACTACCCGGGACGCACCCGCGCCGTGCACATCGACACGACCGCCGACGGTGGCAAGGGCACGATGGAGTACCTGATGTTCACGAGCCCCGGCCAGACGCCGACGATGGCGAGCGGCGACGTCGCGCTGATCCCGACCGACAAGCTGCTCGGCCAGCAGCCCTGCCCGTTCTGCGACGCGGCGGCCGGAACGACCGTCACGGTCGACGCCGTGGAGATCGGCGACGGCGGCAGCGTGGTCGCCTCCATCGTGGGCGTCGATGGCACGGCCATCCCCGGCCTGACCGAGTTCGACGCGATCGATCCGCCCGGCGACGACATGCAGACCTTCCCGGTCTGGACCGTCCCCGCCGACGTGCCGTTCCGCGTCGTGCTCTCGACGAAGGACACGAACACCACCGTCGCCACCTCTGTGACGGCACAGTCGGGTGATGGCACATGGGTCGCCTCGAGCCTCGCGATCCGCCCGAAGTCGCGCGACGTCGTGACCGTGCGGCCCGATCAGGAGTCGATCGCGTTCTCCTCCACCAAGGGGACGGACCCGACGCTCGCCGTGATCGACACCGCCAGCGCGGACACCGCGTACCAGATCGAGGCGCGCGGCATCCGCCTCGACGCGAACCGCGCGGCGCAGCTCGATCTCGACTTCGCCGATGACGCGGCGATCCTGACCACGAACCAGCGCCGGACCAATCGCATCAACGTGGCCGCGACGCTCGAGACCTCGACGACGGAAGGCACGCTATACGCGTGGTCCTACGCACCGCCGAAGGGCTACGCGCTGGTCGTGGACTTCGCGCAGTGGACGGCCGCTGCACCGACCGCCCTCGACGGCTGGCTGGCGAATCCGACCGGCCAGCGCAGCGAGCTGACCTGGCGCACGAAGGTGGCCTCGCCGAACAGCGCTGCGGGCAGTCTCTCCATGAGGAGATAACTCGGTTGCGGCTGAGGTGATCAGCTCGCCGACGGCGTCAGTCGTCGGCGAGCGGCGCCGGATCGATGCGGGTGTACCCGATGAACGCAGCGGTGATCGCGATCGCGCCGGCGATCAGCGTGGCGCCAACGCGTGCCTCGGCGAGCATGCCGATCGACTCGCCATGGATCGCGAGCCCCGACATGATCCCGAGCGTGATGCCGAAGACCGTCAGCGAGTAGTTGACGACCGAGAGCGCACACATCACGAGCACGCCGAGGCCGAACGTCACCACCAGCGCGTAGGGCCCGGGGTGCAGGAGCTCGACGTACGCGAGCATCGCACCCACCCCGAGCAGCGTGCCGAGCACGCGCTCGGCCACGTGGTGCACCGTGCCGGTGCGGTCGGGCTGGAGCACGAAGACCAGCGTCAGCGGGATCCAGTACTCGTGCGGGAGCCCATCGACGCGCGATAGCAGCGAGCCGATCGCGAGGGCGATGGATAGGCGGATCGCGTGGCGCAGGAACGGGTCGCGGCGGTGGAGGTGCAGGCCCAGGCGCTGGATCGGCGGGACATCGATATCGCCGGGCGCCGCCACCCGCGGCGGGCGCAGGAGGACGATGGGCACCATCACGATCAGCACCAGCGCGAAGCCCGAGATACCCACGACCAGCGCGATGTCGAGCACGCCGCCAGGCGGCTGCGGCTGCCCCGACTGGATGGCGAACTGCGCCATCGCCACCGTCCCGATCGCGACCCAGCGCGGACCGATCGCCCCCGCGTAGCCGCCGATGAGGCCGACGAGCATCAGCGGGAGCACCACCCATGGCCCGAGCGGGGCGAAGAAGGCCCCGAGCGCGGCGCTGACGGTCATGAAGAGCGCGCCGAGGACCATCGAGCGCCCCTGACGATGCGACGGCTGGGAGCCGCCGATCAGCCCGACGAACGCCGCCGTCATGCCGATCGGGAAGGCATAGCGTCCGAGCCCGGCCGCGATCGCCGCAGTCACGAACGCCGCGACAGCTGTTGCCTCGAGCAGCGGCAGGCGCCAGTGCACGTCGCTCCAGTCCCACGTCGAGCCGAACAGGACCAGGCGATGATTCCCTTCGCGCACCGGCTCGGAGCTCACTGCGGCGATCCCATGCCGAAGACCGTAGCGCCCGTCAGGCCAGCACGAGGATCTGGTCACCCTCGGTGAAGGCGACCCGACGGCTCTTCGGCGGGTTGAGCACAACGCCACCGCCGAGCGCGGACTCCGCATCCTGCTCGGCCGCACGTCGATAGCCGACGCAGACGTGCCCGCGCCTGCGCGCCGCGGCGACAACCTCGGCATAGGACTGCTCGACGCCCATCTCGACGTAGCGAGCGACGGGCACGAGCACCAGCTCGACGCCCTTGGCGTCGAAGAGGTCGGCGAAGACCCCGCGTAGATCGGCGTTCTCCGAGAGCTGCGCCAGCATGAGGCTCGTCAGGCGCTCGCTGACGACGAAGTCATCGGGGTTCGCGATGCGCGCCAGCTCGACGTCGCGCACGTCGAGCAGCTCGGTGACGAGACGGACGCCCCGGTTCGGGCTGCCCTCCTGCTCCGTGGCCTGACGCACCTGCAGCAACGTGAGCAGCGTGCGGGCATCGCTCTCGGCGACATCGCCGGTGCGGTAGCAGAGGATGATCACCTGGTCGTAGGCCGTGCGGGAGAGCTCCTGTTCGAGCAGGTGGCCGTCGACGGTATCCAGCTCGACGAGGTCGATCGCCATGTGCTCGACCGCATCGACCACCGGCGTCCGGTCGATGCGCTCCGGATCGAAGAGGACGCGCACGGACGAGCCTGCGGCCACGTAGCGGTCGAGCTCGCGCAGCACCAGGGGCGCCATCGCGTTCCAGCCGATCATCAGCGTGCGCTCGACCTTCAGCTCGAGCGGCGGCTCGGAGGCAGTGGCCGCAGCCTGCCCGGCCACGATCTCGCCGTCGAGGACCACCGTGTCGTCGTCGGCGGAGATCGCGATGACCTGGTCGCCCTCCGCGAAGACGCGCTGCATCGATGGGCTCAGCGTGGTCGTGCCGTCGGCGGCACGTACGCCGATCACCGACGACGACTCGTACAGCGTCAGGCAGTCGCCGAACGTGTGCCCGGTCAGACGCGGCTCGGCCTGAAAGTAGATCTCATCGCCGTCGAAGTCGAGCAGGTCCTGGAAGACGAAGCTGAGGCCGGCCTGCCGGCAGACCTGCGCCGTGATGCGGGAGATGACGTCGCTGGAGACGACGATGCCGAGGCGTCCACCGGTGGCGCGATCGAGCGCCTGCGCCGAGTCGGCCTCAAGGAACTCGGCGGTCACGCGCAGGTGCTCGAACGAGGCATCGAAGCCCATCAGCGCCAGCACCGTCTTGACCGTCTGCGGATCCCCGGCATCCTCATCGGCGAGGAGCAGGATGGACTTCGCGCTGAGCGGACGGACGAGGGCGAGGTCCGCCGGGTCGGAGGGATCACCGGAGCGGCAGATGACGCGCGTGCGGCGCTTGCCGACGGCGCGCGCACGGATCTCATCCTCCATCTCGACCTTGTCGCGCGGGGCGAGGACGACCACGCTCGGGTTGCGCTGGTTGGCGTTGGCGATCTCGATCTCGCTCAGCACCTGATGGAGTTTGGGCGACCAGCCGAGGATCAGGGTGTGCCCCTCCTCGACGACCAGCGAGCGTCCCTTGCGCAGCTCCTCGAGCTTGCGGTCAATGCCGGTGGCGATCAGGCCGATCAGCGTCGACAGGATGAAGATGCCGACGATCGTCACGATCAGCGCGAGGATGCGCCACGACCAGCCCTGGTCGCTGCCGATCGCGCCGGCGTCGATCGCGTGCATCAGGCTCGACCACGAACCCTCGGCGAAGGTCGTGCGGTCCTCGCCGTTCGTGCGCAGACCGACCACGGTGATGATCAGGCCGGCGACGAGCACGACGACGACGGTGAGGGCGGCCAGCCAGCCGATCACGCCGATGGTGCCGCGCGAGAGCGTGGCGTCGAAGCGATAGCGGAGCCGATCGCGCCATGTCACGGAATGGTGCATGTGGCTCAGCGCGCGACGGAGGAAGGCATGGGCGGCAGGCTACACCGCGATGCCGGCGGGGGCCACCGCCAGTGCTGCACGAGCGGCTTCAGTCGCCGGACGAGGCGCCGCTGCCGACCGTGGCCTGCTCCTCGCCCTCGCCGACCGCGTTCTTGGCGCGGTGGTCGAGCACGACGAGGAGGATGCGGTTGAGCGCCAGGGCGAACAGCGCGACGGCGATGATCAGGACGATGATGTCCACGATCAGGGCCCACTCGAGCAGCACGAGCGCGGCGAGCGCCAGCAGGACGATGCCCTGCAGGATCTTGCCGCCAGTCGAGGCCGCCGGGTAGAGCGCCTTGGAGACGGCGGACTTGGCGACGTCGGTGAGGTCGGTGACCTCGATCTTGCGGGAGCCGACGGTCGCGATCGCGGTGCCGGACGTCGCAGAGGCGCTGCCGAGCGCCTTGCCGCTGGCATCCTTGGCTCCCTCGATGACGTTGCCGGCCGCATCTCGGGCACCGGCCAGTGCATCGGACTCCTTGGCCTTGTCAATCGCGCTCTGCGCGGCGGGCATCGTGTAGCGGAGCGACCAGATCACGACGGCGATGACGACGCCGACAATGGCGATCACGCGGCCGATGGTGCGCATGTCACCGAACAGGCCCTGCACGACGCCGCTCAGGAGCTGGCTCTCGACCGGCTTGCCGGCCGTGGCGACGTTCAGACCCCAGCCCAGCAGGTTGTA
Organism: Actinomycetota bacterium; assembly: GCA_947478745.1. Taxonomy (GTDB): domain Bacteria; phylum Actinomycetota; class Thermoleophilia; order Gaiellales; family F1-60-MAGs149; genus F1-60-MAGs149. Next base: position 12,108 of record CANJXE010000018.1, read on the forward strand.
GATCAGCAGCAGGCCGATGCCGACGAGCAGGAGCGTGATGGCCGCGGCGACGGCGCCCTTGCGGCGCGTCGGGGCAATGAAGGCCGCCAGAATCGCGAGGCCGAGGCCGAGCAGGGCGATCACCCACGAGACCGGACCGAGATCGGCGCCGAGCTGGATCAGGCGGAAGGCCGCGCCGAGATCGGGGAGCTTCGCCATCTCCGCGGAGGCGGCGGCGCCGACCTGCTTGGCAATGGTCGCGTCATACGGCGCGATCGCGTTCTCGATCAGCTGCGGTGCGCCCTCAACCGTGAAGACGAGGTTGGCGGTCTCGGGGTTGAGCAGCGCGGCGTGGAGCTTGACGAGGGCCGTGGTCACGATCGTCGTGAAGGCGGGCTCGGCGACGACGGTCTCGGCGGCCGACTGGATGATCGGGCGGGCGATGATGGCCTTCGGCACTTCCTTGATGACCGCGTTGGTCAGCCCGGTGGCGAGCGCTGCCTGCGTGTCCGGCTGCGTGATCACGGCGGTGACGCGCTTGGCGAAGACGTCCTGGTTGTAGAGCGTGCGGTACATGTAGATACCGAGGACGCCGATCAGCATGAAGAGCCAGGCCACGATCAGGATCGCGACAACGCCGACCCACGCGCCCTTGGACCCCTTGTTCGTCACCTCTGCAGCAGCCATGGCGGGGACGGTACCAGACGCGCGCTGCACAGATGTTGCAGTTCCGAGCGGAAGCTAGTTCTGCTTGAAGGCGACGAACTTGCCGCCCTGCACCTGCTGCACCAGCACCGGCGAGATGCCGTTGCGATTGGCGTCGAAGGCGAAGTTGCCGAGCAGCGTCGAGACCGTCTTCGTACCGGTGATGGCGGCGAGCTGCGTGGCCATCGCGTCCTGCGTCACGGACTTGCCGTTCTTCGCAGCCTGCGCCACGACGTAGGTGTAGGCGTAGGCGGCCGCGGCAAAGGCATCGGGCGTGCTCTTGTAGGCCTTCCTGAAACTCTTGATGAACGTCTTATTGGCCGGCGTCTTGTTCCACGCCGCCCAAGGCGTGCCGACGATCAGCCCGTTGGCGGCGGCGCCGGCACCCTTGATGATCGCGCTCGAGTTGAGCCCGTTGGAGCCGATGATCGCCTTCTTGTAGCCCGCGTTGCGCAGGGCCTGCAGCAGCGGCACGCCCTCGGGTGCCAGCGCGCTGATCGCCACGATGTCGGGGTCGTTGGCCTTGACGTCGGCGGCGATCGCCGCGTAGTCGGTCGTGCCGACGGGGACGATCACGGTCTTCTTGACGGTGATCGCGTTGGCGGTCAGCGCCGTGGCGAGCTGCGGACCGGACGACGCGGCGAAGGCGTCGCTGCCCTGGATCACCACGGCGGTCTTCGGCAGCAGCGACGAGGTGGCGACGGCCTTGACGACCTGCGGAAGCACGTAGTCCTCCGTCAGCGCCGGACGGAAGATGAAGTTCCCGATCTCGGTGATGCCGGGCTGCGTGTTGGAGATGCCAAGCACCGGGATCCGCGCTGCCTGGGCAAACGGATCCACGCTGAGCGCGACCGAGGACAGCGTCGGGCCGACGATGGTCGATACGCCATCCCGGAAGAAGACGCCGTACGCCGCGGCCGCACCGGCCGTAGTGCTGAGGTCGTCGATCGTCTTGACGTTGACCTTGATACCGGAGATGGCACCGCCGTTGATCTCCTTGGCGGCCATGTCGATACCCCGGCGCGAGCTGATTCCGTAGGCGCCCGCATCGCCTGTGAGCGACAGCGCGGCACCGACGTTGACGGTCAGCGGCGCGGCCGAGGCGGTCGGGATCGCGATCGCAGCGGCGATCAGGGCGATCAGAACGGCGGAGAGACGGGGAAGCTGACGGGACGCGTGCATCCGCTCAGAGTAGGGCAATTTCGTGCCCGATGGCGAAGCGGGGCCCGGTCAGCGCTTGGCGCCGACGAGCAGCGTGGCGCCGATCGCGCCGCCCAGATCGCCGAGACCCGCCGTGACGACCGGCGGAGCCTTGTCCGCCTGGAAGAGGTAGGGCCGCATGGCCGCGCCGATCCGGTCCGCCATCGGCTGGCCGAAGCGCGTCCCCAGACCGCCGCCGAGGATGATCGCCTCGACATCGAGGATGTTGACGACGTTTGCCGCAGCGGCGGCGATCGCCGCCACGCCCTCACCGATCAGCTCGACGGCCAGTGCATCGCCCGCCGCCAGGGCATCGGCCCAGACGCGCGACGAGAGACGATCCTTGCCGGCCTCCGTCATCAGGTCGAAGAGCACCGTGGGACGGCCGGCGGCCACGGCCTCACGGGCACGCGTCTCCATGTTGCGGCGCCCGGCGTAGGCCTCCATCGTGCCGACGAGCCCGTTGGGCTCGGCCAGCCCGCCGCGCTGGATGACGGTGTGCCCGAGCTCGCCCGCGGCGCCACGGCCGTGCCACAGCTCGCGGTGCAGGACGATGCCGCTGCCGACGCCCGTGCCCCACCAGATGCCGACGAAGCTGTCGAGCTTGCGTCCCGCGCCGAGCTCGAGCTCGCCGAGCACGGCGACGCCGACGTCATTGCCAAGCCGCACTCTGGCGCCACAGGCCTTGCCGATCGCCTCGGCGAGCGGATAGGGCTCGGCGAAGCCGGACAGGTTCGGAGCCAACGAGAGCATGCCGCGGGCGGCGTCGACCGCGCCGGGCGCACCGATGCCGATGCCCTTGAGGTCTCGCATCGTGCAGCCCGCGTCCTTGCAGGCGCCTTCGATCGCGGCGATGATCGCGCCGACGATGCTGTCCGGTCCGTTCTCTGTCGGCGTCGCGGCACGGCACTGCCCGCGGAGCTTGCGCTCGGCATTGACGACCACGACCTCGATCTTCGTGCCACCGAGGTCAACTCCACAGATGCGCTCTCCCATGGCCGGCGAGCCTACCACGTTGCGATTGGCTCACGAGCGCGGACAGCGGCGACCGTCTGCCGTAGACTCGCCTGCATGAGCACTCCCCAGTGGCATGAGGATTGGTTCCCCGAGCTCCGCGCCGAACGGCCGTGGGTGATGGAGGAGATGATCGACGCCGAGGCGCCCCTCGCCGCCCGCATCGCGTCGAACAAGAAGCTCGCGCAGACGGCAGCGCGGATCGCGAAGCTGGTGCGCGAGGCGCATGCCGCCGGGACCTCGATCTCCGTCGTCGGCTGCGGCACCAGCGAGCACGCTGCGCGCGCCGTGGCCGCTCAGCTCGACGAGGCGCTCGGCCACCGAGGCGTCCGCGTCGCCGGCCGCCAGGCCTTCGAGGCCGCGATCGACGCCGCCCCGGCGGGCATCACGATCGGCATCTCGCACGACAACGGCACGCGGGCCACGCTGCTCGCGCTGAAGGCCGCTCGCGAGGCCGGCCAGACGACGGCGCTGATCACGGCCAACAGCGAGGGCTCCTGCTCCGAGTTCGCCGACGTCGTCCTCCTCACGCCCGTCAAGGACGCGAGCTGGTGCCACACGGTCGGCTACCTGTCGCCGATGGTCGCCGGCGCCGTGATCGCCGGCTGCATCTCCGACAAGCCGATCGACGCGTCCGCCCTCGAGCTGCACCTGGACGAGTGCCGTGCCCTGAAGCAGCAGGCCAGCGAGGTCGCCCGCAACCTGCGCGGCATCGACCGGCTGATCGTGGTGGGCGGCGGCTACGACCGCATCACCGCCGACGAGCTGGTGCTGAAGGTCGAAGAGGGGCTGCACCTGCCCTCCGCCGCACGCGACCTCGAGACGTTCGCCCACGGCCACCTGCCCGCCTGCGACGAGCAGTCCGGCCTCGTCATCATCGCCACCGAGCATCACGGCCGCGCGCGCCGCACCGACCGCGGACGCCTGCTGCTGCGCGCAGCGCGCCACGTCGGCATGCCCTGCGCCGCGATCCTCGTGCCCGCCGTCGAGGGCAGCTGGGGCCGCGAGCTGACCAACGCCGGCCGCATCACCCTTCCCCACGCGCCGAAGCTGACGCCCACCACGAGCGCGCTGACCGCATCGGCCATGGCCCTGCAGCTGCTGACGCTCGAGCTGGTGCACGACCGCGGCACGTATCCCGATCTGATCCGCCGTGAGGAGGCACCGTGGCGCGAGGCCGCGGCCATCCTCGAAGGCACCGAGGAGTGGTAGAGATGGCCGCTGAGATGACACCCGCCGCCAGGGAGCTCGTGGCCGCCTTGCAGCACCTGCACGGGGCCGACCACGCGCTCAAGCAGTGCGTCACGCTGCTCCGCCAGACCGAGCAGGAGGTGCCCGACTCCGTCGAGGACGCGCTCTCGCTGGTCGAGGACGCGATCGGCTCGCTCGAGTCGTGACGCCCGAGCAGGCGATCGTCCTCGCCTGCGCCGCGCTCGGCGCGGACCCCGCAGCGGCCACGGTGCTGCGCGCCGCCGACGCCATCACCGTCCAGGTCGATGACGCGCGGGTTGCGCGCGTGATCCCCACCGCGACGGTGCCGGCGGCCGATACCCGACGCGTGCTGGCCGCCATCGCCGAGCTCGACGGCCACATTCTCGAGCCGCTCGGCGAGCCCATCGGCATCGACGACGCGCTGGTCGTCCCCTACCCGCGCATCTTCCCGAACGGCGACCAGCAGCGCGACCTCGGCATCGCGGGCGCCTGCCTGGCCGGGCTGCATGCGCGGGGGCGCGCCGCCCTCGAGCGGGGCGCCATCGATCTGCCGACGTTCGACCCGCGGGCCATCGCCGAGCGCTGGCTCGATCGTGGCGCGACCGTCTTCACCCGCGACGAGCGCGAGCGCCTGCTCACGGCGATCGACACCGCGTGGCCCGAGGTCGCCGGGCCGACGACCGTCATCCACGGCGACGCGCACCTCGGCAACTGGTGGCCGGCCCATCCGGACTGGTGGGTCCTGATCGACCCGGAGTTCCTGTCGATCGGCCCCGCCGTCTACGACCTCGCGCCGCTCGAGGTGGTCGAGCGGCGGCTCGGCACGCCACCCTCGCGCTTCCCCTCGTTCCTGGCCGGCTACGAGTCGGCCGACGGCGCGGTCGACCGGCGCGCGCTGGCCTCTGCGATCCACGTGCGCGAGCTGCTGTCGGTGGCCTGGCTCGCGGCGCGCTCGGCCCACGATTCGGAGTCTGCCCTGCGCACCCGCCGTCGCCTCATCGATGCGCTCGAGCGTCGCGAGGGCACGTGGCTCGCGTAGCGGCGACCGAGCGCGGTCGCTCGCCGCTCGACGTGCCCGCCACGCTGGCCTGGCTCGGCCAGCGCACGATCAGCGGCATCGACGAGTGGGACGGCACCACCTACACGCGCACCGCCGCGCTCGGCCGGGGCCGGGGCCGCGTCACGCTCCGCGCCACGGGACGTGCAGGCGTCGAGGTGACGGCGTGGAGCGAGGCCGCGCTGGTCGCCGCCCGCCCCCGCGTCCGCCACCTGCTCGGCCTCGACGACGATCCGCGCCCGTGGCTGGCCGCCTTCGCCGACGACCCCGTCCTCGGCCCGCGTGTCGCGGCGCACCCCGGCCTGCGCATGCCAGGCTCCTGGGACGCGTGGGAGATGTGCGCCCGCGCCGTGCTCGGCCAGCTGGTCTCGGTCGCCGCGGCCCGCACGCTGACGATGCGGCTGGCCGAGCGGCACGGCCGGCGGCTGCCCGACGGCGGCATCGTGTTCCCCGACGCCGCGACCGTCGCCGCCGGCGACCTCGACGGTCTCGGGCTGCCCGCTGCGCGCCGCGATGCGCTGCGGGCGATCGCCGGCCTCGTCGCCGCCGGTGGGGTCGATCTCGCCCCCACCGCCGACCCCGAGGCCGCACAGGCCGCGCTCGTCGCCCTCAGGGGCATCGGCCCGTGGACCGCGATGTACGTCCGCATGCGCGCCATCCGCGACCTCGACGCGTTTCCCGCCGCCGACCTCGGCGTGCTGGTCGCGCTGGCCGATGCCACGGGGAAGCGGCCGACCGAGGCCGAGTCGCGCCGCCGCGGCGAGGTCTGGCGCCCCTACCGCGGCGTGGCCACGATGCACCTCTGGGGCCTCGCCTGATTCAGCGGGGAAGCTTGGCGCCGGGGTTCATGATCCCGCGCGGGTCGAACACGTCCTTGACGGACGACTGGAGCCGCAGCACCTCGGCGGGCAGCTCGGCGGCGGCCTCGACCTTGAAGCGCCCGATGCCGTGCTCGCCGGAGATCGAGCCGCCGAGCGACCGGGCCAGCGCGAACAGCCGCGGTGCGGCCGCCGTCGCGCGCGCCAGCTGCTGCGGATCGGCGCGGTCGAACATGAACGACGCGTGCAGGTTGCCGTCGCCGGCGTGGCCCCACGTCGTCGTCTCGAGACCAACCTCCGCGCCGAGCGCACGGACGCCGAGCACCGCCTCGGCCAGCCGGTCGACGGGCACGACGATGTCCTCGCTGAGCTTGCCGCCGTGTCGCGCGAGCACGCCGAGGGAGACGCCGTCGCGCCAGGCCCAGATGCCCGCCGCAGCGTCGGCGGCGGGGACGATCAGGTCGCTCGCGGTCGGCTCCAGCATGTCGGCGATCAGCGCCTGCTCGGCCGTCGCGCCGGCCAGCGTGCCGTCGGCCTCGGCCAGCACGGCGAACTCGGCGTCCACGGGCAACGCGCCCGGATACGACGCGCGCGAGGCCTCGATCGCCCCGCGGTCGAGAAACTCCAGCGCGGACGGCACGACGCCGCTGGCCATCGCCAGCGCCACGGCATCGGCGCCGTCCTGCGCCGAGGCGTAGACGGCGAGCACCGGCAGCCGCACCTCGGGCTCGGGGATCAGCCGGAGCCAGACCGCGGTGATCACGCCGAGCGTGCCCTCGCTCCCGACGAGCAGGGACCGCAGGTCGAGCGTGGCGACGTCCTTCGGCAGGCCCGAGCCGACGCGCACCCGCTCGCCGGAGCCGAGCACGACCTCGATCGCCGTTACCCACCGCCCAGTCACGCCGTACTTGAAGCAGTGCGGGCCACCGGCGTTGGTGGCCACGTTGCCACCGATCTGCGACTGCTCGCCAGCGCCGGGGTCGGGCGGGTAGTACAGCCCGTCCTCGCGCGCCAGCCGGCGGACCTCGGCGGTCGTGACGCCGGCCTCGACCGCGAGCGACCAGATCTCCGGGCGGCGCTCGCGCACGGCGCGCAGCCGGTCGAGCGAGAGGACGATCGAGCCGGCGAACGGCACGGCTCCGGCGGCGTAGCCCGTGCCGCCACCGCGCGGGATGATCGGCACGGCGTTGGCGTTGGCATAGCCCACCACCGCGGCGACCTGCTCGGCGTTGGCGGGTCGCGCCACCGCAGCGGCCTCGCCGAGCACCGCGGCGCTCTCCGTGCCGTCGTGCAGCCATGCACGATCGACGACAGGAGCCTCGACGCCCTCCTCACCGAGCAGGCGACGCAGGTCGTCGCCGAGTGCGTCGCTCACGCGACGGGCACCAGCGAGATCGTGCGCGCCGCTTCACCGATCACGGCGAAGGGCGCCGTGCCGGCCACAGTCAGGACCGGCACGACCAGGTCGCGGCCCGACGGCAGCAGGTCGGCGGGCATCCGCACCGTGTCGCCATCGCGCTCGATATCGGCCTCGGCGCCGTCCGGGCGCTCGAGCGCGAGCTCGTCACCGTCGGGCCAGCCGCACAGCCACAGCGACACGAAATCGACCATCGCGCAGAGCCGCTGGTCGCGATGGAGGTCGGCCGTGGAGACGCCGAGCTCGACGGCGCGAGCCTCGGCCAGCGAGCGCCAGGCGCCGATGATCGCATCGCGCTGCTCCGCGAGCTCGGGGTCCTGCACGACGCGCGCCCCGTGGAGCCATGCTCCGTGCAGCGCCACGATCGCCTCGGCGTACGGGTGGAGGTCGCCGGCCAGACGAACGGACTCACCAGAGATCTCGAGGTGCTCGGCGAGCGAGAGCTCGAGGAACGACTCGGGACCGATGCTGTCGCCCTCGCGCGGCGCGCGGTCGCGCTCCCGCCAGCCGTCGTCGTGGTGCGCAACCGCCAGGCGGAAGCCCTCCAAGGGACCGTGTGGCGCATCGGCGATCGCATCGAGGAGCGCGCAGGCGAGGACGCCGTGGTCGGGCTGGCGGACGAGCTCCCACCCTTGGCCGGAGGAACGGCGGATCATGCCGCGGACGATAGCCGCCGGATAGACTGCCGCGCGTGACGACCTGCTTCCTCCCCGGTCTCCCGAGCGCCTCGCTGGAGATCGCCGGCGCGCGCCTCGACGGCGACGAGCTTGCCGGAGCCGTCGGCGCGGTCGCCGCCTCGCTCGCGGGATGCACCCGCGTGGCGCTGTGGTGCACCTCCGAGCTGGAGACCGGCCTTGGCATCGCGGGCGCGCTGATGGCCGGCGTGACGGTCGTGCCGATCAACCCGGCCTCGGGCGATCGCGAGCTCGCCCACGAGACCGGCGACAGCCGCCCCGAGGCCGTGCTCGCGTCGGCCACCGCCGAGCTGCCGCCGACCCTCGCCGCGCTGCCCCGCATCGTCATCGACCCGTCGGCTCGTGCGCCGCTGCCGGACATCGAGATCGACCCCGACGCGATCGCGCTGATCGTCTACACCTCCGGCACGACCGGGGCGCCCAAGGGCGTCGTCCTGTCGCGCCGCGCCGTCGCGGCCAACCTCGATGCGCTGGCCGACGCCTGGGCCTGGACCGCTGCTGACGCCGTCGTCCACGCGCTGCCGCTGTTCCACGTCCACGGGCTCGTGCTCGGCACGATCGGGCCGCTGCGGCTCGGCGGCGGCGTCCGGCACGTCGGCCGCTTCTCACCCGGGGCGATCGCGGCAGCACTTGCGGCCGACGCCACGATGCTGTTCGCCGTGCCGACGATGCACGGCCGTCTGCTGACGGCGGCGCAGGAGGACCCGGCCATCGCCAGCGCCCTGCGCGGCGCGCGCCTGATCGTCTCGGGCTCCGCCGCGCTCCCCGCCCGCGTGCACGAGGCGTACACGAGCGCGACCGGCCAGCAGATCGTCGAGCGCTACGGCATGAGCGAGGCGCTGATGATCGCCAGCGCCCGCCACGACGGCCCGCGCATCCCCGGCGCGGTCGGGACCGCGCTGCCCGGCGTCGAGATCCGCATCACCGACGATGCCGGCACGGTTCTGCCGAGCGGTGACACCGACACGATCGGCCACGTGGAGATCCGCAGCACGTCGCTCTTCGACGAGTATCTCGGCCGCCCCGAGGCCACGGCGGAGGCCTTCCGCGACGGCTGGTTCCGCACCGGCGACGTCGGCTCGCTCGCCGCCGATGGCGTGCTGCGACTCGTCGGTCGCAGCTCGACGGACCTGATCAAGACCGGCGGCTACCGCGTGGGCGCCGGCGAGATCGAGGCGGCGCTGCTCGAGCACCCCGAGATCGTCGAGGCCGCGGTGCTCGGCGTCCCCGACGACGACCTCGGCGAGCGCATCGCCGCGTGGATCGTCGTCGCACCGGGCGCAAACGTGACAGACGATGAGGTCGTGCAGCACGTCGCCGACCTCCTCGCCCCCCACAAGCGCCCGCGCGCCATCCACCGCGTCGACGAGCTGCCGCGCAACGCGCTCGGCAAGGTCCAGAAGAAGCGGCTGCTCGCATGAGCACGGGGGCACATCCGGGGCGCGATCACATCACGTGGGTCGGGCACGGGACGGTCGTGATCGCCATGGGCGGCACCCGCGTCATCGTCGATCCGATCCTGCGCCCTCGCGTCCTGCACCTCAAGCGCTTCCACGCCATCCCGAAGCACGCGCTGCGCTCGCTCGACGCGGCGCTGATCACCCACCAGCATCACGATCACCTCGACCCGGCGTCGCTCGAGTCGCTCGGCAAGGACCTCCCGATCGTCGTCCCGGCCGGTGCTGCGGGCACGTTGCGCCGCAAGAAGTTCACCCGCGTCATCGAGATCGACGAGGGCGAGCGCATCCAGATCGGCGCGCTGCGCGCCACCGCGACGCCGGCCGACCACGACGACAAGCGCGATCATCCCCTGGGCCCGACCGCGACGCCGGTCGGCTACCTGTTCGAGGGCTCGAAGCGCATCTACGTGGCGGGCGACACCGACCTGTTCGACGAGATGGAGCTGATCGGCCCCGTCGACTACGCGCTGCTGCCGATCTTCGGCTGGGGTCCGGGACTCGGACCCGGCCACATGGATCCCGAGCGCGCCGCCGAGGCCGCGCGCCGGCTGCAGGCGAAGGTCGCGATCCCGATCCACTGGGGCACGCTGTGGCCGATCGGCCGCGGCCTGCCGCCGCGCGAGCCGGCCGACGAGTTCATGGGGCACTGCGCCCGCGTGGCACCGGACTCCGAGGCGCGGCTGCTGGAGCCCGGCTCGACCGTCGAGTGGGCGTGAAACAAAGGGGTCTGGCCCCTTTGTTTCGACTGCAAAGCTGAAACAAAGGGGCCAGACCCCTTTGTTTCATGCCCCGCGATGGCAGCCGATGACGACCGAGCGCCGGGGCCGCCAGCGGCGACCGAGCCGCTGTTCCCGAAGCAGTGGACCGGACGCACCGGCCGGAGAATCAGACGAGCCGCTGGAGCTCGATCTCCGTGAGACCGGGATCGGCGTCGCGCAGCGCCTGCACCTGCTCGGGATGGCAGGTGAAGTAGAGGACCTGATGCCGCGTCGCCAAGTCGGCGATGACAGCAGCGGCACCGGCGCGGCGCTCGGGGTCGAGGTGCGTCAGGACGTCGTCCATCAGCACCGGCAGCTCGGGACCGCCATCGTCGTGCATCTCGTCGACGAGGCCGGCGCGCAGGCAGAGGTAGACCAGGCCCACGGTGCCCTCCGACAGCTCGGCGAATGGCGTGCGCGCACCGTCGCGGGCGACGATCTCCGAGCGCGCGCCGGCCTTCTCGCCATCGGGCATGCGGACCGATGCCCACGCGCCGCTCGTCGCCGTGGCGATCTGCTCGGCGGCGCGCTCGAAGACGCCGGGCTGGTGCTCCTCGACGAAGCGATCGCGGGCGCGCTCCACCACGTCGTGGGCGAGCTGCAGGGTGAGCCACTGGTCGGCGACGGCGCGCAGGTCGGCCTCGGCATCGGCCGTGCTCTGCGCGAGCGA
>CANJXE010000019.1 GCA_947478745.1 Actinomycetota bacterium
AGACGAAACGGACTGCCCTCCGGGGCAGCCCGTTTCTGGTGCATGGTGTCTGCGTCTTCTGATCGGGTTTCACCCGAATCATCACCAAGAGACGTAGCCACCAGTGCACAGACGAAACGGACTGCCCTCCGGGGCAGCCCGTTTCTGGTGCATGGTGTCTGCGTCTTCTGATCGGGTTTCACCCGATCAGAAGACGTCCCAGGTGATCTGCTTGGTCTCCGACATGGCGTCGAGGATGTAGGTCGACAACTCACGGCCGGCACCCGACTTCTTGGCACCGCCGAAGGGAGCCATCTGGTCCCAGTAGTTCGTCGTCTCGTTGATGTGAACCGTGCCGTGACACAGCTCCTCGGCGAAGCGCCAGGCGGTGCGGAGATCCTCGGTGAAGACCGCGGCCGTCAGGCCGAACTCCGTCTCGTTGGCGATCCGGATCGCCTCGTCATCGGTGTCGAACGTGATGATCGGGGCGACCGGGCCGAACGTCTCCTCCTTGGCGATGCGCATGTCGCTCGTGACGCCGACGATGATCGTCGGCTCGTGGAGCCGACCCTCGGCACCCCCGCCGTAGACGACCGTGGCGCCCTTGGCGACCGCGTCGGCGACGTGCTCCTTGGTGCGGTTGAGGTTCGCGTCGGTGGCAACCGGCCCCATGTCCGTTGCGTGGTCGAGTGGATCGCCGACCTTCAACTTCTTCGTGCGCTCGACGAGCAGCTCCACGAAGCGGTCCTGCACGTCGCGGTGGACGAGGATGCGCTCGGCCGCCGTGCAGCACTGGCCCGCCAGGTAGAAGCAGCCGATGATCGCAGCGTCGGCCGCGTGCTCCAGATCGGCATCGGCGCGCACGATCTGCGGGCCGTTGCCGCCCAGCTCGAGGACGCGGTTCTTCAGACCCGCCGCGCTCGCGACCTTCTCGCCCGTGGCCACCGACCCGGTGAAAACGACCGAGCCGACCTTGTCGTGCGCCACCAGCTCGGCGCCGATGTCGCCGTAGCCGTGCACGAGGTTGATGGTGCCGGGCGGGAAGCCCGCATCGTGCAGGACGTCGACGAACATGTTCGCGCAGATCGGCGCGATCTCCGAGGCCTTCCACACCAGCGTGCAGCCGAGCGCGAGGCCGTAGACGATCGGGATGCCGGCGATATCGACCGGGAAGTTCCACGGCGACACGGCGGCGACCACGCCAATCGGCTCCTGCACGACCATGATGCGCTTGCTGCCGTTGCGCTCCTGCGTGGAGGGCAGCACCTGGCCGCGATAGCGAATGACGTCCTCCGAGGCGCGGCGGAAGTGGTCGACGGTGAACTCCACCATCTCCTCCTCGGCCTCGCGAATCGTCTTGCCCGTCTCGCGGGTGATCATCTCGGCGATCGCCGGCGCCCGCTCGAGGCAGACCTCGAGCGCTGCGCGGCAGATCTCGACGCGCTGCATCAGCGGCGTCCTGCGCCAAGCCGGGAAGGCCGCGGCGGCAGCCTGCACAGCGGCCTCGAGCTGGTCGCTGGTCGCAGCGTTGACGGTGCCGACGAGGCTGTCGTCGTACGGGTTGCGGACCTCGATCTCCGCACCCTTGCCGTCCTGCCATGCGCCGTTGATGAACGCGCCGGGGTACGTCGCCATATCTGCTCTCTCCTCAGGAAGCGTGATGAGGGGAGCCTAGAGGACAACCTCCGACCGGCAAAGGAAACGCAGCACGATCGCACAGGTCGCCGCACAAACGAAACAGGCCCCCGGGATCGGCCGAAGCCGACCCCGAGGGCCCGTCGCGGAGAGCTGGACTAGTCGCCCGAAGGAGCGGACTGTCCCATCAACTCGTACACATGGGCGGTGGGCTCTTCTTCCGACTTATCGCGGAAGGAGAACTTCTTGCCGATCTGCGCCTGGCCGATGATGAAGCCCAGGACGGCCACGACCATCAGGCCGAGGAAGATGGCGATCGCCAGCGTGCGGTAGCCCGTGACGTCGTCACCCTTGATCAGGTAACCGGTGTACTGCATGTACGCGACACCGAAGATCGTGCCGATCACGTTGACCACGATGCAGAGCCACGCGGCCGCAATCCACGCGCTACCCAGCTTGAGCGGGCGGGGCCAATTCGGCCGATCGCGACGCAGCAGCAGGAAGCCCGACAGGGCCAGGATGTGCGCAATCACGTACCCGATGTTGCCCGCCAGCAGCGTGAACAGCAGCGACGGCATCATGAACAGCAGGCAGATGTTGAGCAGCATGTCGAAGGCCATTGCGCGGCCAGGGACGTTGTTCTCGTTGAGCTTCGCGAGCCAGCGGACGGTCAGGCCTTCCTTGGCCATGCCGTACAGGGCGCGCGATCCGTCCATCGTCGCCGTGTTCATCGAGAGCAGGAGACCTGCGCAGAGGAACACGGTGAAGACTGCACCGAGGAACGAGCCCACGGTGTCATCGAGTGCCGTCGTCAGGTACGCGATGTACGTGAGGTCAGCAGCCACGACGTCCATGCCGACGACGGCGACAACCGTCAGCGGCAGGAGCAGGCACAGGAGGGTGCCCATGACCGCCGTGCTGGCGACCGCCTTGCGGGTGTCCTCCTTGGTGTCGTGATACTCGGGAGCGAACGTCGCAGGTGCCTCAGGGAAGTACGAGGACCATGCGATGACCCAGAACCACACGATGCCGAGGATGATTGCCTGGCCCATGCCCGGCGTGCCGCCGTAGAACTCGACGTTGCCGTTGATCGTGTCGGTGTTCCACACGAAGTCGATATTGCTGAGCTGGCCCTTGAGGATCGGAATGATCGCCAGAGCGGCCACCGGCAGCACCATCATGATGCCCGTCGCGTACGAGAACCACACGGCGGGACGCATGCCGAAGTAGTTGAACGCGAAGCACGCCAGGATGCAGACCGCGCCGATCAGGCGCGGGTACGTGATGTCCATGAACAGGAACGGCGTCGACCACGAGAGGCTCTCGGGGTGGAAGCGCGAGAGCAGCAGCGTGCCGATGATGCCGCCGTAGATGGCAAGCACGGACGACCATGCGAACCAGTACCCGAACGTCGCAATCGGGCCGGCGAGCGAGAAGTGCTGGCGCCAACCCTCCTTGGCGAACATCGAGAGGCCACCGGACTTGTCCGGGAACATGGCCGCAGGCTCCGCGTAGATGTAGGCGGACAGGCCGCCGACGATCGCCGACAGGAACCAAATGGTCGAAGCCCACACGGGGCCGAGGGTGATGACCGAGCCGGCAATGCCAGCGAGGATGAACCCCGGTCCAGCTAGGCCGATGACGAACCCGTCGTACCACTTCATGGTCTTGATAAGACCAACTTGATCGAGCGATACCTCCGCTCCTGGCATGTCTCCTCCTTCACTTCTCCCGGCTCTCCATCCGGGACTGCCACGAGTGTAGCCCCAGAGATTGCGTTTGCATAGGAGTACGTCCACAATGAACACATGGCTCCCGCACCGATCCTCATCAAATGCGAGTGCGGTGTCGAGACCCGTGGACGCACCGGCGACGTGATCACGTGTCAGGGCTGCGGATTGCACTACGACACATCCGAGCAGGGCAAGATGCTTGAGATCGTGGCAGCCAAGACGCAGCGCCAATTCCGCTACCTCTCGCGGGCGGGCATCGGCTTCGTCGGCCTGCTCGCGCTCGCCGGCATGTACCTCTTCAAGACACCCGGCCTCGTCGGCGCCGCCGTCGTCGGAGCGGTGTTCTGGTACGCGCTGCTGATGCCCTTCATGAAGAAGCGTTTGCTCACCAAGGCCACAACGCTCTACACGCCGACGGTGGCACCCACGCGCAAGTGACCGGCGCCGTCCGCAGCCGAACCCCGGATGCGGTCGAGGCTCAGGAACGCACCCAGGGACGTCCCGTGATGCTCGTCTCGTTCGACATCGCCTTCGACGATGCCGCCATCGCCGCCGCTACCGCTGCCGCCGTGGAGGCCAACTCCGAGCTGCTGATCTGCCTGGCGGTGACGCTGCCGGTGGCGAATGCGAACGCTGCGGCCCGACGCACGATGGGCGACCCCGTGGTGCGCGAGCAGATGCGCGAGATCATGATCACCACCCACGCAGCCGGGGCGAGGGCCCAGCAGCTCGTCTACAACTCGCCGCGTCCGCTGTCCGCCACGATCGGGGTCGCGCGGTCGCGCGAGATCGGCCTGCTCGTCTTCGGCCCCGACCGACAGCGCTACGGTCGGCTGCGCTTCCGCCTGCACGCCCGCAGGCTGCGCCGCAACGTCACCTGCCTGTTCTGGCCGTTCGAGTAGCGATCAGTAGCGCAGGGGCACGCCCTGCAGCGCGCGCCGGACGGCGTCGTCGAACGACATCCGCTCCTTCGGCACGAGCTGCTGGATGTCGTCGTTGAGGCAGATCGTCTCGTTGCGCAGCCCCTCCACGAGCGGGCGCGCGATGTTCGAATCAACGGCGGTGACGAGCCCGCACCACAGCGACGAGAGCTCGGGCGACAGCACGGGCACCGGCAGGATGAACGGCTTGCGCCGACCCGCCAGCACGGCCACCCGCTCCATCATCTCCTGGAACGTGAGGATGTCCGGACCACCGACGTCGAGCGTCCGCCCGTAGGCCTCCGGCAGCGCGCAGACCCCGACGAGGTAGTCGCGCAGATCGGCGAAGGCGATCGGCTGCGAGCGCGTCGTCACCCAGCGCGGCGTCACCATCGCGGGCAGCCGGTGGACGAGGTCGCGCATCATCTGGAACGAGGCGCTGTGCTGGCCGACGACCATGGCGGCGCGCAGCGTGGTCACCGGCACCGTTCCCGCGGCCAGGATCCGGCCCGTCTCGTGGCGGCTCTGCAGGTGGTGGGAGAGCTCGGGATCGTCGTCGCCGAGACCGCTCAGGTAGATGATCTGCTGCACGCCCGCCTGCGCCGCGGCCCCCGCGGCATTGCGCGCGGCCACGCGATCGAGCTCGGCGAAGTCGCCGCCGGCGCCCATCGAATGCACGAGCCAGTAGACGACGTCGAGTCCGGCGAAGGCGAGATCCAGGGAGTCGCGGTCGAGGGCGTCCGCCTGCGCGACCTCGATGCCGGCCACCTGCTCGAGATCGGGGTTGGGGCGTCGCACGATGGCCCGCACCTGCGCTCCCTGATCGCGCAGCTCGGGCACGATGCGGCGGCCGACGTAGCCCGAGGCGCCGACGACGCCGACACGGACGCCGTTGAGGCGGCCCTTGGTGTCGAACGGGGGCGGCGCGACCGGGATCGGATCGATCACGCGGGCGATGCGCTGCAGGCTGCGCTTCGTCACCCAGCCGTGCACGAGGTGCTGCGACAGGGTGTAGGGCGCGGCGATCGGGAAGGTCGTGATGCGCAGGCGCTCGAAGCGCGGGCGGTAGCCGTCGACGACGACCCCGAGGCGGACATCATCGCCCTCGACCCGGGCGATCAGCCGCAGCTCGCCGGCCGGTGCGGAGCAGGCCGCGCCCGCGATGATCGGGAAGACGATCTCGATGCCGCCGGCGACCTCCTCGACGATCGCGGCGTCGAAGGCGAGGACCGTGATGCCCGTCTTCGCAACGGTCAGGCGAATCGGTCCGAGCACGTCGCCCTCGGCGCGGACGATGCCCAGCAGCGAGGTCTGCAGGCTCGTCCAATACGCATCGGCGATGCCCTCCGCCGACTTCGCAGTGGGCGGCAGCACGGGATGCGCAGGTGCGAGCCAGTACTCGCTGTGCTGGTTGGCGACGCTGGTCCAGTATTCCATGAGAGATCCTTTCGCAGACGGGCGGCCCGCAGACCGCTCGGCGCGACGCGTGCCCTCAGGCGCGCGCTTCGGCGATGCGCTCGAGGTGGTGCTCGCGCGCAACGCGCGTCAGCTCGACCATGCGCCGGGCGCGGTCGAGATCGACGCGGTTCGACGTCTTGCCGTCGACCTTCAGCGAGGTGCCGACGATGATGCCGTCGGCCGTTTCCAGAATGCGCTCGGCCGTGTCATGGCGGACGCCGGTGTTGGCGAGGACGGGCAGATCGGGGCAGGCCGCCTTGGCCTCCTCGAGGTCGGCGAAGCGGAAGGCAGAGCCGGCGCGCGGTCCGGAGATCAGCGCGGCCTCGCAGCCGAAGAAGCGGGAACCCTGGGCGCGGTCGGCGACGGTGCGGGTGCCGAGCGGCGAGGCGAACTCGGGCGTCAGGTTCGTCATCACCGCGATGTCGTCGGCCCCGATCGAGTGGCGGTAGGAGAACGCGGCGCCGGGATCGGGGCGCAGCTGGCCCATGTCGCTCTCGTAGACGCCGATGAAGACCTCGCGGACGAAGCGGGCGCCGACGGCGCGACCGACGGCCAGCGTCGCGAAGGGATCCCACAGCATGTCGATGCCGATCGGGGTCTCCAGCTCGGGACCGATCTCGCCGACGGCAGCGGCCATCGCGGTCGACTGCTCCATCGTCACCTCGACGCGGTACGGCAGATCGCCCTCGTTGCAGAAGAGGATCGCGTCGACTCCGGCCTCCTGGCAGATGAGCGCATCATGACGAGCGGCGTCAACGATCGGACGCATGCCGGCCACGCGGTCGAAGGCAGGCGATCCGGGCAGCGCGAGCAGGTGGACGACGCCGATCAGCGGCTTGGCCACGCCGAAGATGCGCTGCATTGCCTGGTCTGCGATGGTCCCTTCCATTGGGCCATCGTACGTGCGTTCGCAGCGGCACTGCAACCCATGCCACACTCCCTGTCGATGAGCACGACCGTCGAATCCACTTCCGGGGCAGGCACCGTCGACCTTTCCCTGTATCCGTTCGAGGCCGGCACGGTGCGCCTCGCGGTGCACGGAGCCGAGGGTTCGCCGCTCGACTTCTCGGACCCGGCGGTGCGCGAGGCGATCGTCGCGGCGCTGTCGGACGACCCCTTCGCGCCGTTCTCGCAGGACGCGCTGAAGGCCCACGCTCCGGCTGCACTCGCCGTGCTCGATGCTGCCCTGCCCGACCACGATGCGCTGGCGCGCGTCGCGTCTTTGTGGCGCCCGCGCCTGCTGGTGCTGGCCGACCGCAAGGGCGAGTTGACCGGTGAGCAGACCGTCGTCCTGCGCTTCGAGGAGCGCCTGCGCGAGATCAAGCGCGGCATGGCCGAGGCCGAGGCGGCTGGCGACGAGGACACCCGCGAGGCGCTGCACGCCAAGTACATCGAGGTCGGAACGACGTACGCCGGGAGGCTCGCCGCGCGTGAGCACTGACGTCGCCGACCGGATCGCCGCGCGCGCCGACGCCCTCGGGCTGGCAGCCGGCACCCCGGTCGTCGCGATGATCTCGGGTGGGGCCGACTCCACGCTGCTCGCCGTGGCGCTCGCCGATCTGGGCTGCGCCGCCCGCCTGGTCCACGTCGCCCATGCGCTGCGCGGCGATGAGTCGGAGGCCGACGCCATGGCCTGCCGCGCCCTCGCCGAGCGCCTTGCCCTCCCGCTGCAGCTCGCCGACGGCCGCGTTGCCGACGGCGGCAACCTCGAGGCGCGTCTGCGCGACGTCCGCCGGGCCGCGGCGACGGATGCGGCCGGCGACGACCCGATCGCCACCGGCCACACGCTCAGCGATCGCGCCGAGACCGTGCTGTACCGGCTCGCCGCTTCGGGCACGCCGCGCGGACTCACCGCGCTGCCGCCCCGCGACGGGCAGTGGGTGCGTCCGCTGATCGACTGCTCGCGCGACGAGGTGCGCCGCGAGCTCGCCGCGCGCGGCATCGCCTGGCGCGACGATCCGACGAACCTCACGACCGGGCCGGCCCGCAATCGCATTCGCCTCGACGTGTTGCCGGCACTCGCCCTTGCCCACCCCGGCGCCGAGCGCAACCTCGCCCGCGCCGCGGCCGTCGCCGATGACGAGCGCGCGCTGCTCGATGCCCTCGCCGATGACCTCATTCGCCATGATGGCGCGGTGCCGATCGACGCCCTCGCCGATGCCCCCGTGGCGCTGCAGCGGATCGCGCTGCGCCGCGCCGCCGCGCGTGTCGGTGTGACGCTGGGCCACGACGACGTCGAGGCGCTCCGCACCGCTGCACGTCGGCGCACGCTGCCCGGCGCCGCGATGGCCGAGGTCGTCCGCGGCGCAATCACGTTCCACCCCCCAGGCTCCGGCCGCCGCGAGGAGATCGCATGAGCCAGCACCCCGCCCTCGTCGAGCACGTCCTGACCCGCGAGGAGATCCAGGCGCGAGTCGTCGAGCTCGGCGCGCAGATCTCTGCCGACTACGCCGGCCGCGAGATCACGCTGACGTGCGTCCTGAAGGGCGGCTTCGTCTTCCTCGCCGACCTGATCCGCGAGATCACGATCCCCTGCTCGATCGACTTCATGGTCATCTCGTCCTACGGCACGGGCACGCAGTCATCCGGCGTCGTGCGGATCCTGAAGGACCTCGATGGGCCGATCGACGAGCTCGACGTGATCGTCGTCGAGGACATCGTCGACTCGGGCCTGACGCTCTCCTACCTGCTGCGCAACCTCAAGACACGCAAGCCCGCCTCGCTCGAGGTGTGCGCGCTGCTCGCCAAGCCCGCGCGGCTCGAGAACGACGTCAAGTGCCGCTACGTGGGCTTCGAGATCCCCGATACGTTCGTCGTCGGCTACGGCCTCGACGCCGCCGAGCGCTTCCGCGAGCTCCCCGACATCTGGTCGGTCGACGAGGCGAAGCTGTAGGCGGATGCGACGCGTGGTGTCACAAAGGGGTCAGACCCTTATGTGACATGCGCAGCGGGTTTCCGCAGGCCGACAACACCCTGCATGTCACATAAGGGTCTGACCCCTTTGTGACACCACGCGTCGATCGCGGCCCCTGACCTGATCGCGCCGGAACGCGACGCTCCCCGCCTACACGAGCGACAGGTGCGCGTCTTCCCAGGCCGTCATGGCGTCATCGAAGTACTTGAGGCGCGTCTTCTTGAACTCGCGGATCGAGTAGAGGACCGTGTACTCCTTGAGGCCCGTCTCCTCGGAGAGCGCGGCGAGGACGGCCTCGCACTCCTCCTTGTCGCGCCCGTGCGTCATCGAGAAGAGGCGGTACGGCCAGTCGGGGTAGATCGGGCGCTCGTAGCAGTGCGAGACGCCGCGGTAGGAGGCCATGATGCTGCCGGCCTCCTGCACCTTGTCCTCATCGACGATCCAGACGCCCATGCCGTTCTGCAGGAAGCCCGCCTTGCGGTGGTTGAGCACGGCGGCGAAGCGGCGCATGCGGCCGTCGGCCAGCATCTCCTGCGCGATCTCGAGCAGCTCGGTCGCGGTGAAGCCCTGCTGCTCGCCGAGCACGGCGAGCGGCTCGGGCACGGCCGGCATGTCGATCTGGAGGGCGCGGACGGCGCGGATCTCGCGCTCTGTCGGCGGACGGCTCGGCGGCTGCTCGACCGGTGCGGTGCGCACCTTCTTGGCGGCCGGATCACGGCCACCGACCATGTCGAGGTCGACGCCGATCTTGAAGAAGCGCAGCGCCGGCAGCGGACGGATCGACTCGACGCCGCCCATTCGCCCGAGCAGGTCGATCGTCTCGTCGAGGCCGATCTTCGTATCCGGCGGCACGGCCAGCGTGAACCACAGGTCGAACTGGTGCTCGCGCTCGTAGTTGTGCGTGACGCCCGGGTGCGCGCTGAAGACATCGGCGGCGAGCTGCTGCTTGCCCTCCGACGATCGCGCGGCCACCAAGCAGGAGCGGTAGCCCAGCCGGCGCGTGTCGAAGATGCCGGAGATCTGGCGAACGACGCCCTCGGCGCGCAGCTTCGTGATGCGCTCGAGCATCTCGTCCTCGGGCATCGCGATCTCCGCGGCGAGCGAAGCCCACGGGCGCTCCGTCAGGGGAAGCTCGTTCTGCAGGCGGTCGAGAAGTCGGCGATCGTCGTCATCCATGTCCTGCAGCGTCACCGCCCTCGTGCCCGGTGTCAAACGGAGCCCACCGCGCCGCAACCCGTGGTAGCCTCCCGATGTCCGCTGGGGACGTGGAGTCCCCCGAGAAAAGGTTACTGCCGACATGCAGAAGCGCCGCCTCATCGCCATCGTGATCGCCTTCGGAGCGCTCGCGCTCGGAACGCTGACCGCCTGCGGTGGCGGGTCGGAGGCCGTCGGCACCCTGGGCGGAGCCGTCACCATCGGCACCGGGACCAACATGACGTCGACGCCGATTGAGACGGGAGCCGCCGATACGGCTGCCGCCGCCACGACCGCTGCCGACACGGCTGCCACCACGGCCGACACGCCCGGCGACGCCGCCGCTGGCGAGGCCGTGTTCGCATCTGCCGGCTGCGGTGGTTGCCACACCCTGGCTGCTGCGGGTTCCGCCGGTGCCGTCGGCCCGAACCTCGATGAGGCCATGCCGGACTACGCGCTCGTGATGGATCGCGTCACCAACGGCATGGGCGCCATGCCCGCCTTCAGCGGACAGCTGGACGAGACGCAGATCCAAGACGTCGCGGCCTACGTGTCCCAGAACGCCGGCAAGTAGCTTCGTGCCACTGCCGGAGGGCCTCGATCCCAGCCGGATCCAGGGCGTCTTCGTCGATCTGGACGGCACGGTCGTCCACCATGCCGAGCTGCTGCCGACGGCGATCGAAGCCGTCGCGGCGCTCCAGGCCACGGGCGTGCCCGTGGTGGTCGCCACTGGGCGGATGTTCATCTCCGCCTGCCGCTTTGCCGACCTGCTGAACGCGGCAGACCCCGTGGTCTGCTTCCAGGGCGCGCTGGTCGGCAGCCGCTCCACCGGCGAGGTCCTGCACCACGAGCAGCTCGCCGCCGCCGACGCCCGCGAGATCATCGCCGCCATCGTCGAGACGGGCGAGCACATCAACGTGATGACCGCCGACGCGTTCTACGTGGCCGAGGACAGCGCCGAGGCCCGGCGCTACGCCGAGAGCGCCCGCGTGCCGGTCAATGCGGTTGGCGACCTCGTTGCCTGGCTCGACCAGCCCGTCACCAAGCTCGTCGTGTCGGGCGATCCGGAGCGCATGGACGCGCTGCGCGATGCGCTCGTCCCCCTCTTCGGCGACCGCGCCTTCATCGCCAAGTCGCTGCCGTTCTACCTCGAGGTCGCCGCCCCCGGCGTGCACAAGGGCGTCGGCTGCCAGGTCGTCGCCGATCTGCTCGGCCTCGAGCAGGAGCACTGCGTGACGATCGGCGACGGCGAGAACGACCTCGAGCTGATCGACTGGGCCGGCTTCGGCATCGCCGTCGGTGGCGGGCATCCCGAGCTGATCGAGCGAGCCGATTGGGTGTCGCCGACGATCGATGACGACGGCGTCCCGCGCGTGCTGCAGGCGATCGCCGAAGCCCGCGCGAACCAGCGGTAGGCTGTCGCCATGATCGATCTTCGCCTCGTCCGCTCCGACCCCGACGCCGTCCGCGAGGCTCTCGCCCGCCGCGGCGATGCCGAATTGCTGATCCCCGTGCTCGCGCTCGACACGGAGCGCCGCGCCCTGCAGGTGCAGGTCGAGGAGCTGCGCGCCGAGCGCAACCGCTCGTCCGAGGCGATCGGCGCGCTGATGAAGGCCGCCAAGAGCGACCCGGCCGCCGCGCAGCAGGCGGAGGCCGCCTCTGCCGAGATGCGCACCCTGAAGGCGACGCTCGACGGCCTCGAGGAGTCGCTCAAGGGCTTCGACGAGCGCCTCAACGACGCGCTGATGGTCGTCCCGAACCTCCCGCACCCCGAGTCGCCGCTGGGCAACACCGACGAGGACGCGCGCGAGCTGCGCATCGTCGGCGAGATCCCCACCTTCGACTTCGAGCCGCGCGACCACCTCGAGCTGGCCGGCAGCGGCATCGACATGGAGCGCGGCGCCCGCACGTCGGGCTCGCGCTTCGGCTACCTGACGGGCGACATTGCGCGTCTCTGGTGGGCGATCTCCCGGATGGCGCTCGACACGCTCGGCGACCGCGGCTTCACCCCCGTCGTGCCGCCGGTGATGGTGCGCGAGGAGGCGATGTTCAAGACGGGCTTCTTCCCGACCGATCGCCAGAGCGTCTACACGCTGTCCGACGACGACCTCTTCCTGGTCGGCACCAGCGAGGTGCCGCTCGCCTCGTTCCACGCGGGCGAGATCCTCGCCGAGGCCGATCTGCCGCTGCGCTACGCGGGCCTGTCGTCGTGCTTCCGTCGCGAGGCCGGCGCCGCCGGTCGCGACACCCGGGGCATCTTCCGCCTGCACCAGTTCGAGAAGGTCGAGATGTTCTCGTTCTGCCATCCGGACCGCAGCTGGGACGAGCACCTGCACCTGCTCGAGCTCGAGGAGTCGATCGCGCAGACGCTCGGCCTGACGTACCGCGTCGTCGACATCGCCGCCGGCGACCTCGGCGCCTCGGCCGCCCGCAAGTACGACATCGAGGTCTGGCTCCCGGGCCAGCAGCGCTTCCGCGAGCTGACGAGCTGCTCCAACTGCACCGACTACCAGGCACGCCGTCTCGACACGCGCTTCCGCCCGGAGAAGGGCGGCCCGCAGACGGTGCACACGCTCAACGGCACGGCCGTGACGAGCTCGCGCACGGTGATCGCGGTGCTCGAGCAGCACCAGCAGGCCGACGGCACCGTCCTCGTGCCGCAGTCGCTGCTGCACTACGGCGCACCGCCGGTGATCGACCCGCGCGTCTAGCGCTCGCGCCGATACATGCGCCGTAGGCGCGGATGCGGCTTGCCCTCAGGTCCGATCAGACCGAGTGCGAACGCAGCCAGCAGGATCACGCCAACGATCCAGCTGATCTTGATCCAGACCACCAGCACCGCCGCGGTGGCCGGCAGGAACAGGAGCCACCGTCCCACCAGCCGGTGGGTCTCCCGGTGCCGGAAGAAGCTGTCGGTCTTCATCAGCTTGAGCATCTTCTGGACCAGGATCAGCACGGGCACGAGCGAGCCCAGCCCGGTCCCCTCGGAGATCGTGATCCAGCCGGGCCAGGCCGCGACCAGGACGAAGAGCAGCAGACGGTGATGGCGCAGCCATGCGACGTGCGCGGGCTCGATCAGCTCCAGCACGACGATCTCGAGCAGGAAGGTCCCCCAGATCACCCAGTCCAGCGAGAGGCCCACCGTCTTGACGGTCGGGTCCGGCCAGAGCAGGGGGATGAGGACGGCGGGGATGGCGAGCAGCGCCGCGACCGTGGTCGGAATCGCGAACCAGCCCTCGACGCGCTCGGCGAGCGCGTGACGTCCCTGCTTCTCCGCGACGGCCATCGACCCCATTGTGATCGACCCGGTGGGAGGCCCGCCGCGATAGCGTGCAACGGATGACGGGGCTGCTGGCACGATCGGGAACCCGTCGGGCCATGCTCACGCTCGCTCTCGGCACGCTCGTGATCACGCTGCAGGATCCGATCATCAAGGCGAGGATGGGCGATTATCCGGTCTCGGAAACGATCGTCATCCGCTCCGCCGTCGCCCTGCCGATCTTCCTCGTGCTGCTCCACCGCCTCGGCGGGTGGCGTGTGATCTTCGAGGGCAACACGCGCCAGGCGATCGTGCGCGCCCTGCTGTTCATGGTCGCGTACACGACGTACTTCCTCGCCTTTCCCGCGATGCCACTGGCGACCGTCGTCGCGCTGTACTTCACCGCTCCCTTGTTCGTGGTGCTGCTGTCGCGTCCGTACCTCGGCGAGCGCCAGAGCGCGAGCCGCTGGATCGCGGTGCTGATCGGCTTCGCCGGCGCGCTCGTCGTCGCCCAGCCCGGCACCGGCGGCATCGGCTGGGCCGCGCTCCTGCCGATCGCCGCGGCCGCGCTCTACGCCTTCGGCCAGCTGATGGCCCGCCGCTACGGCGAGGGCACGTCCGCGACCGTGCTGTCGTTCCACCAGAACTCGGTGTACCTGATCGGCGCGCTGCTGTTCTCGTTCGTCGCCGCGCCGTTTGCCGCCGCACCCGGTGCCACCGGCAGCATGGCGTTCCTCATGCGCGCCTGGGAGATGCCCGACACCACGGACCTGATCCTGCTGGGGCTGTGCGGTCCGATCGCGGTTGCCGGGACGATCCTGCTGACGAAGGCCTATCGCGAGGCGCCGCCGGGCGCCGTCACGCCGATCGAGTACATGGCCCTGATCTGGGACGTGATCTGGGGCGTCGCGATCTTCGGCGAGATCCCCAATGGCGCCACGATCCTCGGGGCCGCGCTGATCATCGCCAGCGGCGTCTTCGCGGTGACGCGCGGTGCCGCCGTCGCCCGAGCTGCCACGTGATCCGCATCCCCCCGCGCCTCGTGGGCTACCGCGGCGCCATGCTGGCGCTAGTCGTCGGCATCTCGATCTTCTCCATCCAGGATCCGATCATCAAGTCGTTCGCGGGCACGTATCCGCTGACCGAGGCGATCGCCTTCCGGGGCGTCTTCGCCCTGCCGGTCTTCACGCTGCTGGTGCTGAACGCCGGCAGCCTGCGGATGCTCGTGCAGCGTCGGCCCTATGCGCTGATGGGACGCGGCGTCCTGATGATCGCGTCGTACACGGCCTACTACCTCTCGCTCGCAGAGCTATCGCTGGCGACGACGGTGTCGCTGTGGTTCACCGGCCCGCTGTTCATGGTGGCGCTCTCGCCGGTGATCGTCGGCGAGCGCCAGGGCTGGCGTCGCTGGGCGGCGGTGCTCGTCGGCCTGTGCGGGGTGATCGTGATCGCGCACCCGTCCAACGCGACTACGTGGGCGGTGGCGCTGCCGGTCGCGGCCGCGATCTTCTATGCCGTCGGCCAGCTGACGGCCCGACGCGTCGGCGGCGGCATCCCTGCGCCCGTGATCTCCTGGCATCAGAACTTCGTCTACCTGATCTTCTCGCTCGGGCTGGCCGCGATCCTCGCCCCGTTCGTGCAGGGCTACTCCGGCACGGGTGTCGGAGCGTTCCTGATCCGTCCGTGGGTGACGCCGAGCATCGACGACGCACTGCTGCTCGGACTCTGCGGCCTGATCACCGGGATCGGCAGCACGCTGATCGTGTTCGCCTACCGCACCGCCGGGCCGGGCGCGATCGGCGCGCTGGAGTACAGCGCGATGCTGTGGGCGATCCTCTGGGGCTTCGTGTTCTTCGACAACCTGCCGACGATGACCACGATCGCCGGTGCCGCGCTGATCATCGCCAGCGGGATCTACGCGCTGACGCGCCCCGCTCCGCACCCGCACCCGCACCCGCGACGCTAGGTCCTGACGGTCCGGATGATCGCCTTGCCGGTCCTGCCACTGGTCTTCGGGGTGATCACCACGCGCCACTTCCCGTTGGGCGCCCGGACGGCGCAGGTGATCGTGGCACCTGCGCGGCGACACGTGCCGGTGCGGACGACACCGCGCCGGGTGGCCCTGATCGCGTAGGTCGTGCCCGACTGGTAGGCGAACCGCACCCGGATCAGGTTCGTGGCGGCGTTGATGGACCAGGAGCCGGTGGCGCGCGGCGAGGTGGTCGCCGGCGTCGCCGCCGGGAGCATGGGCACGGAAGGAGGATCCGTGGCCGGGACCGCGCAGGTGTAGACCGCGACGTCGTCGACGTACCAGCCGCTGTCTCCAAGGGAAGACCCGCCGCTGCCCGTGCCGACGCGGAAGCGGAAGCGCACGCTGTGCCCGGCGAGGCTCGAGAGGTCGAAGCGCGTCGCCGTGTAGCCGCCGCTGTGGCCGACGAAGGCGAGCTGGCCGGCGAGCGGATTGCCATGGCCAGCGGCGACGACTCCCGTGGAGCCGTTGATCGCGGGCAGCGAGCTCGCATTCGTCCACGCCCCGCCCTCGAGCGAGTACTCGACGATGCCACCGGCCAGCGCCGCCGTGCCCGACGTCTCGAAGCCATCCGCGTGCGCGAAGCGCAGGAAGGCACCGCTGGGCAGCGCGACGGCGCGGCTCATCGCAAAGCGCGTGTCGCTGACGCCCGGCGGGTCGTTGGCCCAGATGTTCTCAGAGCCCGACATGGCGTAGCGGACGTCCGCCGAGAACGGGTTCGTCTCGGAGCTGTACCACCACCCGCCGTCCGAATTGGAGGGGGTCGCGTTGTCCTTGGTCCACGTGCCGTCGACGCCGTTCTCGAAGCCGTCTGCGAAGAGGCTCGTCTGGGTACCCGCCGCGCAGACGGCGGCTGGCCGGATGCTGCGGGCCGACGATGCCGCAAGTTCGGTGGCGGCGGTCGCCTCGGCAACCTGCGCGCAATCGTCGGTGACGAAGCCCTCCGAGCCGATCAGCGTCGTGCACGCCTGCTGCAGCGTGGTCGCGAGGTCCGCGAAGCTCGACCCGGACCGCAGCAGAAGCGCCGTCTGATACCAGAGGCGCGCGGACTTGGCGAGGCCGATGCCCTGCACGGTGTGCCGGTTGAAGGTATCGCCATCGGCGATCAGGTACGCGGTCTTGTTGACGATGCCGCTGTTCGTGTGCACGCCACCGCTATCCCCGCTCCCTGTCCGGTAGAGCGCGCTGGAGACCCGGTCGGGGTCACCGCAGCTCGGCGGGTTGCGCATGTCGCGAATGACGCGGTAGTCACCGACGCGGCAGTAGTCGAGACCCAGGTCCTCGCCCATCAACCACCTGTTCGCATCGACGTTCGGGAGCACGGCGCTAGCGGGGTTCTCCAGATCGACGAACTCGCCCATGATGTCCGACAGCGCCTCGTTGATCGCCCCAGACTGGTACCAGTAGTACAGCCCCGAGGTGTAGTCGGTCACGCCGTGCGTCAGCTCGTGCGCCACGACGTCGTCGGCCGACGCATAGCCGGCGCCGTAGACCATCTGGCTGCCGTCCCAGTACGCGTTGTTGTACGGGCACGCACTGCCGCTCGAATCGTTCGCAGCCGGGCAGTAGTTGACCGTCGAGCGGATCGTCATGCCGGCACCGTTGATCGAGTCGCGTCCCAAGGCGTTGTAGAAGGCGTGGGTGATCCCCGCGTTGGCGAAGGCCGTCTCAACGTCGCCGGTTCCCGGGGGTCCGAGCTCGGTCCGCGCTGCATCGGCATCGCGGCACGGGACCTTCGCGAGCCGCACTCCTCCCGCGTCGCAGACGACGCGGTCGAGCGCGTGCTCGATCTCCTCGAGGGTCGCGACGATGGCACCCGTCTGCGCATCGACGAACACGCGGCGGCGCACCAGCGACCCCTGTTGCACCTCGACCGTCCAGACGAGCGTCGCGCCGGGAGGCCCGGGGCGCCCGACGAGCGTTGGGTCGTACAACGCGAGCTCGGGGTTGCCGACCTGCACGCCGTCGCCGGTCAGGGTCGCCGTCGCGATCGCGGCTGCCTGATCGGCGGTGATGCCCGCTGTCAGCGAGGGGAGCGGACCGTCGAGCGCGTCGCCGTTCGTGGCGACGACGTGGTTGGCCTCGTCCACGGCGACGACCACGTCCCCGCCGAGGATCGGCACGCCGCGCACCGACTGGTCGAAGCGGACGATCGTGGTGTCGGCCGCACCTGACACCTCGCTCGCGATGTCGATGCGCGTTGCCGAGGCGCCGCCGACGAGATCGGGGCGCTGCTCGACGAGCGCTGTCGCCGCCTCGAGCGGCGTATCCGAGGCGCTGATCCCGGACGGGCGATACGACATCCCCGCAGCGGACCCGGCAGAGGCGAGGAGGCCGACGGCGACCAGGAGCGGGAGAAGGCGCTTCACGACCACACAGTAGAGAAGCTCGAGCGGCTTCGATCTGACGCTGCAGCGCCGCTCACACGCGGCGCTGCGCCTAGCCGGTCACGGCCGACGGCACGAACGGCGTGATGCCGTCGCGTGGGACATCGACGCGCGATGCAGCACGTGCCCTGTGGGCGTTCGTCGCCGTCGCCGAGGCCGGGGCGAGCACGATCGCTCCGCGTGCGGTGGCGCTGACGCGGACCTGCAGGCGATGGCCTCGTTCCGCACCCGGCGTGATCGTGCCGGTCGCCCAGCAGACCCTGCCGCGCTTGATCGTGCCACCGAACGTCTTGACGACCACGACCTGCGCCGGGATCGGCACGCAGGTTTCGACGCCCTCGGCCGACAGGTCGGCGCCGGTGTTGACGGTGCGCACGCTGTAGGTGAAGACCGAGCCGGCCCGCGGGCGCTTCTTCGACGGGGTGATCGTCACGCCGAGGCTGGTCGTGGTGGCCGTCGCACCGGTGGCAGTCTCGCCCTCGTTGACGACGGGCTCGGGCGACTTCTCGCCGTCAGGTCCGCCCGTCGACTCCTCGCCGGCCCGGCCGACGACGACCGACTCCGTGTTCGAGAAGTTCGTCATGCGGCTCTTGATCGTCGGTGCGGTACCGGTGACCGTGACGGTGTTCGGAATGCGGGTGGCATCGACCGCGCTCTCCGCGACGCGCACGCGGAAGGTCACGCCCGCCGCTGCACCAGGCGCGAGCGTACCGCCGTTGTGGGCCTCGGCACCGGCGCCGAGCCAGCCCTTGACGACGCCGAGGGCCTCGCCGGCGACGCCGTTGTTCGCCTCGGCCGAGCCCTCGACGTACGTCGTGTGCTCCGGGACCGCATCGGACAGGACGACGTCGACGGCGTCATCGCTGCCCGTGTTCTTCGTCTCGATCGTGTACTCGAGGATGTCGCCTGGCTCGACCGCGCCGCCGTTGACGTCGGTCACGTCCTTGCGCGTCTCGAGGTTCGGGGCGTACAGCTCGGTCGCGAACGTCAGCGTCGACAGCAGGATGCGGTCGCTGTTCGTCAGAACCTTCACCTGCGCGGAGCTGGAGCCGTTCGGCAGGTACGAGGCGTCGGCACCGAAGATGTCGGCGTCGACGCCGAACAGGTTCGTGTACGCGGGCAGGCGCGTGTTGGTGTACTCGCCGAACGTCGAGATCGTCGAGTTGAAGGTGTTGTTGGACGGATTCGCGTTGTTGGAGAGCTGGCGGCCGTTGAGCAGCATCTGGTCGCCGCTGAGGTTGACGTCGCCCTCCCAGGCGACGGCGCCGACGGCCGTGCGCACCGGCCCGGTCTTCGGGGTCAGGAAGCCGCTGATGTCGGCCGTGACGGAGGCCTTGCCCGACTCGACGGCGAGATAGCCATCGAAGATCGAGAGGTTGCGCGGCGGGTCCGCCGGATTGGCGTAGGCCACCACGAGGCTCCAGCCGGCGTGGACGTCCTTGTTGCCGACGTTGGTGCGGATGTTCGAGACCCAGTACGTCCCGCCCGCGTGCTCCTGCACGTACTTGGTCACGTCTGCCGAGCCGCCGTAGGCCTGACCGCTCGCGCCGAACGTGCCGAGCTCGGTCGCCTTGACCGTCTGGTACGCGCCGTCGCCGAAGCGGAGCCCGACGGTGTCACGGCCGGCGTTCGTCGTGTAGCCGCCCCAGTACAGGCCCGCGTACAGGACCCGTGCGCCCGCGGGCACGGCGAGCACGCTCGACGACGACGAGAACGACGCCGGGTCATCGTCGAGGTCCACGTACTGCATCGGCCAGTCGTTGTTGTTGAGCAGCTTGCCCGTGCGGTAGAGCGCCTCGGCGCACTGCGCCTGCGTGGCGTTGCACTGCACGCTGCCGTTGGCCGCGATCGCGATGTCGCCGTTGACGTTGTCGCTGAACACCTTCTGGAACGGGATCTCCGCTGCCGACGCCGACGCGGCGAGGACGAGGAAACTGGACACGACGATGGTCACGAGCAGGGAGCGGCGCATGCCTCCAATGGTACTCACGTCCGCTCTATGCCGCGTACCGGATGCGCGCCGGGCACGGCGATACCGTAGTCCCATGCCGGTGCGCCTCTTCCCGAAGCCGCCCGTGGACGCGGCTCGCGAGTCGACCGTTCCCGCCGCGGTCCTCGTGCTGCTGTCCTTCGGCCTCTACTGGCTGCTGCCCGCCCACTTCAAGCCCGTGCCCGCAGTGGTGATGATCATCCTGGTCGTCATCCTCGTCGCGCTGCTGATCATCTTCGTGCCGCACCGGCACGTCGAGGTCGCGCGCTGGCAAAGGGCTCTGGTGATGCTCGTGATCGCGGCGATCACGTTCTCCAACGCGTACGACCTGCTCCGCCTGCTCGAGACGCTGCTCTCGAAGGACCAGCCACTGACGGGCCGCGAGCTGATCCTGTCCGCCGGCGTGATCTGGCTGACCAACGTGATCGTCTTCGGGCTCTGGTACTGGGAGCTCGACCGCGGCGGTCCGGGCCGACGCGCCGCCGCCCGCGACGATGCGTCGCTCATGCAGTACCCCGACTTCCAGTTCCCCCAGATGGAGAACCCGACGCTCGCGCCCGTCGACTGGCACCCGCGCCTGCTCGACTACATCTACTTCTCGTTCTCGAACGGCACGGCGTTCTCCGCCACCGACGTGATGCCGTTGTCGCACTGGGCCAAGGGCCTGATGATGGTGCAGGCCGGCTCGTCGCTGCTGCTCGTCGTGCTCGTGACGGCGCGCGCCGTCAACGTGCTCTGAGGCCGCTCGCACGAGGGAACATGATCTGTCCCTTGGACGCAATCTTGGCGATCATCGTTGCCCCTTCGCTGATGAGGGTAGTGCCGGATTCCGCACCGGGCACTGGGACGCGAACCGCGCACCGTGCGGACTCAGTCCCAGGCCACACGGCGCGGGCGACTCCTGGGGCCTGCTCGCTCGGAGTCGCGGATCCGCTGATCACCGGTGAGGAGCGGTAGGTCGAGCACCCGAGCGATCAGATTGGGCGTTCACCAGTCCTATCCGCTCCCGGCTGCCTCGGCGTGGCAACGACCGAGACTCCGCGCGACGTGGGCAGCCGTCAGGTCCGCACGATGCGCACGATCGCCTTGCCGACCTTGCCGTTGACCTTGGGTGTGACCGTGATACGCCACGTGCCGTTCGGTGCCTTGACACCGCACCTGATCGTGGTGCCCAGCTGCTTGCACGTGCCGTTGCGCACCGTGCCGTTGCGCTGCGCCGTGATGGCGTACGTGGTGCCCTGCTGGCGGGTGAAGAACACGCGGATGATGTTGGTCGCGAAGTTGACCTTCCACCGGCCGGTGGCGGGTAGCGTCTTGGCCGTCGTCGGTGCGGCGGCAACCGCAGGGTTCGTCGGCGCCGGTGCAAGCGGGGGATCCGCGTACGTGAACGCTCCTGCCGCGGACACGGCACCCCCCGGAGTGCTGAGAGCCACCGCCACCACCCCGGCGGCATGCGCCGGTGCCACCGCCGTCACGGTGGTTGCGTTGACGACTGTGACGCCCGTCGCCGGAACGCCACCGACCGTCACGTTCGACGCGCCGGTGAGCTCCGCACCGGTGATCGTGATTGTCGTACCGCCTGCCAACGGACCGCTCGACGGGCTCACGCCGACGATCGTCGGCTCGGCGAGGCCGTATCTGAATGCCTCGCTCGAGGTCACCGTCCCCGTCGGTGTCGTCACCGCGATGTCCACGAGACTGCTCGCGCGTGCGGGCGTCACCGCGGTCACCGTCGTCGCTCCTCGCCCACCAACGCCCGCGACGACCGTGAAGTCTGTTGCCGCGAGGCCACCGATCACGACGCCGGTCGCACTGTCGAGATTGTCGCCGGTCAGCGTGATCGTGGTGCCGCCGCCAACGGAACCCATCGCGGGCGAGATGCTGGTGATCGCCGGGGCTCCGAGGCTGCACTCGTAGATCCGCGCGCTGTCGATGTACCAGCCATACCCACCACCTGAGGAATCGGTGCCGATGCGGAATCGGAACTTGACCGTCTCCCCGTCCAGCGTCGACAGATCGACGAGCGTGGTGACCGCGCCGTTGCTGGCGTTGACGTACCCCTCGCGTGCATCGAGCGGGTTGTCGCTGTCGGGTCCGCCGATGAATCCGGTGTAGCCGTTGACGGCGGGGAGCGCATCGATCCCGGTCCACGTGGCCCCGTCGTCAATCGAGTACTCGACCACACCGCCGTCGAAGTTCTCGTCTGTGTTCTTGTCGTACTCGAACTCGTACCAGTGGCTGAAGCGCAGGTAGTACGTCGCATCCGTGGGGATCTCGACGCCGTTGCGCATCGCCATCGTCGAATCGCTGCTGAGGTGGCTGGCCACGCCGCGGGCGTTGGTCGAGAGCGCGGATGACCAGTGCATGCCGGCGCCGTCGGGCGAATCTTCGCTGCTGCCGTACCAGAGGTCGGCCGGGGTGTCGATTGTGCTGCCGATCGTCCAGTTCGTGGCCGGGCCGGTGTCGAAGCCGTCGTTGAAGACGTCAGCGGGCCTGCCGCTAGCGCAGTACGCCGGCACCGACGCGTTCGGAGGCTCGGTGCGGAGCTCGGTGGCCAGGGCCGCC
>CANJXE010000020.1 GCA_947478745.1 Actinomycetota bacterium
CCCGGGGCGATCAGGCCGATGGCGAAGTACAGCGCCGCCGTGTGCAGGTCGGCCAGCTGGCCGAGCTGGCCGGTGGCGATGGTGACCGCGAGCACGATGACCGTCGCGATCCCGACCACCACGACGGAACCGGCAATCGGGTCGGATTTCCGGATCAGCCCGCGCCGGACCATGACGGTCAGCAGACCGAACAGGATTCCCGCGAGTACTCCGACGCCGATGACGAGCATCCGGCCACGATACCGCGCCGATACCTAATCCACCGACGAACGATGCATTTCGTCTCGACGCGGCTATGATCGCGTCACGAGAGAGCGACCGTTTCGGCGAGGAGGAACGATGAAGAAGATCATTCGTGGCGGCACCGTCGTCAATGCGCGGGAGACCACCAGGGGCGACGTCCTGATCGACGGCGAGACCGTGATCGCAGTCGGCCAGATCGGCGATGTCGAGGGGGCCGAGGTGATCGACGCGACCGGCTGCTACCTGCTGCCCGGCCTGATCGACAACCACACCCACATGTCGATGCCGTTCGGCGGCACGACCACCGCCGACGACTACAACACCGGCACGCAGGCGGCTGCCGCCGGCGGCGTCACCGCCATCGTCGACTTCGCGCTCCAGATCGCACCCGGCGGGCTGCAGTCCTCGCTCGACGAGTGGATGGGCCGCGCCGAGGGTGCCGCGCACGTGGACTACAGCTTCCACATGGCGATCACGCGCTCCGACGAGGGCACGTTCAAGGACATGCCGAAGCTCGTCGACCAGGGCATCTCGTCGTTCAAGGTCTTCCTGGCCTACAAGGACGTCCTGATGATCACGGACGACATCTTCCTGCGCATCCTCGAGGAGTCGAAGGAGCACGGCGGGCTCGTCCAGGTTCACGCCGAGAACGGCTGGATCATCGACCGGCTCGTCACCGAGGCCCTCGGCCGCGGCGACACCGCTCCGGTCTGGCACGCCCTCACCCGCCCCGAGTGGGTCGAGGCCGAGGCCACCAGTCGCGCCGTTCGCTTCGCCGAGCAGGCCGACGCCCCGGTCTTCATCGTGCACGTCTCGTGTCAGGCCTCGGCGGAGGAGATCATCGCCGGCCGTGCCCGCGGCGTCGCCGCCTACGGCGAGACCTGCATCCAGTACCTGTTCGCCGACATCACGGACCTCGAGCGTCCCGCCCCCGAGGGTGCGCGCTTCGTCTGCTCGCCGCCGCTGCGCGACGCGTCGAACCAGGACTTCATGTGGGACGCCCTCAAGTTCGGCCACCTGCAGTCGATCTCGACGGACCACTGCCCGTTCGACGACCCGCAGAAGGCGCTCGGCGCGGACGACTTCTCGAAGATCCCCAACGGCCTTGCCGCCATCCAGCACCGCCTGCCCCTGATGTGGGAGCACGGCGTCAAGGAGGGCCGCATCTCGATGAACCGCCTCGTCGACGTCTGCTCGACGGCGATCGCGAAGCAGTTCGGCATGCCGACGAAGGGCGCCATCTCGGCCGGCATGGACGCCGACATCGTGATCTTCGATCCGAAGCAGCCGTTCACGTTCTCGACCGAGACGTCCTTCATGAACGTCAGCTACGACCTCTGGGACGGCAAGACCGTCGCCGGCTCCGTCCGCTCGACGCTCTGCCGCGGCACCGTCGTGTTCGACAAGGGCGAGATCAAGACGCAGCCGGGCCACGGCAAGTTCCTCAAGCGCATCCCGTTCGACGTCGCCCGCCAGGGCGACGTGGCGTAGTTCGGAGGAGGAACCGGCTGGTTCAGCTTTGCTTAGGGGTCAGACCCCTAAGCAAAGCTGAACCACCGCCCATCGCCTCGACGACCGCGTTGGCGACCTCGTCGCCGTAGCCCGCCTCGATCGCAGCGCGATACGTCGCCACGCAGGCCTCGGCGATCGCCGTGGGCGTGCCGGCCTCCTCGGCCAGGCGCAGGAAGACGTCGACGTCCTTGGCCATCAGCTCGACCGACAGCCCGCCGGGCATGTCCTCGCCCGCGACGATCTTGGGGAAGCGGTTGGCGCTCGCCCACGAGGCGCCGCTGCCGGCGTTGATCGCCTCGAGCAGCCGCGCGGGATCGAGTCCCGCCGCGACGCCCGCCAGCATCGCCTCGCCGGTTGCGGCCAGCGTGACGGCGTTGAGGACGTTGTTGACGGCCTTCGTCGCGTGGCCGGCGCCGCTGGGACCCATCACGAGGATCTTCGATGCGATCACCTCCAGCACCGGCCGGACCGCTGCAATCGCCGCGTCATCGCCGCCGACCAGCACCACGAGCGCACCGGCCTCGGCCGCGGCGGCGCCACCCGTGACGCCCGCGTCGATGAAGGCGATGCCCTGTGCTGCGCAGCGCGCGTGGAGCCGCCGCGTCGAGGCCGGATCGGCCGTCGTCAGATCCACGATGCAGAGACCCGGCTGTCCGTGCTCGAGCAGCCCGCCCGGGCCCTCGACCACTGCCTCGACCTCGCGCGAGGAGGGCAGCGATAGCAGCACCACGGTCGACTGCGCCACGCCCTCGAGCGTCGCGGGCACCGCGCCAACCGCCGGCGCACGGGCCGGATCGGCATCGCAGGCGCGAACGTCGAGTCCAGCACGCACGAGCACGCCCGCAACGCGGCCGCCGATGTTGCCGCAACCGACCAGTCCGACGGAATCCATGGCGTCAGACTACCGGCCGGCCACCGTCCCCTTCCGCTCGGCAGTGCGGCAGCCTCATCGCCCCGAGCCTGCAACGCTACGGGCATGGATAGCGCCGAAGCACGCCGGATCCTCGTTCAGGGGTCCTCGGGTCCCGAGCCCTGCGGGCTGACGATCCGCATCATCGCGGGACTGCTCGACTACGGCGTGGTGATCGTGGTTCTGTTCTGGATCTACGTGTTCGCACGCGCGCAGCAGCCCGACGGCTCCTTCATCCGGCCCGCCCTCTGGGTGTTCGCCGTCTACGTCGTCTGGTGGCTCCTCTACTACGGCCTCTTCGAGTACTTCTGGAACGGCCAGACGCCCGGCAAGCGCGCCACGCGCATCAAGGCCGTGATGGGCGGCGGCGATCCGCTCACGCCGGTCGCGGCCATCAAGCGAACGCTCGCCCGCCCGCTCGACATGCTGCCGTGGGTCACGCCGTACGCGCTCGCGGTCCTCTTCATCATCGCCACGGGCGAGAAGCGCCGCCAGCGCATCGGCGATCGCTGGGCCGGGACCAAGGTCGTCAAGGTCGACCAGCCCGACCCGTTCCGCGAGCGTCGCCTGTAGCAGTCCGCCTGCCTCGCGCGGATGTCACAAAGGGGTCAGACCCTTCTGTGACATCTCAACCGCGGGGCGGCCAGCTCGCACCACTCCGATGTCACAGAAGGGTCTGACCCCTTTGTGACATCCGCGCCCGTATCGCCGCAGAACCTACCGCGCGGTGTAGCCCGCGTCGACGACGAGTGCCGTGCCGACCGTCGCCTTGGCCCGCTCCGACGCCAGGTAGGCGATCGCCTCGGCGATCTCGGCGGGCTCGATCAGACGGCCGATCACGCCGGCGTCCTCGAAGGCCCGGCGCGTCGCCGCGGCGTCGCCGGAGTCCGCGAAGAAGCGCTCGACCAGCGGCGTGTCCGTCGGCCCCGGGCAGACGCAGTTGACGCGGATGCCCTCGCCGGCGTGGTCGAGCGCCATCGCGCGGGTCAGGTTGATGGCCGCACCCTTGGAGGCGCAGTAGGCGGCCGCATCGGCGACCGCGACGAGCCCGAGCTGCGAGGCGACCACCACGATCGCACCGCCGCCGGAGGTGCGCAGGTGCGGAATCGTCGCGCGGCAGGTGAGGTAGACGCCGCGCACGTTGACGCTCATGACGCGCCCGAACTCCTGCGGCGTGCACTCGACGACGGAGCCGCGCGAGGCGATGCCCGCTGCGGCGACCACGACGTCGAGCCCGCCGAGCTCGGCCACGGCCTGCTCGACCGCGGCGGCCACCGAGCGATCGTCGGAGACGTCGCAGACGGCCTTCACATCGGCGCCGCACTGCGCCAGCATCGCCTCGTCGACGTCGAGCGCGGCGACGCGGCAGCCGTCCTCCTGGAAGCGGGCGACCGCAGCCGCCCCGATGCCCGAGGCCCCGCCGGTGATCAGCACGCGCCTCATACGGCCGTCATCCCACCGTCGACGACGAACGCCGAGCCCGTCACGAACGAGGCGCGGTCGCTGGCCAGGAAGCAGATCGCATCCGCGACCTCGTCGGCGCGCCCAACGCGCCCGATCGGATGCATCGGCTCGAAGGCTGCGAAAGCCGCCTCGGGATCGGGCAGGCCTGCGACGAACTGGCGCGGCTGCGGCGTGTCGATGACCCCGGGGCAGATCGCGTTGACGCGGAGGCCCTGGTCGGCGAGGTCGATCGCCATGCACTTCGAAAGGTGGATGACGCCGGCCTTGGCTGCGCCGTACGCGCTCATGAAGCGCAGCGCCTTGATGCCGCCGGTGCTGGCGACGTTGACGACGTTCGCGCCCTCGCGCCCGGCCATCAGCGGGATCACCGCGCTGGAGACCAGGAAGACGCTCTTGAGCACCGTGTCGTGGACGAAGTCCCACTGCTCCTCGGTCGTCTCGAGGAAGGGGGCGCCGACGATCGCGCCGTGGTTGTTGATCAGGACATCGACGCCGCCGTGCGCGGCGTGGGCGGTCTCCGCGATGCGGGCGCAGTCGGCGGCCACCGTCACGTCGGCGACGCACCACGCAGCTCCGTGGGCGGCGGCGACCTCCTCAACGGCGGGCTCGCGGTCGGATAGCACCAGGAGTGCCCCCTCAATCGCCAGCAGGTCGGCGGTCGCCCGTCCGATGCCGCCCGCCGCGCCGGTCAGTACGACGACGCGTCCTTCGAGTGCTCCAGCCATTCGGCGTTTCCCTTT
This sequence comes from Actinomycetota bacterium, assembly GCA_947478745.1. GTDB lineage: Bacteria > Actinomycetota > Thermoleophilia > Gaiellales > F1-60-MAGs149 > F1-60-MAGs149. Next base: position 4,870 of record CANJXE010000020.1, read on the forward strand.
CCCCTCGAACCCGGATACTCTCCGCTCAGGAGAGGATACCCCGCGTGCGCCGGCCGTGATAGCCCGCCGCGGACACCCAAGAGGAGAGCACATGCCGTTCGTCACGCTGGCCAATGACAACCGGATCTATTACGAGCTGACGGGACCCGAGGACGGGCCGATCGTGATGCAGTTCGGCGGCTCGCTGTTCGGCCGCCACAACTTCGGCTTCGTCAACGACGGCTTCCGCGAGCGCGGCTTCCGCCTGCTCTCGTTCGACGCGACCGGCTACGGCCGTTCCGACTGCCCGAACACGGAGCACTCGGTGGAGAACTGGGCCGATGAGGGCGCGCTGCTGCTCGACGCGCTCGGCATCGATCGCGCCTTCGTCCACGGCACCTCGATGGGCGGCATGGTCACGATCGCCTTCGTCGGCAAGTACCCCGAGCGGACGATCGCGGCCTGCGCGGATTGCGGCATGGCCCGCTGCGACCTCTACCGCAAGGTCTACTTCGGCACGTGGCGCAAGATGGCGGAGGCGATGCCGCTGGACGACTTCTGCGACCTCGTCACGATCCAGGCCGTCGGCGACCAGTTCCTGGCCGACAACCCGGGCACGTTCGACCTGGTCCGCCACGTCATCCGCCTCAACCCGCCGTACACGATTCGCTGGGCCTGCCTCGCCATGGAGAACATGGACAACGAGGAGATCGCCCGCTCGATCAAGCGCCCGATCCTGTTCACGAACGGCTCGCGCGACACGATGACGCCGCCGCGGCTCGCGACGGGCGGCTTCAGCGCCCACGACATCGCCGACGCGATCGGCGACTGGGCGACCGTCCACGAGTTCACTGAGATCGGCCATGCCGGCCTGCTCGAGTGCCCCGACGAGGCAACGGTCCTCGTCACCGATTTCTTCAAGCTGCACGCGGACGCCTAGGAGGCACCAGACCATGCATTTCGGCATCACCGTCCTCCCCGATCCCCCGTACACCGACCTCGTGCGCCTGTTCAAGCAGGCTGAGGACAACGGCTTCGAGATCGGCTGGACCTACGACTCCCACGTCCTCTGGCAGGATCCCTATCCGCTGCTGACGGCCGCCGCGCTCGGCACCGAGCGCATCAAGCTCGGCATGTGCGTGACGAACCCCGGCACGCGCGAGCCGACCGTCACGGCGTCGGCACACGCGACGCTCAACGACATCTCCGGCGGTCGCGTCGTCTTCGGCATCGGCCGCGGCGACTCGGCACGGCGCTACATCGGCCTGCAGCCCGTCAAGGTCGCCGAGTACGAGGCGGCGACGGCGATGATGAAGGACCTGATGAACGGTCGCAAGACCGAGTGGAACGGCAAGGAGCTCCAGCTGGCCTGGGCCGAGGATCTCCCGGAGATCCCGTTCTACCTGGCGGGCTACGGCCCGAAGGCGCTCGCCGTCGCCGGGCGCCACGCCGAGGGCGTGATCATCCAGCTCGCCGATCCCGAGATCATCCAGTGGATCATGGGCCTGGCCCGTGCCGCCGCCGAGAAGGCCGGCCGCGATCCCGACCTGCTCGAGCCGATCGTCTGTGCCCCCGCGGTGCTGATGGACGACATCGCCGCGGCCCGCGACGCGTCGCGCTGGTTCCCGGCGATGGTCTCGAACCACGTCTTCGACCTGCTGCAGCGCTACGACAAGTCGGAGCTGCCGGACGCCCTGACGTCCTTCATGGAGCGCCGCGAGTTCTACAACTACGACGACCACTCCCGCGAGGGTGCCGCCCACGGCGAGTTCGTCGATGACGAGACCGCGGATCGCTTCAGCATCCTCGGCACCGTCGAGCAGCACGTCGCCAAGCTCAAGGAGCTCGAGGCGATCGGCGTCAAGCACTACAACATCTACCTGATGGCCGGCGATCGCGAGCGCACGATCGACGTGTACGGCAAGGAGATCATCCCGCAGTTCGCCTAGCGGTTCCGGCGACCGCCTTCGAGGCGACGTGGCTCCGGATCCGGACTGACCGCCTTGCGGTCGACTCGGATCCGGAGCCCGAATGCTCCTAGCGTGCGCCGACCCGGTCGATCGCGCGACCGGTCGCGATCCCGAAGGCGCGCGCGGCGAGCAGCAGGTGCTCCTCCGGGGTGTCCTCCTCGGGGCAGTGCGAGAGGCCGTTGGTCGATGAGGCGAACAGCATCACCGACGGCACCAGCCGGGCCATCTCGGCGGCGTCGTGCAGCGGGCCCGAGGGCAGCGCACGGTCGGTGCCGGTGACCTCGCGCACCGCGGCGCGCGCATCGTCGATTAGCGCGGGGTCGAACGGGATCGGCGGGATGCGCCAGAGCTGCTCCCACCCGACGGTGCAGCCGAACTCGGCGGCGGCCTGCTCGGAGGCCGCGCGCGCATCGGCGTTCATCGCGGCGAGGACGTCGGCGTTGATGTGGCGCTGGTCGACGAGGATCTCGGTGACGCCCGGCACGGCGGTGACGACGCCCGGCGTGCAGACCGCGTTGCCGATCGTGGAGACGCCCTCGTGCGCGATCGCGACGTCGCGCAGCAGCAGCGCGAAGCGCGCGGCGGCGGAGAACGTGTCCCTGCGCTGCAGCATCGGCGTGGAGCCGGCGTGCGCGGCCTGGCCGCGGAAGGTCACGGTGTAGCGCTCGACGCCGACGGTGCCGAGCACGGCACCCACGGCAAGGCCCTCGCTCTCGAGCACCGGGCCCTGCTCGATGTGCAGCTCGAGGTACGCCTCGACGTCCTCGATCCGGCGCTTGGCCAGGTGCGACTGGGCGAGGTCCACGCCCATCGCCTTGAGCGCGTCGTCGAGGCGGATGCCGTCTCGGTCGGTGAACTCCCTGACGTCGTCGATCTCGAGCGTGCCGGCGAAGGCCGAGGAGCCGAGCAGGCTGCGGCCGAAGCGCGCACCCTCCTCGTCGGCCCAATCGACCAGCTTGACGGTGCAGGGCGGCGTGCCCTCGGCCGCCGCGGCGCGCAGCACCTCGACGCCGGCCATCACGCCGAGCACGCCGTCGAGCCAGCCGCCGCGCGGCACCGCATCGACGTGGCTGCCCACGACGACCGCCTCGGGCCGCGCACCCGGCAGGGTCGCCCAGATGTTGCCGCACTCGTCCAGCTCGTGGGTGACGCCGGGGATCTCCGCGAGCTTGGCGCGCAGGAAGTCGCGAGCCGTGATCCAGTCCTCGGTCCACGCGAGCCGGCGCGCGCCGTCGGGTCCGCCGGTCAGCGCGTTGAGCTCCCGGAGGTCGCGGACGACGTTGGCGGGCTCGAAGGTGTCGATGGTCACGGGCGCTCCTCGGGAATCGATCTCCGGGAGAATACCGCCCCGCGTCAGCGAAATGCTGCCCTCACCGTTGGATTTCCCGGTTTGCCCGGTATGCTTGCCCGCATCCGAACCGGAGGCGCAATGCGCATCACGATCTGCGACGTCGGCCCGCGCGACGGGCTCCAGAACGATCCCGTTCAACTCGAGCCCGCCCAGCGCGCCGAACTCGTCGACCGCCTGTCCCAGACCGGCCTGCCCCGTATCGAGGCCGTCTCGTTCGTCAACCCGAAGGCCGTGCCGCGCATGGCCGGGGCTGCCGAGGTGATGAGCAGCATCAACCGCAAGCCGGGCGTGATCTACGCCGGGCTGATCCTCAACGGCCGCGGGCTCGACGACGCGATCGCGGCGGACACCGACGAGATCCACGTCGCCTACCCGTTGACCAACACGTTCTGCCGCAAGAACCAGAACGTCACGCTCGACGAGGCGACCGTCATCGGCCAGCAGCTCGTCGAGGGCGCGAAGGCGGCCGGCAAGCGCGTGACGATGACGCTCGGCGTCAGCTTCGGCTGCCCGTTCGAGGGACCAGTCGACCCGGGCCTCGTCGTCGAGCACGCACGCCTGGCCGTCGCCGCCGGCGTCGACGAGGTGATCCTGGCCGACACGATCGGCGTAGCCGTCCCGACGCAGATCCAGCAGCTGGTGCCCGCCACGCTCGCCGCGATCTCCGGCACCCCCGTCGGTCTGCACCTGCACAACACGCGCAACACGGGCTACGCCAATGCGGCGGCCGGCCTCGAGGCCGGAGCGACGATCTTCGACGCATCGATCGGCGGCCTCGGCGGCTGTCCCTTCGCGCCGCGCGCGACGGGCAACATCGCCACGGAGGATCTCCTCTACATGCTCGAGGGCATGGGCGTCGACACCGGCGTCGATCTCGACGAGCTGATCCGCGTGAGCGAGTGGCTCGCGGGCGTGATGGGTCGGGACCTGCCCGGTCTCGTCCACCGCGCCGGCCCGTTCATCCCCGTCGGCACCGACTGACTCCCCACCCCCCTTCACACGAGAACGAGAGAACACGACATGGCAGAACCCAAGTTCCGCAAGATCGTCGCGACCGTCGAGGAGATCCACATCGACGGCGGCAAGCCCGTCGAGAACCCGCTGCGCATCGCCATCGCCGCGGCGGTCTTCACCAACCCCTGCGCCGGGCGATACGTCGAGGACCTCGAGCCGCTGATCGCGGAGTTCGCACCGCTGCTCGGCGAGATCCTGCCGGCCCGTGCCTACGCGCTGCTCGACGGCGCTCCGGTCGAGGCGTTCGGCAAGGCCGCCCTGGTTGGCCTCGACGGCGAGATGGAGCACGGCTGCGCGCTCATCCACACGTTGCGCTTCGGCAACCCGGTGCGCGAGAAGGTCGGCGGCACGAGCCTCCTGCCGAGCTCTGAGAAGGTCGGTGTCGCCGGCACCCCGATCGACATGAACCTCAAGCACGTGCACGACCACACGCTGCGCGGGTACCACATGTCGTACGAGATCCGCATCGCCGATGCCCCGCACCCCGACGAGATCCTCGTCGCGGTCGGCTACGCAACGGGCTGCCGACCCCACTCCCGCCTGCCCCTCTTCGCGGACGACTTCGCGAAGCTCGGCGGACCGCAGGTCGCATGACCCGCATCGCCTTCGCCGGTGTCGGCACGATGGGTCGGCACCTGGTGCGCCATCTGCTCGAAGCCGGCCACGAACTCCGGGTCTACGACCCCTCGGCCGATGCGATGGCGTACGCCGCATCGCTCGGTGCCGACGCATCGGCGACGAGCGTCGCCGACATCTGCCGCGATGCCGAGGTCTGTCTGGTGTCGCTGCCCTCGCCCGCGCTCGTGCGCTCCGTCGCTCATGAGGCCGCCGCCGCCCTGCCCCAGGGCGCGCTGCTCGCGGATGTCTCCACGAGCCCGCCCGCGCTGGCCGAGGAGCTGGCCCGCGACCTCGAGCCGACCGGCATCGTCGTGGCGGACTGCCCGCTGTCGGGAGGCCCGCTCGGCGCCGAGGCCGGCACGCTCACCTCGATGATCGGCGGCTCCGACGCCGCGTTTGCCACGCTCGAGCCGATCGCACAGACGTGGAGCGCGTACGTGGTGCACACCGGGGGTCACGGCACGGGCCAAGCGGCGAAGCTCTGCAACAACATGCTCGCGGGCACGCACATGGCGGCGCTCTGCCTGTCGCTCGCGCTGGGGCGCAAGGCGGGCCTGTCAGACGAGATGCTGTTCGACATCCTGTCGCGCTCGACTGGCGACTCGCGGGTGCTGCGCGCACGCTATCCCGGTCTCGGGGTCGATGATGCGCACCCGTCGAACCGGGACTATTCCGCGCTCTTCACCCTGGACCTGATGACCAAGGACATGGAGCTCGCCGTGGAGTTCGCCCGCGGCATGGGCGCCGATCCGACCCTGCTCGAATCCGTCACGACGATCTACCACGAGGCACAGGCCGAGGGCCTGGGCGGCCTCGACTACTCGGGCCTGATCCGGCTCGCACGACTCGCCGAGGAGGCATGACGATGAATCCCCAGGACCTGATGGTCTCCTTCCAGACCGAGGGCGTCGCCGTCGTCACCGGCGCGGCGCAGGGCATCGGCCAGGCGGCCGCTGTCGCCCTCGCCCAGCAGGGCGCGGACGTCGCGTGCGTCGATCTCGATGCCGATCGCTGTGCCGAGACCGTGGCGCTGGTCGAGGGGCACGGCGGTCGTGCGATCGCCGTGGCCTGTGACGTCTCGTCGCGGCCGGCCGTCGATGCCGCCGCCGAACGCATCGTCGCCGAGCTCGGCCCGATCGCCTTCCTCGCGACCTGCGCCGGCGTGCTGACGGAGAACGTCAGCGCCGAGGAGGTCCGTGACGAGGACCTCGACACGCTCTGGTCCGTCAACGTCAAGGGCTCGTTCAACTGGGCCGTCGCCGCGTCGCGCTCGATGATCCCGGCCGGCCGCGGCTCGATCGTGCTGCTCTCCTCGCAGGCCGCGCTGGTGTCGCTGCCGAGCCAGGCGGGCTACTCGATGTCGAAGGGCGCCGTGGCCACGATGGCGCGCAGCCTGGCGATCGACTGGGCCCGGCATGGCGTCACCGTCAACGCGATCTGCCCGACCTTCATCTGGACGCCGATGGCGGCCCCCATGCTGGAGATTCCCGAGGTCCACGCCGCGGCGATCCGCCGCATTCCCCTCGGACGCGTCGGCCAGCCCAGCGACATCGGCGGCGTCATCGCATTCCTGTGCTCGCCCGCGGCGTCGCTGATCACTGGCGTCGTGCTGCCGGTCGACGGCGGCTGGACCGCCGGCGAGCCCGAGCTCCCGCTGTAGCTGGATGCGACGAAGGGGTCAGACCCTTTCGTCGCATGCCCACCCGCTTCCCGCAGACCATCGACGAGAACACGATCGGCATGCGACGAAAGGGTCTGACCCCTTCGTCGCATCCAGCGTCTCTCTAGACCGCGCGCCCGCGACCGGGCCGGAACAGCGGGAAGCCGTCGTTGACGATCTGCTGGCCCCGGGAGAAGACGTGCACGACGCGGCCGGTCAGCTCGCGACCGTGCCAGGCCGGCGCCTTGCCGCGTCCCTCAAGCTGCGCGGGATCCACCGTCCACGTCGCGGTCGGATCGACCAGCACGACGTCGCCGTCGGCGCCGACCTGCAGCGCTCCCTTCTGCGGCCAGAGGCCGAGGCGACGAGCGGGACGCTCGCCGATGATCGCGCAGAGCGTCGGCAGGTCGATGCGCCCCGCGGCCACGCCGTAGCTGAGCAGGGCGGGGACCATCAGCTCGATCGAGGCGATCCCGACCCAGCTGCTGTCCCCGTCGAGCGGCTCGGAGCGATGATCGCTGACGACGCCCTCGAGACGACCATCGGCGAGCGCCGCCCACAGCGCGTCGCGGTCGGCCTGCGTCACCAGCGGAGGTCGCACGCGCAAGCCATCGGGAAGCTCGGCGAGGCAGAGCTGCGCCAGGCCGGTTGATGCCGTCGCGATGCCGTCGGCGAGCGCCTCGACGGCGCCAGCGGTGACGATCGGGGCGACGTGCGGCGCGATGTCGGCGAGCGCGCCGAGGTTCGACAGCGTCTGCAGCCGCGTGCGCTCGGCGTCGCCGCCGAGCCTCCCGGCCGCGCGCACGGTCATCGGCAGCTCGCCGACGGCGGCGATGCGCAGCAGCGCACCGGGGCCCGCCGTCGCGGCCTGATCAATCGCGTCGAGGTCGAGGTACGTGCCGGCGAAGCCGACGTGGAACGAGACGCCGCGCATGCGCTCGGCCGTGTCCACCGCCGGCTGGCCGATGCCGACGAGGAAGGCGTAGTCGACGAAGACCGAGCCGCTGGCCCGCCGCTCGGCGTCGTGGAAGGTGACGTCGCAGGTCTCGCGCTCGCCGGGCGAGACGGGGACGATGACGGTGGTGACGCCGCCGCGCGCCGCGGCGACGGTGCCGGATCCGAGATCGTCGGCCGGGGCTCCTGCACCGCGCGGCGCACCGATCGGCACGAGCGCGTCGATCGCACCGGGCAGCGCCGTCAGACCGCCGGCATCGAACTCCTCGTGCTCCTCGTCCTCGTCATCGGGGCCGGGAACGAACGTCAGGCCCGGGCCGCGCTCGATGATCGAACCGTCGCGGATCAGCAGATCACCCGTTTCGCCCGAGCTGGAGTCGCCGAAGATCAGGTTGCGCAGGAGCAGAGTCGCCATGCCGTGAACGGTACCGGCATACGTCCGTACGGGCGTGACGCGCGCGTGGGCGCGCGAGATCGGACGCACTGTGAGCCGCCTCACCGAAGCGGATTGTTTGACACTTCGTCCGCTGCCGCCTATAACCTCTGTTCACCGATGGCTTCTGGTTCACCAGAGACAGCGGTAGAGGAGAAAGCGTGATCGGAGACGATCACAGAGACCACAGGGGGAACGGATGAGCAGTTCGGAATCCGACGACATGCGCCGCATGAATCGTCGCCAGTTCGTCAGGAACGCTGGCCTTGCCGGCATCGGCCTGACCGCCGCCGGCGCACTTGCTGCGTGTGGCGGTAGTGATTCGGGTTCGTCGTCGAGCGAGGACACGGCAGCAGCCGCGTCCTCGGCCGCTGACGCACCTGCCTACCAGGGCACGCTTCGCGTCCTGGGCATCGGCGTCGACCAGAGCGACCCGATCAAGGCGATGTACGAGAAGGATCACCCGGGCGTCAAGATCGAGTGGATCATCAAGTCGACGCCTGAGACGACGCAGATCGTCCTCACGCAGCCCGACTCGTTCGACGTCTTCTCGGGCTACTACCACCAGATGGACCAGACGTGGCCGGCCGGCAACCTGCAGGCCATCCCGACCTCGGCCATGACTCGCTTCAGCGAGATCTCGCCGCTGATCACTGATGGCGCACTGGCCGAGGGCAACAACCCCGGTCAGGGCGACGCTCCGTACCGCAAGCTCTTCGCCACGGATGCCAAGACCCTGGCGGGCGAGAAGAAGACGGACTTCATCACGATGGTTCCGGCGAACCACAACTCGGACGCCTTCGGGTACAACGAGAAGGAGCTCGGCGAGCAGACCTCGTGGGCCATCCTCGTCGACCCGCAGGTCAAGGGCAAGGTCGCCATCATCGACGACCCGGAAATCGGCGCGATCGACCTCGCCATGGCCGCTGAGGCCGCTGGTCAGGTCACCTTCGTCGACAAGGGCAACATGACGAAGGCCGAGATCGACGAGCTGATGAACTACTGCACCTCGCTGAAGAAGCAGGGTCAGTTCCGCGGCTTCTGGGCGACGTTCGACGAGTCGGTCAACTTCATGAGCTCCGGCGAGGTCCTCGTCGAGTCCATGTGGTCGCCGGCCGTGTCGCTGCTGCAGGCGCAGAACTTCCCGGTGCGTTACGCATCGCCGAAGGAGGGTTACCGCGGTTGGGGTGGCGGCAACGCCATCGCGGCGCACGTGGCCGAGGATGCCTCGAAGCAGGCAGCTGCGCTCGAGTACATCAACTGGTGGAACACCGCTGGCCCCGCCGGCAACATGGGCCTCCAGGGCTACTACAACGCCGTCATCGAAGCCACGGCCGATGGTCTCGGTGCTGGTTCCGCTGAGGATGCCTTCTGGCTCCAGGGCGAGCCGGCCTCGAAGACCCTCAACGATCCGTTCGGTCAGCCGACGATCAAGAAGGGCACCGTCCGCGACGGTGGCTCCTACGAGGATCGCTGCTCGAATTTCAACACGTGGAACAGCCACATGGACGAGGCTGATTACATGTCCGCTAAGTGGCAGGAGTTCAAGAGCGCCTAAGGCGTTCTTGTCCTGCAGGCAGTACCCGGAGGGGGCGACTTCGGTCGCCCCCTCCCCATCTGAACTAGAGAGAAACGGGAAACAGGGTGAGTGATACAGGTCTCGTATTGAAGGACGTGTACCGGGTCTTCCCGGGCAACGTCACGGCAGTCTCGGACGTCAACCTCGAGATCAAGAACGGCGAGTACGTCGTCTTCCTCGGCCCCTCGGGCTGCGGCAAGACGACCACCCTCCGCATGATCGGCGGTCATGACGACCCGTCGAGCGGCACCATCACGATCGATGGCGAGCTGCTCAACGGCGTCACGCCGGCCAAGCGCCCGATTACCACGGTGTTCCAGCACTACGCGCTGTTTCCCCACAAGTCGGTGCTGCAGAACGTGGCCTTCGGCCTGAAGATGCAGGGCATGGACAAGGCGGAGCGCGAGACGCAGGCCAAGGCGGCCATCGAGCTCGTCGGTCTGACCGCGATGATGGACCGCAAGCCGCGCGAGCTGTCCGGCGGCCAGCAGCAGCGCGTTGCGCTCGGCCGCGTCCTCGTGACGCGTCCGAAGGCGATCCTGCTCGACGAGCCGCTCGGCGGCCTGGATCGTCTCCTCCAGCTCAAGATGCGCGTCGAGCTGCGCGCGCTCCAACGCGAGCTCGGCATCACGTTCATCCACGTGACGCACAACCAGGAAGAGGCCCTCTCGATGGCCGACCGCATCGTCGTCATGGGCGATGCGATCGTGCAGCAGGTCGGCACCCCGGAGAAGCTGGCCCGCCAGCCGCGCAACGAGTTCGTCGCCACGTTCATGGGCGACAACAACGTGCTCAAGGGCACGATCGCCTCCGCATCCGGCGGCGTCATCGTGATCGACACGCCGTACGGCAAGGTCGAGGTCGAGGGCACCGGCAACGTTGGCGACGAGTCCTCGATGGCGATCCGCGCGAGCGCCGTCAAGGTCAGCACCGATGCCGTGCCGGCGATCAACGGGATCAAGGTCCGGCTCGACTTCGCCGAGTACCTCGGCGACTCGGTCAAGCTGCACATGGACCTGGACGGCAAGCCGTTCATGGCGAAGGTGCACGAGGAGCGTTACGCGGAGATCCGCGCCTACGAGGGCAAGGACATCACGGCAAGCTGGACGCGCGAGGATGGTCACCTCCTTGAGCAGTAACGACCATCACGCACTCGACGAGGCCAAGGCAGAGGTAGCCGCGGCCGAGGCCGTCGAGAAGCAGACACTCCCCGAGGCGCCGCTGGGCATCATGGCCACGTCTGGTCCGGTCCGCTCGCCGTTGGTGACGCTGGCGTGGATCGCTCCGGGCACGATCTGGCTCCTGCTGTTCCTGATCGCGCCGCTGCTCATGATCGTGCTCGTGTCCCTCTGGGAGCGCACTCCCGTGGGCTTCGAGGCGTTCTCGTTCACGGGAGCCGCCTACGGGCGCCTCTTCGAGACGAGCGTGTACACCAACACGCTGCGTGACACCGTGATCCGCTCGGTGATCATCACGCTGCTCTGCATCCTGATCGGGTATCCGATCGCGTTCTTCCTGGCGCGCTGCGTCAAGACGGTCAAGTTCCAGATCGCGCTGTTCATCGTCGTGCTCGCCCCGTTCTGGGTCGCGTACGTGGTGCGCATCGTGTCCTGGCTGCCGGTGCTGGGTCGTCAGGGCCTGATCAACTACTTCCTGGTCAACGTGCTGCAGGTCGTCCAGGAGCCGGTCGACGCACTGTTCTACTCGACCTTCGCGATCACGCTGGCCCTGATCCAGCTGTACGTCCTGTTCATGGTCACGCCGATCTTCTTCCAGCTCGCAACGCTGGATAACGCATCGGTCGAGGCCGCTCGCGACCTCGGGGCAACGCCGTCGAGGGTCTTCCGGGAGGTCATCTTCCCGTTGTCCCTGCCGGGTGTTCTGATCGGCTGCATCTTCGTCTTCGTCCTCACCATGGGCGAGTTCGCGACGGTGCGACTGATCGGCGGTGGCACCATCCAGTCCGTCGGCACCATCGTGTACGAGGCCTACGTCCTGCCGGATCTGCCGAAGGCGGCTGCCGGTGCGACGATCCTCGTCGCGGTCATGACCGTGGGCGTGGCGATCATGCTGCGCTTCTCCAAGATCCGGGAAGTGGTCTGATGAGTCTCTTTACCTACCTCATCATCCTGATCATCATCTCGATTCCCTTCGCGGCCATGGTGTTCCTGCCGATGAAGTGGTCCAAGCCCGTGCTGGTCGCGTCCTTCATCATCTTCATCCTGTTCATGTACGGGCCGATGATGACGATGGGCGTGCTGTCGCTGCAGGGACCTGAGGGATCGATGACGCTGCCAGCCCACGACCTGTTCTCGGGTCACTGGTATAGCCAGCTCAACGCGGACTCCGACCTGATGGCCGGCGTGCGCGATGGCATCGGCAAGTCGCTCTGGATCTCGCTGATCGTGGCGGGGATCACGGCGATCCTGTCCCTCACCCTCGGGATGGCGTTCCGACGCTCGTTCCGCGGGTCGGGAATCCTGTTCTACGCGATCCTGCTGAGCCTGATGACCCCTGGTCTCCTGCTCTCGCTGGGTCTCTCGTTCCTCCTGTACTACGCCACGCCGTACCTGAACGACGTGGGTATCAACTACCACACCGGTCAGGCTCCGCTCGGGTTCGTCCCGATCATCGGTGTGCAGGCCGTCTGGGCGCTGCCCTTCGGGTTCCTCGTGATGATGTCGATCTTCAACCGCTACGACGCACGGGCCGAAGAGGCCGCGCGCGATCTCGGCGCGTCGAGCGTGAGGACATTCCGCGAGGTCACCCTGCCGCTCGTCTGGACGGGTGTCTTCGGAGCCGGCCTGTTCGGCTTCACGCTCGCGCTCAACGAGTTCGAGCGCACGTTCCTGGTGTCGGGTGCCATCAACACCCTGCCCTTGGAGCTGTTCATCATCACGTCGACCTCGGTGCTACGCCCGTACGTGTACTCCCTGGGCGTCGTGACGATTCTGTTCTCGTTCCTCCTGATCGGGCTCTTCCTGATCGTGTCCGCTGTCGCGGGCCGCAAGAAGGCGCTCGCGATCGATGAGGACGATGGTGGCTCGATGAACACTTCGGCAATGCACGCCGCCCCCTCGGGCGACTGATCCGAAACAACGAGGCCCCGTCCCGGTTCGCCGGGGCGGGGCCTTTTTCGTTGGTCGTGTCAGCGATGCTCGCCCGCTCGCCGCACGCGCTGCGTACACTCCCGCCATGACCACCATCCGCACGGGCGGCTGCATCTGCGGTGGCGTCCGCTACACCGCGCCCGAGCCGCTCCGTCCCATCAATACCTGCCACTGCCGCGAGTGCCGGCAGATGGCCGGCGGCCCCTCGTCGTTCACCGCGTGCGACGCGGACGGCTTCGCCTTCGCCCAGGGCGAGGAGCTCGTCCGCTGGTTCGCGGGCCCGACCAGCGCCACGGGCGGGGAGCGCGGGTTCTGCACGACCTGCGGGACGTACCTGCTGTTCCGGATTCCCGATGATCCGCTGCTGTACTTCAGCTCGACCACCCTCGACGACGAGACGGGCCTGCGCGTGGAGGCGCACATCTTCTGGGACAGCCGCGCCCCCTGGGAGGCGGCCGATGGTCTGCCGACCGTCGACGGCTACGGCGACGAGGGGCTCGCGGCGATCTACGAGTGAGCCGGCCGCGCTCGGCCGCGACGACGGCATGCAGACGGGGTGAGGCGCTGAGGCCCCACCCCGTCGGTCCTACTGCGTGATAGCTGCGACGACGGGCGCCACCCCGCCCGTGGCGAGGTCGTCGACCGCGGCGATGATCGCATCCATCTGGGCGGCGTCGAACACGCTCGAGGCCAGCGCGCGGAACTTGCCGCACATCTCCTCGTACGTGAGGCGGTTCTCCGGATCGCCCTTCGGGAAGTCGAGCGCCGCGTGCAGCGTGCGCCCGTCCGTCGTGGTGATCGTCATGTCGCACGGCCAGATATCCGGGTACTTGGCGTCGAACTCCGGCCTGACGACGACGTGCGTGCGCTCGGCGACCGCGAGCACGCCCTCGTCGGCGAGCGTGGCGGCGTTGTACTCGTCGAGCGAGGCCTGGCCCTTCTCGATGCCGAGCCCGACCGCGTACGGCAACGAGAACTGCGCATCCACGTCGTTGGACGGGCGGATCTTGCGCTCGCGCGGCTCGACGACGATGCCGATGGCCGCCGTGACGACACCGACTTCGATCGACTCGATGTCGGCGACGCCGATGCCGTGCTCCTTGCTGAGCCGAATCGCCAGGTCGATGGGACCCTGGTTGTAGCGGCAGCAGGCGTGCGGCTTGACGCTGGTCAGGGACAGCTCGAACGGCTGCCCAAGGCCCTGCGTGAGGCGCTCCACGTGCTCCGTGGAGCCGTAGCCGCGCAGCAGGCCGTCACGGCCGTCGAACGGCAGCGACGGCCCCGTGAAGCCGTTCTTGGCGAGGTGCGCGGCGACGTAGCCGGCGTGGCTCGACCAGCCCGGATGGAGGCGCTTGGTCCATGCTCCCTCGGCGAGGAACTCCGTGCGCCCGGCAGCCTGGCTGGCGGCGATGCCGAAGGCATGTGCCAGCTGCTCCTCGGTCAGCCCGATCAGCTTGCCGACCGTGGCGGCCGTCGAGAACGCGCCGACGATCGCCGTGGGATGGAAGCCCTTGGCGTAGGTGTCCTTCGGGTTGAGCGCGCGGCCGATCCGGCCCGCGACCTCGTAGCCCGCGACGACGGCGGTGATGAACTCCGTGCCGCTCGAGCCCTCGATCTCCGCCGCCGCGAGGGCGCCGGGGATGACGACGACCGCGGGATGGAGCGAGGAGGCCGAGAACGTGTCGTCGAGCTCGATCGAGTGTGCTGCGATCGCGTTGGAGAACACGGACCACTCCGGACGCGCGGGCTGCTTGCCGACGATCGCGGTGAGCGTGTCACCCGAGCCGGCCCCGAGCGCTGCCAACGTGGCGTCCACGCTCGGCATGTTCTCCGCGACACCGCCGCGGGCGGCCGTGCCGATGTGGTCGAGGATCAGCTCGCGGGCGTACGACTCCGTGCCCGCGTCGATGTCCTCGTACCGCAGCGCCAGCACCCACCGCGCGAGATCCCGTGCGATCACGGAACGACCACGATCTTGCCGAAGTGCCCACGGCTCTCGAGGCGCTCGAACGCCTTGCGGATGTCCTCGAGCGGCACCTCGCTGTCGACGAGCGGCGTCAGCCGGCCGTCGGCGACCATCTTCAGCACCGTCTCGTACTCGCCCTTGGTGTAGGTGAACGAGCCGATGATCTGCCACTGCATCCGGAACAGCGGGATCATGTCGACGGCGACGACCTCGCCGGAGTGACCGCCGCAGGTGACCAGGCGGCCGTCCTTGCAGAGCGAGTTGAGGCCGGCCTTGAACAGGTCTCCACCGACGTGCTCGTACGTGAGGTGCACGCCGTTGCCGTCGGTGATGCGCATGACCTCTTCGACGATGTCCTGCTTGGTGTAGTTGATGCCGTGGTGCATGCCGAGCTTGGCCGCGGCCTCGAGCTTGTCGTCGCCCGACGACGTGCCGATGATCGTGGCACCGCACATGGAGGCGAGCTGGACGGCGGCGGAGCCGATGCCCGAGCCGACCGAGTTGATCATCACCGTCTCGCCGATCGCCAGGCGACCGCGCGTAAAGAGCATGTGGAAGGCCGTGCCGAAGGCGATCTGCGTGGCAGCCGCATCGGCGTACGAGAGGCCGTCGGGAATCCGCACCAGATGGCTCTGGGGGACGGCGCAGTACTCGGCGTAGCCGCCACCGCGCGTGATGCCGATGAAGTCGATGGCGGCGAGGTTCTCGCGGCCCGTGCGCGCGTAGTGGTTGTCGAGATCGATGCCCATCAGGTACGGGGCGACGCGATCACCGACCTTCCAGTCGCCGGAGACGTCGGAGCCGAGCTCGACGATCTCACCGGCGAGCTCGAGGCCGAAGACGACGCCCGGGTCGACCGGGAAGCGCGAGATGCCCTCACGGAAGTCGACGTCCAGATGGTTGAGGGCGCAGGCTCCCACCTTGATCAGGACCTCGTTGGACGCCGGCTTGGGGTCCGGTACGTCGTCCACCACGATCTTGTCAATGCCACCGAACTCAAGAAAACGCGCTGCGCGCATGGGGCTCTCCTCCCGCTGTAGTACCAAGAAGTATCGTCGCCGTAGGCGATTCGGTCAAACCCTACGCTGAGTGTGGGTTTACGCCGCCCCGTGCACCGAAGTACATGCCGGCGCCGGCGACGAGCGTCACGACCGTCGCGACGAGCCACGCCGCGGTCCAACCCTGATGATCGGCGATCAGTCCCATCACCGGCGGGACGACGACGACGCCCGAGAAGACCGAGCGCAGCGCCCAGCCCGACAGCCGCCCGACGTGGCTCGGCGGCACCGCATTCGCCACCAGCGCGAGGAACACGCCGTTCCAGCCGATGCTCGACAGGCCGACCAGCGCGACGCACGGCCAGAGCAGCGGTCCGGTCGGCAGCACGGCCATGCCGAGGAGGCCGATGGCCGCGATCGCCGCCGTCAGGGAGAGCCCGGTCCAGCGGTTGGACGGGAACCAGCGGTCCGAGACCACGGCCCAGCCGAGCCGGCCGATCGTGCCGCCGAGCATCGTGACCGCGAGCGAGACGCCGGCAATGCCGAGGCGATAGCCGTGCGCCTCGGTCAGGAAGACCGCCAGGTAGGAGACGAAGGAGAGCTGCAGCCCGGCCATCAGAAACCCGAAGCCGCCGACGCCGAGCCGCCAGCCGAGCCGGATGCGGATCTTCTCCGCCATCGCCGAGGGATGGGCCCTAGGTCCGATCTGGTGCTGCAGGTTGTCCCGTGTCAGCACCACGAGCGCGGCGACCACGAGCGCACCGATCACGGGTGCCAGCAGCGCAGCACGCCAGCCGTAGGCGTCGGCGATCGCCGGCAGCGTGAGGCCCGCGATCAGCCCGCCGAGCGTCACGCCGATCTGCTTCGCGCTCATGATCAGGCCCTGATTCGAGCCGTCGGCCGCACCGCGCACGATCACGTTGGTCGGAGGGGTGATGCAGCCGTAAGCGGCGCCGATCCCGAAGATGCCGACGACGAACAGCCACACCCAGGGCGAGCGCGACGCGATCAGCTCTGCAACCGCAACGCCCACCAGCGCCAGCCCGAGCAGCCGCACGGCGCCGAGCCGGTCGGTCAGGTGCCCCGACGGGGTGCTCGCGACGGCTGCGCCGCCGAAGACCGCTGCGGTCAGGAGTCCGATGCCGGCGCGGCTGAGGCCCAGGTCCGCTCGGACGAGCGGCGCGATCGGGGCGATCGACAGCGTCGCGTACGACCCCATCATCAGCGCTCCCCCGCTCAGCGCCACCGCCGCGACGGCTCCGCGTCGCGTGGCGTGCCAAGGTGCGCTGATGGAGTCCATCCCCGGCATACTTCCACATGAATCCTTCGGTCATGAGAGGAAGCCCGTGAGCGCACCGATCCGCACCCTGATGTTCGCGTCTGCGAACGACCCCCG
>CANJXE010000021.1 GCA_947478745.1 Actinomycetota bacterium
GCCGGCCAGGTGCTCGGCATCGTCGGCGAGTCGGGGTGCGGCAAGTCGGCGATGAGCCTGTCGATCATGGGACTGCTGCCGAAGAGCGCGACGGTCGAGGGCAGCATCCGCCTCGGCGAGCGCGAGCTCGTCGGCCTGCCGAGCGGCGAACTGCGCAAGCTCCGCGGCGACGACATGGCGATGATCTTCCAGGATCCGATGACGTCGCTGAACCCGGTCATGACGATCGGCTGGCAGCTGATCGAGGCGGTTCGCCTGCACCAGAAGGTGTCGAAGGCCGAGGCTCGCCGGCGGGCGCTCGAGAGCCTCGCCGCCGTCGGCATTCCGAGCCCCGAGGATCGCCTGCGCTCGTACCCGCTGGAGCTCTCGGGCGGCATGCGCCAGCGCGTGATGATCGCGATGGCGCTGCTCAACCGCCCGCGCCTGCTGATCGCCGACGAGCCGACGACCGCGCTCGACGTGACGACCCAGGCCCAGATCCTCCAGCTGATGCGCGACCTGCGCACCGAGGTCGATGCCGCGATCGTGCTGATCACCCATGACCTCGGCGTGGTCGCCGAGCTATGCGACGAGGTCGCGGTGATGTACGCCGGGCGCGTCGTCGAGCGCGCCTCCGTGGACGAGCTGTTCGCGCGGCCGCAGCATCCCTATACGTGGGGCCTGCTCGCCTCGCTGCCCGGCCGCAGCCTCGCCGAGGAGCGCCTGCATCAGATTCCCGGCACGCCGCCGAGCCTGCTGCGTCCGCCGCCCGGCTGCCGCTTCGCACCGCGCTGTCCGTTCGCGATGGCCCACTGCACGGCAGATCCTGCGCCGGTCCTGACGGGCACGGGGCGCGGCGAGACCGCCGTGGCCTGCCATCTCGCGCAGGACGTCCGCGACCGCGAGGGCGCGCGCCTCAGCGGGGAGGAGCGGGCATGAGCGAGCCGATCCTGAAGGCCACGGGCGTCACGATCGGGTTCCCCGTGACGCGCGGCATCATCTTCCAGCGCGAGGTCGCGCGCGTGCAGGCCGTCGACGGGGTCGATCTGGAGCTCCACGCGGGCGAGACGCTCGCGATCGTCGGCGAATCGGGCTGCGGCAAGACCACGTTGGCCCGCGGGCTCGTGCGTCTCCAGGGCATCGACGCCGGCTCGATCGAGTTCATGGGCGAGGACATCACGCGCCGCACGGGCCGCGGGCTGACCGACTTCCGCCGGCAGGTCACGATGATCTTCCAGGACCCGATCGCCTCGCTCGACCCGCGGATGCGGATCGGGCAGTCGGTGCAGGAGCCGCTCGACATCCACTCGATCGGCACGCCGGGCGAGCGCAAGCGCAAGGTGCAGGAGGCGATGGAGCGGGTCGGCCTCAACCCCGAGCACTACAACCGCTTCCCGCACGAGTTCTCGGGCGGGCAGCGCCAGCGCATCGGCATCGCGCGCGCCGTGGTGCTCGAGCCGCGCGTGATCGTGTGCGACGAGCCCGTCTCGGCCCTCGACGTCTCGGTCCAGGCCCAGATCGTCAACCTGCTCGAGGATCTGCAGCGCGACCTCGGCCTGTCGTACGTCGTGATCGCGCACGACCTCGACGTCGTCCGGCGCCTGGCTGATCGCGTCAAGGTGATGTACCTCGGACGCGTCGTCGAGGAGGGGGAGGGGGAGCAGGTCTACAACGGACCGCGCCATCCCTACTCCAACGCGCTGCTGTCGGCGCGACCGATCGCCGACCCCAAGCGCGCGCGCACGCAGGAGCGCATCGTGCTCCAGGGCGACGTGCCGAGCCCGCTCAATCCGCCGTCCGGCTGTCGCTTCCATCCGCGCTGCCCCGTCGCGCAGTCCTCGTGCGCCGAGGTCGATCCCCCGCTCGAGCACGCCGCCGACGGCCACGGCTGGGCCTGCCGCTTCCCGCTGCGGCCGTGACCGGCGTGGACTGGCGTGCGGCCACGCTGCGGCTCCTGCTCGTGCTCATCGCCCTGCTGGTGATCGCCGGCCTGGTGTCGCTCGCCTTCGCCGGCGCCGGCCGTCCGCCGCGGCGTGCGATCGCCGCCGGCTTCGGCGTCGTCGGACTCGGGATCGCCGTCGGCGGACTCGTCCTGCTGGGGCTCGCACGGGGCCGTTCGGGGCGCGTGACCGAGGCCACGGGCCTCGGCGCGCTCGGCCTCAGCGTGCCGTTCTTCGCGGTCGCCCTCGCCGTCTGAGGTCGGTTGCCCCAGCCGACCGCTGGCCGGTTCGCTAAGGTGCTGCCAATCGCACGGGTGATCTAACGCACTCGTGCTTGCACACCAGCTGGAACAGCGACCTGAGAGGGCACGAGACGCACATGGGCGAGCGCAACGTCGGCAAGATCGTGGAGATCAAGGGTGTCGTTATCGACGCCGTCTTCCCGGACTCGCTTCCCGCGATCTACGCGGCACTTCATATCCAGACCGAGGCCGGCTTCGTCGTCGCCGAGGTACAGCAGCATCTCGGCGACAACCGCGTCCGCGCGGTCGCCATGGACTCGACCGACGGCCTGGCCCGCGGTTCCGAGGTCGTGGACACCGGCAGCTCGATCAGCGTGCCCGTCGGCCCGCAGACGCTCGGCCGCATCTTCAACGTGCTCGGCGAGACGATCGACAACGGCGAGCCCGTCGAGGGCGAGCGCTGGGGCATCCATCGCCAGCCGCCGAAGTTCGAGGATCTCGACCCCAAGCCGTCCCTGCTCGAGACCGGCATCAAGGTCGTCGACCTGCTCGCCCCGTACACGAAGGGCGGCAAGATCGGCCTCTTCGGCGGTGCCGGCGTCGGCAAGACGGTGCTGATCCAGGAGCTCATCAACAACATCGCGACCCAGCACGGCGGCCTCTCGGTCTTCGCCGGCGTGGGTGAGCGCACCCGCGAGGGCAACGACCTCTGGCTCGAGATGAAGGAGTCCGGCGTCATCGCCAAGACGGCCCTCGTCTACGGCCAGATGAACGAGCCCCCGGGGGCCCGCCTCCGCGTCGCCCTGTCCGGCCTGACGATGGCGGAGTACTTCCGCGACGTCGACGGCCAGGACGTGCTGCTCTTCGTCGACAACATCTTCCGCTTCACGCAGGCCGGTTCCGAGGTCTCCGCGCTGCTCGGCCGCATGCCGAGCGCCGTGGGCTACCAGCCGACGCTGGCGACCGAGATGGGCGAGCTGCAGGAGCGCATCACCTCCACGAAGAAGGGCTCGATCACCTCGGTGCAGGCCATCTACGTGCCTGCCGACGACCTGACCGACCCGGCCCCGGCCGCCTCGTTCTCGCATCTCGACGCCACCACGGTGCTGTCGCGCGCGATCTCGGAGCAGGGTATCTACCCGGCCGTGGATCCGCTCGACTCGACCAGCCGCATCCTCCAGCCCGACGTCGTCGGCGAGGAGCACTACCGCGTCGCCACGAGCGTGCAGCGCGTCCTCCAGCGCTACAAGGACCTGCAGGACATCATCGCGATCCTCGGCATGGACGAGCTCTCCGACGAGGACAAGGTCACCGTCCAGCGCGCCCGCAAGATCCAGCGCTTCCTGTCGCAGCCGTTCTTCGTGGCCGAGGTCTTCACGGGCCGTGCCGGTCGCTACGTCCGCATCGAGGACACGATCCGCGGCTTCCAGGAGATCCTCGACGGCAAGCACGACGATCTGCCGGAGCAGGCGTTCTACCTGTGCGGCGGCATCGACGACGTCGTCGCCGAGGCCGAGCGCCTCAAGACCGCCGCGGTGTAGCGTCATGGCCATCCTCCACTGCGAGATCATCACGCCCGAGGGTCATGCCTTCACCGGTGAGGCGGAGATGGTCGTCGTGCCCGGTTCCGAAGGTGGACTCGGCGTGCTGCCCCGCCACCAGCCGATCGTCTCCCGCCTCGAGGTGGGAGAGATCCGCGTGCGGGTCAGCGCCACCGAGTGGCGCTCGTTCGCGACCGCCGACGGGTACTTCTCCATGCAGGGCGACAAGGCGATCGCGCTCGTCGAGGGTGCCGTGGCGACGGAGTCGATCGACGTCGCCGTGGCCGAGGCCAAGGCCGTCGATGCGCGTGCCCGGATCCAGCAGTCCGAGGAGGGCGACGAGGCGGTCAACCGCTTCCGCGCCGAGCGCGATCTCCAGTACGCCGAGAACCTGCTGCGCATCGCGCACGGCTAGCCTCCGCGAACCGGCACGCTGCGGACAGCCGATTTCCGCCACGCTGCGATAGGAAAAGCGGAGGTAGTATCAGATCATGCTCAATCGTCGTACCATCGCACTGCTCGCCCTCTTCTCCGCGGTCTTCGCTGCTGCGGTCGTGGCCGCCTTCGGGAGCGGCAGCGCCAACGCCGGTGCCGAGGCCCGGGCCAAGGGCGCAGCCGCCGTTCCGGCCACCGCACTGGCGTACGCCAGCATCAACCTCGATCGCAACGGCACGCAGTTCCAGGCCCTTGAGGATCTGGCCGGCAAGGTGCAGGGCGGTGCGAGCGCGGTCGGCAAGGTGAACCAGATGCTCGACGGCGACGGTCAGCAGGCGCAGATCGTGCGCGCCCTCGGCGGCGACGTCAGCGTCGGTCTGGTCGGCATCTCGCTCACCAGCGGCGCCATGCCGGGGGTCGAGGCCGTCATGGTCGCCACGGCCGCCGACGAGCGCGCGCTGCCCGCCGTCCTGACCAAGGCCGGCTTCGCACCCGGGCCCGAGCTGAACGGCCAGCCCGTCTGGGAGAAGGACGCCTTCGCCATCACGCTCAACGGCTCGACGGCGATCGGCGCCACGTCGCGCGCCACCCTTGGCGAGGCGCTGGCCGTGCAGGCCGGCGACCAGCCCGCGCTCGCCGACGATGCCGCCTTCAAGGCCACGATCGCGAAGCTCCCGGGCGACGCCGTTGCTGTCGCGTACCTCGCCCCGGCCCGTCTGGCCGGACTGGTGCAGGTGGCCGGATCCCTGCTGCCGCAGGGTGCCCTGCCCAAGGGCGCGCCGGACATGGGACAGTCGCTCGCGCAGCTGAGCGCGACGCTCAAGGACGTGCGCGGGCTCGGCATCGCCATCACCGCCGAGCAGGGCGGCCTCCGGGTCGTCGCCGCCGGTGACGCGGATCAGGCTGCGCTCGAGCGCCTTGGCGCGTCGCTGCCGACGGCCTACACGCCGACGATCCTCGCCCAGATCCCGGCCAACGCACTCGGCTTCGCCGCGTTCCGCGACCTCGGCCCGATGCTGCAGTCCGCCCTGCGCACCGCACAGACGCAGGACTCCCAGGTCAAGAGCCTGCTCGGCGCTGCCGAGCAGACGACCGGGATCAAGCTCGACGACCTGCTCGCGGCCCTCGGCGGCGAGCATGCGATCGTCGCCGTCGGTGGCAAGACGCCGGCCGCGGCCCTGCTGACGCAGCCGCAGGATCCGGCTGCCGCCGGTGCCACGCTGGCCACCGCGCTCACGGCCGCGGAGAAGCTGGGCACGGGCCTGCCGGGAGCCAAGGAGCTGCAGAAGCGGCTCCCGGGGACCCCGCCGCAGATCGCCGTCACCCGTCAGGGCGACAGCGCGACGCTCGCGATCGGCACCGACCCGCAGCTTGCTGCCACGCCGAGCTCCTCGATCGCCGACGCCGATGCCTATCGCGCGATCGTCGACCGTGCCGGCGTGCCGGCTCAGGTGACGGGCCTCGCCTACGTCAATGCCGCGCAGCTGCGCGCGCAGGCGCAGACGATTGGCACGACCGTGCCTGCTGGCACCGACGCCATCAACGGCGTGGTGGCGTGGGGCACGGCCGATGGCGCCACGATCTTCGTCTCGATCGGGTAGCGGCAACCGCGCCGTCTGCACCGTCCGGTGGGTGCGCGCTGTAGCATGCGCGTGATAATCCGCTGCATCTTCACGGTGCAGCCGCGATAGGAGCGCAGCGTGGCGCAGGAACACTCGATTCTCTTCACCTCGGAATCCGTCACCGAGGGACATCCCGACAAGATCGCCGACCAGATCTCCGACACGGTGCTCGACGCCGTGCTCGCGCAGGATCCGACGGCACGCGTCGCCTGCGAGACGCTGGTCACCACCGGCCTCGTGCTCGTCGCCGGCGAGATCACCACGTCGGCGCAGATCGACATCCCCGAGCTGGCGCGCGGCACCGTGCGCGACATCGGGTACGACGACGCGCTCAAGGGCTTCGACTGCAACACCTGCAACGTCATGGTCGCACTCGACCGCCAGTCGCCCGACATCGCCCAGGGCGTTGACGGCGCCAACGCCGACGAGGTCGGCGCGGGCGATCAGGGCATGATGTTCGGCTACGCCTGCACCGAGACGCCCGAGCTGATGCCGCTGCCGATCCAGCTGGCACATCGCCTCTCGCACCGGCTCGCCGAGGTGCGCAAGGACGGCACGCTGCCCTACCTGCGCCCCGACGGCAAGACCCAGGTCACCGTCGAGTACGCCGAGGAGGGCGGTCACCTGCGCCCCATCGGCATCGATCGGGTCCTGATCTCCACGCAGCACGCCGAGCACGTGTCCCAGGAGCAGATCAAGGCCGATCTGGCCGAGCACGTCGTCAAGGGCCTGCTGCCCGCCGAGCTCGCCGATCCGTCCAAGCTCGCCACCGATTTCCTGCTCGTCAACCCGACCGGTCGCTTCGTCATCGGCGGACCGATGGGCGACTGTGGCCTGACCGGCCGCAAGATCATCGTCGACACCTACGGCGGCATGGGTCGTCACGGTGGCGGCGCGTTCTCGGGCAAGGACCCCTCGAAGGTCGATCGCTCCGGCGCCTACGCCGCACGCTGGGTCGCCAAGAACATCGTCGCCGCCGGGCTCGCCGAGCGCTGCGAGGTGCAGGTGGCCTACGCCATCGGCGTCGCACACCCGGTTTCCGTGATGGTGGAGACGTTCGGGACGGCCACCAAGGACGAGACGGCGATCGCCGACGCCGTCCGCAAGGTGTTCGATCTGCGCCCCGCTGCGATCCTCGAGCAGCTCGACCTGCGCCGCCCGGTCTATCGTCCGACTGCTGCCTATGGCCACTTCGGACGCGATCAATTCACCTGGGAGCGCACTGACAGGGTCGACGAGCTCCTCGCTGCGTTCTAACGCCGTTGTCGTCATCCCGCTCGTCACGACGCGCGGGCTCAAGGGACCGCTGACGTACGCGGGCGAGCTGCCGACCGGTGCGGTCGTGCAGATTCCGCTCGGGCCGCGGCAGGAGCAGGGCGTGGTGGTGCGTGCGGCCGCGGCCGAGGATATCCCCGCGGGCGTCACGCTGAAGGCCGCGACGGACACGGGCGGCCGCGTGCCGCCCTATCTCGTCGACCTCGCCCTGAAGATCGCGGAGCGCTACGCCACACCGCCGGCGCGGGCGCTCAAGCTCGTGCTGCCGCCCACCGGCACGCCACCGCCGCCGGATCCGTGGTTGGCCGCGGTCGCCGGCGCCGAGGCGCGCGGGTCGCGGCAGACGGCGATCATCTCCGCGGCCCACGATGCTCCGGGGCCCCTCAGCGACATCGCCGCACGCTCGGGGGCCGCACCGGCCGCCGTGCGCAAGCTGATCGCCGACGGACGCCTGGTCGAGATCGACGCGCCGCCGCCGAACCTCGAGGCGGCGCTCGCGGCCACGGACGCACAGCAGGCTGCGATCACCCGCCTGGAGCAGGCGATCGACGGGGGTGAGGGGAGCCGCGAGCTGCTGCTCCACGGCGTGACGGGCTCGGGCAAGACCGAGGTGTTCCTGCGCGCTGCGGCGCATGCGCTGCAGCAGGGCCGCGGCGTGATCATCCTCGTGCCGGAGATCTCCCTCGCCCCGCAGACCGCGGCGCGCGTGCGACGCCGCTTCGGCAGCCTCGTCGAGGTCCTGCATTCGGGCCTGGCCAAGGGCGAGCGCGCCCGGGTCTGGCAGCGGCTCGAATCGGGCGAGGCACGCGTCCTGGTCGGCGCGCGCTCGGCGATCCTGGCGCCCATGCGCGACCTCGGCCTGATCGTCGTCGACGAGGAGCATGAGGTCGCCTACAAGCAGGAGTCGGACCCCCGCTACGACGCCCGCGCCGTCGCCCTGATCCGCGCGCGCGCCGCCGGCGCCGCCGTCGTCTTCGCATCCGCGACGCCACGGCCCGAGGCCTGGAAGGCGCTGGAGCACATCACGCTGCGCGAGCGCGTCGGCGGCCGTCTGCCACCCGTCGAGCTGATCGACCTGTCGCGCGATGGCCACTACCCGCTGTCGCGGTCCCTGGCGGCCGCCCTCGGTGACATCGAGCGCGACGGCGGCCGCGCGATGATCCTACTCAACCGTCGTGGCGCGGCGCTCGCGCTGCACTGCCGGGCGTGCGGCAAGGGCTTCGGCTGCCCCTCCTGCGACGTCTCGCTCGTGCTGCACCAGCGGCCGCCGCGGCTCGTCTGCCACCACTGCGGCCACACGGAGCAGGCGCCGACCAAGTGCCCGCACTGCGGCGCGGTTGACATTACGCGCATCGGCGCCGGCACCGAGCGGCTGGAGACGGAGATCGCCGACCGCTTCCCGGGCCTGACGGTGCTCCGCCTCGACGGCGACGTGGCCGCGAAGGTGGGGGCGCTCGAGGAGGTGCTCGCGACGTTCGGATCGACGGATCGCGCGGTGCTCGTGGGCACGCAGATCGTCGCGAAGGGCCACGACTTCCCCGACGTCCGGCTCGCCGCCGTGATCGATGCGGATCTCGGGCTGGCGATGCCCGACTTCCGTGCCGAGGAGCGGTCGTTCGCCCTGCTCGCGCAGCTCGCGGGCCGAGCCGGTCGCGAGGGCTCGGGCGGGCGCGTAATGCTCCAGACGTGGGATCCCGGCCAGCGCGTCGTGCGGCTGGCGGCGCGCCATGCCGTCGAGGAGTTCCTCGATGGCGAGCTCGCCCGGCGCGAGGCGCTGCGCTATCCGCCGTACAGCCGTCTGGTGCGCGTGCTGGTCGACGCCCCGCACGCCGACGCCCCGATGGCGTTCCTCGACGGGCTGGCCGCAGCGCTCGAGCAGATGGTCCCCGACGATGACGTGCTCGGACCCGCACCGCTGATCCGCCTGCGCGACCGCTACCGCGCGCACCTGCTGCTGCGCACCCAGCGCGCCGAGCACGCCGCACGGGCGATCCACGCGGTCCTCGCCGACCGCCACGCCTCGCTGCGTGCGGCCGACGCGCGCGTGGTGGTCGATGTGGATCCGCAGTCGGTGTAGATGCGACAAAGGGGTCAGACCCTTTCGTCGCATGACCGCCGGACTGCGCTGGAGGCCCCAGCCGCTCTCGCGGACATGCGACGAAAGGGTCTGACCCCTTTGTCGCATCAACCCTCCCGCAGCCGCTGCACCAAAGGGGCCCGACCCGGTGTGGCACACTCCTTTCAACGAGGAGGTGGCTGTGGTCGACGATCTGGTCAATGAGGCACGGGAGCGGATGGGGAAGTCCGTCGAGGCGACGCGCGGGGAGTTCAACACCGTGCGCACCGGCCGTGCGACGCCGCAGCTGCTGGAGCGCATCGTGGTCGACTACTACGGCACGCCGACGCCGCTGAGCCAGATGGCGGGCGTCTCGTCTCCGGACCCCCGCTCGCTGCTGATCCAGCCCTACGACGCCAGCGCGCTGGGCGACATCGAGAAGGCGATCAACGAGTCCGACCTCGGCATCAACCCGAGCAACGACGGCAAGGTCATCCGCCTCGCGATCCCGCAGCTGACCGAGGAGCGCCGCAAGGAGCTCGTGAAGGTCGTGCGCAACCTCGCGGAGGAGGGGCGCATCGCCATCCGCAACATCCGCCGCGACGTGATGAACGACCTCAACGCCCTCGAGAGCGAGGTCGGCAAGGACGAGATCCATCGCGCCGAGGAGAAGGTCCAGAAGATCACGGACGAGCACGTCGGGCAGATCGACGCCGCCCTCAAGCAGCGCGAAGCCGACGTCATGGAGGTGTGAGCCGGCACCAGTCGATTCCTGCCGGTACGCTGTGCCGACAGGCTCAACCCCTGTGTCAGTCGTCCATGGCCATTCTTGACCGCATCAAGGGCATCCGCCGCGCCGAATCGGCCGCGCCGGAGCCGTCCACCGCGACCTCCGTCGCGATCATCATGGACGGCAATTCGCGGTGGGCCAAGCAGCGCGGCCTGCCGACGCTGAGCGGCCACCATGCCGGCGTGCGCGCGCTGCGCCGCACGGTCGAGGCGGCCCCCGACCTCGGCATTCGCGCCCTCACGGTCTACGCCTTCTCGACCGAGAACTGGACGCGCCCCGAGGACGAGGTCAGCGGTCTGATGGACCTGTTCGCGCGCACGATCCAGCGCGAGTTCATGGACCTCCACCGCCAGGGCGTGCGGATCCGCTTCATCGGTCGCCGCGATCGCCTCTCCGACCGGCTGCTGAAGCTGATGGGCGACATGGAGCAGCTGACCCGCGACAACGAGCGGCTCGACCTCTTCGTCGCCTTCGACTACGGCGGGCGTGCCGAGATCGTCGATGCCTGCCGCCGCATCGTCGAGGACGGGCTGCGGCCCGATCAGATCGACGAGACGGCGATTCGCTCGCGCCTTGCCGCCGCCGACGTGCCGGACCCCGACCTCGTCATCCGCACCTCGGGCGAGCATCGCGTCTCCAACTTCCTGCTGTGGCACGCCGCGTATGCGGAGTACATCTTCCCGGACGTGCTCTGGCCCGACTTCGGCGGCGAGCAGCTGCAGGAGGCGGTCAGCGAGTTCGCCACACGCCGTCGCCGCTTCGGCGGTCGATGATCCACGTGGCGAGCGCCGGCTGATGGGAAATCTGGCCAGCCGCATCATCGTCGCGGCGATCCTGCTGCCGATCGCGATCGCGGCGCTCTGGTTCGGCGAGTGGTGGCTGGTCGCGCTGGGCGTCGTCGCCGCCGTCCTGGCCGCGCACGAGCTCTGGACGATCGCCCGCGACCATCGCCCGGTCATGCTCGCCGGCTACATCGGCGTGGCCGCCGAGGTGCTGGCCGCGCACCTGCGTGGCGTGGAGGGCATGGTGCTCGTGCTCGGCCCCGTCGTCCTGCTGACGTTCATCCTCGCCGCAGCCTCGCCGCGTGCCGGGCACTCGTCGCTGACCAGCATGGCCGTTACCGTCTTCGGCGTCGTCTGGATCGGCGTTGGGCTGGGGGCCGTCGTCGTGCTGCGCGACGACTCCTTCACGCTCGTCCTCGCCGTGCTGCTCGGCACCTGGGCCTCCGACATCGGCGCCTACGCGATCGGCCGCCTGATTGGCCGCCGCAAGCTGGCACCCGCGATCTCGCCGGGGAAATCCGTCGAAGGGTTCGTCGCCGGCGTCGTCGTGGGCACGGGCGTCGTGTGGTGGGTGCTCTACGGCCAGGACGTCGTCGGCACGGTCGATGGCCTGGTGCTGGGGCTGATCGTCGCCCTGTCCGGGCCGTTCGGCGACCTGCTCGAGTCGTTCGTCAAGCGCGACCTCGGCGTGAAGGACTCCGGCACCCTGCTGGCGGGGCATGGGGGCGTGCTCGATCGCATCGACGCGATGCTGATCACGGCGCCGATGGCGCTCTTCGGCCTCTGGCTGATCACCTATCTGTAGGGCGGACGTCACCTGCGCTCAGGTTCGACTGGCACCATGTGAGCAGATGAAGCGCATCGCAATCCTCGGCGCGACCGGCTCGATCGGCTCGCAGGCCCTCGAGGTCGCGGCGGCCCATGACGATCTCCAGGTCGTCGCGCTGGCCGCCGGGTCCGACGTCGACGGCCTCGTGGCGGCCGCGCGCGCGACCGGAGCGGAGGTGCTCGCGCTCGCCGACCCGGCCGCAGCAGCGCGCGCCGCCGCCGAGCTCGGGCGTCCCGTTCTGTCCGGCCGCGACGCGCTCGTCGAGCTGATCGACGCCAGCGGTCCGGACGTGGTCCTCAACGCCGTCGTCGGCGCGGCGGGCCTCGAGGCCAGCCTCGCCACGCTCGAGCGGGGGCTGGAGCTCGCGCTCGCCAACAAGGAGAGCCTGGTGGCCGGCGGCGACCTCGTGCTCGCCGCAGCGCGCACGGGCGGCGGCAGGATCCTGCCCGTCGACTCCGAGCACTCGGCGCTGCAGCAGTGCCTTGGCGACCTGCCCCGCGAACAGCTCGCGTCGCTCGTCATCACGGCCTCGGGCGGCCCCTTCCGCGGCCGCACGCGCACGGAGCTCGCCGACATCACCGTCGAGCAGGCCCTCGCGCATCCGACGTGGGCGATGGGCGCCAAGATCACCGTCGACTCTGCCACGCTGATGAACAAGGGGCTCGAGGTGATCGAGGCGCACATGCTCTTCGATCTGGCCTACGACCGCATCGAAGTCGTCGTGCATCCGCAGTCGATCGTGCACGGCATGGCCCGCCTGCGTGACGGCGCGCTGATCGCGCACCTCGGGCACCCGGACATGCGCGTGCCGATCTCGTACGCGCTGACGTACCCGCGTCGCGAGGCCGTTCCGGCGCGCCCACTGGAGTGGACCGAGGCCTTCTCGCTCGACTTCCAGCCGCCGGACCTCGAGACGTTCGGCTGCCTGCGGCTCGCGATCGAGGCCGGGAAGGCGGGCGGCACTGCGCCGGCAGTGCTCAACGGCGCGAATGAGAGTGCAGTGGCGGCTTTCCTCGCAGGCACGATCGGCTTCCTCGACATCGAGGCTCTGGTCGCGGACGCGCTCGGCCACGTGGCCGAGCGGCCGCTGGACAGCCTGGCCACGGTGATCGCGGCCGATGGCGCCGCGCGCGCCCGCGTCGAGACCCGGATCGCGCAGGGTGCCGCATGAGCTGGTTCTGGGTGATCCTCGGGCTGCTCCTGCTGATCCTGCTGCACGAGCTCGGGCACTTCTCCGTGGCGCGGCTCGTCGGTGCGAAGGCGACGCGCTTCCTCGTGGGCTTCCCGCCGGTTGCCCTCTCGTTCCGTCGTGGCGAGACGGAGTACGGCATCGGCCTGATCCCGCTCGGCGGCTACGTCCGCATCGTCGGCATGACCCGCCCGATGCCCGAGGACGTGATCGTCTGCCAGGACGCCATCGAGGAGATCGATCTGCGGCGTCCGGAGGGGCAGCGCGACCTGCTCGGTCCCGCGACAGCCACGCTCAAGAGCGCGATCGCCGCCGAGGCATCGGCAGCCGAGTGCCAGACGGCGGCCGACCGGGCGGTGCTCGCGCTCGACGCCGACCAGCACCTGCTGCATCCCAAGACGTACAAGGAGACGCGCAAGCACCTCGAGCGCCTTCGCGACGACCTCGACCGGCGCGCCTACTGGCGGCTGCCCGTCTGGAAGCGCATCTCGATCATCCTCGCGGGGCCGGGCGCGAACGTGCTCGTGGCCCTCGTGATCCTGACCATCTTCTTCTGGCAGGGCGTGCCGCTGCAGAAGCCGACCACCGACGTCGCCAACGTCTCCGGCAAGCCTGCCGCCGCTGCCGGCCTGCTGCCGGGCGATACGATCACCGCCGTCAACGGCAAGGCCGTCAACGGCGACTG
Organism: Actinomycetota bacterium; assembly: GCA_947478745.1. Classification (GTDB taxonomy): domain Bacteria; phylum Actinomycetota; class Thermoleophilia; order Gaiellales; family F1-60-MAGs149; genus F1-60-MAGs149. Next base: position 13,366 of record CANJXE010000021.1, read on the forward strand.
GAAGCTGGTCAGCGCCGACGTGCAGGCCGCCAAGGGCGCGCCGGTGACCCTCACCGTGCAGCGCGATGGCACCACGCAGACGCTGACGGCCGTCAAGCCGGAGAACGTGGACGGACGCTGGCTGCTCGGGTTCTCCTTCCAGCAGCAGTCCGACGGTGTGCGGCGCGAATCGCTGCCCGCGGCGGCGGCCGACTCCGTCCGCTGGTCCTGGTTCGTGACCAAGGAGTCGCTGACGGGGCTGACGCGCATCGTCACGACCTCCGACGGCCACAAGCAGGTGTCGAGCATCGTCGGCATCACCGCCGCCTCCGAGAACAGCGTGCAGGACGGCAGCTTCCTCTGGATGCTCGGCGTCATCTCGCTCGCGCTGGCGATCTTCAACCTGCTGCCGTTCCTCCCGCTCGACGGCGGGCACATCGTGATCGCGCTCGCGGAGAAGCTCCGGCACGGTCGCCCGCTCTCGCGCGTCCTGATCGAACGCATCAGCATCGTCGGCATCGCGCTGGTGCTGGTGCTGTTCGTGATCGGGCTCAACAACGACATCAGCCGGTTCACCGGTCCGTAGGCAGATAGGATTCAGCCCCATGGCCAGTGAAAAGCAGATCAATGTCGGCGGCGTCCTGATCGGCGGCGGCGCTCCCGTCGCCGTCCAGTCGATGACCACGACCAAGACGTTCGACGCCGACGCCACGCTCGCGCAGGTGCTGCGCCTGCAGGAGGCCGGCGTCGACATCGTCCGCGTGGCCGTGCCGGGCCTGCCCGATGCCGACGCGCTGCCGCGCATCGTGGCCGAGAGCCCGGTGCCGATCATCGCCGACATCCACTTCAACGCCTCGCTGGCGATCCGCGCGATGGACGCCGGCGTGGCCGCCGTGCGCATCAACCCCGGCAACATCGGCGGCGCCGACAAGGTGCGCGAGGTCGTTGCCAAGGCGCAGGAGACCAGCACCCCGCTGCGTATCGGCGCGAACTCCGGCTCGCTGCCCGAGCACCTCAAGTGGACGGCGACGAGCGATCCGATCGGCGCGCTGGTGCAGGCGGCGATGGAGGAGGTCGAGCTGCTCGAGGAGCTCGGCTTCCACGACTTCAAGATCTCCGTCAAGTCGACCTCAGTGCCCGTGATGATCGGCGCCTACCGCAAGCTCTCCGGCCTCGTGCCCTACCCGCTGCACCTCGGCGTGACGGAGGCTGGCACGCTCGTGACGGGCGCGGTCAAGAGCTCGATCGGCATCGGCACGCTGCTCGAGGAGGGCATTGGCGACACGATCCGCGTCTCCCTGTCCGTCGACCCGGTCGAAGAGGTCCGCGTGGCGTACGACATCCTGCGCGCCCTCGGCCTGCGCCACATGGGGCCGGAGATGATCTCGTGCCCCTCGTGCGGCCGCACGAACGTCGAGGTGCACGTGCTCGCCGAGATCGTGGAGACGCGCCTGCGCGGCTACAAGGAGCATTTCGAGGTGGCCGTGATGGGCTGCGCCGTCAACGGTCCGGGCGAGGCGGGCGACGCCGACTTCGGCATCGCCGGCGGCCGCGATGCCGGCCATATCTACGCCCACGGCGAGGTCCTCAAGCGCGTGCCGCAGGACCAGCTGGTCGATGAGATGTTCGCCGAGGTCGATCGTTGGATCGCCGCCGGCATGCCGCGCCCCGAGCGCGGTCGCCGCAAGCTCTCGCTCCCCGTCGTCGGAGGTCCGTCGTGATGCCCGAGATCGATCAGAAGACCGCCCTGTACATCGCCGTCGCCGCCGGTGCCACCGCGCTGCTCGCGGCGTCGCGCACGGCGCGGGTGCTCGCGCTCGCCGGCGCCGCCGGCTATGGCGTCTGGCGGCTGCGTGCCTCCACGCACAACCCGTGGCAGGACGTCGATCCGCCGCGGGCCCGCTGAGCCCGATGACGACGCTGCCCGAGGCGGAGAACCGCCTCGCCCTGCTCGAGACGACCGCCAACCTGGCGTGGTGGGAGATGTCCTGCGACGCGACGGAGGCGGCATCGAACGCGGCCGAGACGGCCAGCGCCGCGTATGAGCATGCGCTCGCCGATCCCGCCGTCGCCGCGGCGGCCGTGGCGCTCGACGGCTCGGAGGTCGAGCGTCGCCGAGCCGAGGTGCTGCGGCTGATGACGGCGGGCCGCCAGCGGCCGCCCGAGCTGATCGACCGCATCGTCGGGCTCGAGACCGAGCTGATGGGCACGCACTCCCGCTACCGGGCCAGCGTGGACGGCCGCGAGCTCGATGCGGCGGCGGTGGATGGGGTGCTCACCGACAGCACCGACCTGGCCGAGCGCCAGGCGGTCTGGACCAGCGCGCGCCGCGTCGGAGCCGAGGTGGCCGATGGCCTGCGCGAGCTCGCACGGCTGCGCAACGAGGCCGCCCGTGCCGCGGGCTACCGCGACCACTACGCGATGGCCCTTGCGCTCGATGAGCTCGACGAGGATCGCCTGTATGCGATGTTCGATGCGCTGCACGAGGCCCTCGCGCCGGCGTGGGGGAGCGAGCGCGCCGCAATCGAGGCCCAGCGCCGCGACGTCCTGGGCCTGGCGCCCGACGTGCTGTTCCAGCCCTGGCACATGATCGACGTCTTCGGGCAGGACGCCCCGAGCGTCGGCGCCGACCCCCTCGACCCCGTGATCGGCGCCGTGGACGTGCTCGGTGCGTCATCCCGCTACTTCGCCGACCTCGGCCACGACGTCGAGGGCGTGATCGCGCGCTCCGACGTGCTGCCGCGGGCGGGCAAGGATCAGCACGCCTTCATGATGCACGTCGATCGCAGCGGCGACATCCGCGTCCTGCTCAACCTGGCGCCGACGGTGCGCTGGCTCGAGACGACGCTGCACGAGCTCGGGCACGCCATCTACGAGCTGTCGCTCGATCCCGAGCTGCCGTGGCTGCTGCGCGATCCTGCCCACATCCTCACGACCGAGGCGATGGCGATGCTGCACGGCCGCCGTGGTCGCGACCCCGAGTTTCTCGAGCGCTACGCCGGCCTGCCCGCCGAGGCCGCGCGGCACCCGACGAACGCGGCGACGCTGCGCCGTGGCCTGCTGATCCTCGCCGCCTGGGTGCAGGTGATGACCCGCTTCGAACGGGCCTTCTACGCCGAGCCCGACGGCGACCTCGACATGGTCTGGTGGGACCTCGTGGAGCAGTACCAGGGGATTCCGCGCCCGCTCGCGCCGGTACCGAGCGCCTGGGCCTCGAAGATCCACCTCGCCGTGGCACCCTGCTATTACCACAACTACCTGATGGGCGAGATCCTCGCCTCGCAGGTCGAGGAGTGGACGGAGCGCGAGACCGGCGCCGGCTCGCCTGCTGCGAATCCCGCCGCCGTCGGCCCGCTGATCCGCGAGCACCTGCTGCGACCCGGCGCCTCGCTGCGCTGGGATCGCCTCGTCGAGCAGGCCACGGGTGCGCCTCTCGGCATCGACGCGTTCGTGCGCGATACGGCGCACTGAGACACGGGGCGCACGCGACGACCTTGGGAGCTGCGGCTAGCCGCGCGTGAGCGCGTCGAGCCGCTCGAAGAACACGGTGTAGCCCGCGGTTGCCTGCTCGTACTGCTCGACGGTCAGGTTGTTTCCGTCCTGCGTGAAGCGCATCTCCGAGCCATCGGCATGCGGCGCGATATCGACCGTGCAGGTCTCGACGCCGTCCTGGCCCGCCGCCTGCATCGTGAAGGCGAGGTGGGAGGGGGCGGCGACCGCGGTGTAGGTGCCGGTGAAGCCGAACTGGCCCATCGGGCTGTGCATCGTCAGCTGCCAGGCACCGCCGACGCGGGCGTCGCACTCGGCGGTGACCTGCGCATCGGGCAGCCCGAACCACTGCGCCAGCTGATCGCCGTGCGCCCAGGCGTCGAAGATCGCCTGCGGCGGGGCGGGGAAGGTGCGCTTGAGGTCGATGCCGGGCTTCATGGCCACAGCCTAGAGGCAGTTCTCAGGCCGCGAGCAGGGCGTCGAGGCGCCCGAAGAAGAGCTCCCAGCCCGATGCCGCCCGCAGGTACTCCTCGGGTGGCAGGCTGCCGCCGCCCTGCGTGAAGCGCATCGCGGTGCCCGTGGGGTCGGGTGCGAGGTCGACGGTGACGAGCTCCTCGCCGGGCTCCCCGGGGACGGACAGCGTGAAGGCCAGCCGCGTGGGCGCGACCACCTCGCGGTAGACGCCGCGGAAGCGGATCTTGAGATGGGGGACGTCGGCGTTGCCGGTCTCGCTGCTCCACGCACCGCCCACGACCGGGTCGCAGGTGGCCGTGCCGGTGAAGCCGGGCGGCCCGAACCAGCGCACGAGCAGTGCACCGTCGGTCCAGGCGGCGAAGACGTCGGCGGGCTCAGCGGCGAAGGTCCGCGTGACGTTGATGCCGGGTTCCATGCCAGCGACCCTACAGCTGCAGCAGCATGCGGGTGTTGCCGAGCGTGTTCGGCTTGACGTACTCGAGGTCGAGGAACTCGGCGATGCCGCGGTCGTACGAGCGGCGCATCTCGGCGTAGACCTCGGGCGTGACCGGCGTGCCCTCGATCTCGCGGAAGCCATGGCGCTCGAAGAAGCTCGTCTCGAAGGTCAGCACGAAGACGCGCGAGATGCCGAGCTCGCGGCCGTGCTCGATCAGGCGATCCACGATCAGACCGCCGATGCCGCGGCGCTTGGCGTCGCGGTCGACGGCGACGGTGCGGATCTCGCCGAGGTCCTCCCAGAGGATGTGCAGCGCGCCGCAGCCGATGACGTGCTCCCCATCGACCGCCACCCAGAACTCCTGGACGTCCTCGTAGAGCGTGACCGTCTCCTTCTCGAGCAGGACCTTGCCGACGTACTGGTCGACGAGGGCGCGGATCGCCGCGACGTCATGCGTGGTCGCACGGCGGACGATGAGCTCGGTGGACATGGGGGGAGGGTACCGAGGCCGCTGCGACGAAGGGGTCAGACCCTTGCGTCGCAGCCGTCGTCTGCCGCATCAGTCGAAGCAGCCCGATCCTGCGTTGATGCGACGAAGGGGTCCGACCCCTTCGTCGCATTCGGACCCCGTTGACGCACCCGCCGCATCGCGGTCTAGGATGGTTCTCCCGTGCCTGCCGAGTTCGTCCACCTCCACTGCCATTCCGAGTACTCGATCCTCGATGGCGCCTGCCGTGTCAGCGAGCTGGTCAAGCGCTCCGTGGAGCTCGAGATGCCGGCCGTCACGGTTACCGACCACGGCTCGATGGCGGGTGCGGTCGATCTCTACCGCACCGCCACGAAGGCCGGGATCAAGCCGATCATCGGCTGCGAGATCTACCTGGTCGAGGATCGCCGGGCGAAGGAGCCCGCCGGACGGCGCGAGTGGGCCCACCTGACGCTGCTGGCCGAGGACCTCGAGGGGTACCACAACCTCGTCAAGCTGGTCACCCTCGGCTACCTCGAGGGCTACCACTACAAGCCGCGCGTCGACCTCGACCTGCTCGCGCAGCACGCGAAGGGCCTGATCGCGCTCAGTGGCTGCCTGGCGAGCCGCGTCAATCAGGCGATCATGAAGGGCGACGAGGAGTCCGCGCGCGCCGAGATGGATCTGATGATCCAGATCTTCGGCAAGGACAACTACTACGTCGAGATCCAGGACGCCGACCTCCCCGAGCACCGCCAGGTCAATCCGGTGCTGCTCAAGCTGGCCGACGAGCTCGGCCTGCGCACCGTCGGCACGGGCGACGTGCACTACCTGCGCGCCGAGGACGCCGACCCGCACGAGGTGCTGCTCTGCATCCAGACGGGCGACGTGCTCGCGAACGAGAAGCGCTTCCAGTTCCCGAACAAGGAGTTCTTCCTCAAGACGCCGGAGGAGATGAAGCGCGTCTTCGAGCCGTACGGCCGCGACCTGCTCTCGCCGACGCTCGAGATCGCGGAGCGCTGCAACGTCACGCTCGAGCTCGGCGCGATCCGGCTGCCGAAGTACGACGTGCCGAACGGCGAGGACGCCTTCGCCTACCTCTCCCGCCTGTGCGAGCAGGGGCTCGCCCACCGCTATCCCGCCGCCACGCAGGCGCTCCACGATCGTCTCGCGTTCGAGCTGGCGACGATCCGCGAGATGGGCTTCGCCGACTACTTCCTGGTCACGTGGGACTTCGTCAGCTTCGCCAAGCGCGAGGGCATCGGCGTCGGCCCGGGCCGCGGCTCGGCCGCCGGCTCGCTGGTGGCGTACTGCCTCGAGATCACCGACGTCGATCCGATCCGCTACGACCTGCTGTTCGAGCGCTTCCTCAACCCGGGCCGCAAGTCGATGCCCGACATCGACATCGATTTCTCCGTCCACGGCCGCGAGCGCGTGATGAACTACGTGGTCGACAAGTACGGCCGCGAGCGCGTCGCGCAGATCATCACCTTCGGCAAGCTCGCCGCCAAGCAGGCCACGCGCGACACCGGACGCGTGCTGGGTCTGCCGTACGGCACCGTCGACCGCATCGCCAAGGCGATCCCCGACGGCGTCAAGGTCGGCTTCGACGAGAGCCTGCAGCCCGGCCAGGAGCTGCGCGAGATGTACGACGATCCGACGCCGATCGGACGCTCCGACGATGGGCGCGAGATCACCGCGAAGGTGCTGATCGACATGGCACGTCCGCTCGAGGGCCTCGTGCGGCAGGACTCGATCCACGCCGCCGCCGTCGTGATCGGCGATCGGCCGCTCGTCGAGTACGTGCCGCTGCAGCGCAAGGGCGCCGACTCCGAGCTCGTCACGCAGTACGCGATGAGCGACATCGAGGCGCTCGGGCTGCTGAAGATGGATTTCCTCGGCCTGCGCAACCTCGACGTCATCGACGAGGCCGTCCGTCTGATCGAGGAGTCGCGCGGCATCGCGATCGACATCCCCAACCTCCCGCTCGACGACGAGCCGACCTACGCGATGCTCCGCAAGGGCGACGCGACCGGCGTCTTCCAGTTCGAGAGCACCGGCATGCGCGACTCGCTGCGGCAGGTCAAGCCGACGCAGTTCGAGGACCTCGTGGCGCTCGTGGCGCTCTACCGCCCGGGGCCGATGCAGAACATCCCGACGTACTCCCGTCGCAAGAACGGGCAGGAGCCGGTCACGTTCGCGGATCCGCGGCTGGAGCCGATCCTCGCGTCCACGATGGGCGTCTACATCTACCAAGAGCAGTCGATGCTGATCGCCAAGGAGCTGGCGGGCTTCAGCCCCTCCAACGCGGACGACCTGCGCAAGGCGATCGGCAAGAAGGACGCCGTCCTGATGGCGTCGCTGAAGCCGCTGTTCATCGACGGCTGCGCCGCCAACGGTGTCGACCCGAAGGTCGCCAACGACATGTGGGACGAGAACGAGCGCTCGGCCGAGTACTCCTTCAACAAGTCCCACGCCGCCTGCTACGCCCTGATCTCGTACCGCACCGCGTACCTGAAGGCCAACTACCCGGCCGAGTACATGGCGTCGCTGATCTCCTCCGTGATGGACACGAAGGACAAGGTGCCGTTCTACGTCGCCGAGTGCGACTCGATGGGCCTCGAGGTGCTGCCGCCGGACGTCAACTCGTCCCAGCGCGACTTCGCCGTCGTCGAGGGCAAGATCCGCTTCGGCCTGAGCGCCGTCAAGAACGTGGGCGAGAACGCCGTCCGCGCGATCATCGAGGCGCGCGAGACGGACGGCCGCTTCCTCTCCATCTGGGACGTCACCGAGCGCGTTGACTCCCAGCACGTCTCGAGCCGCGTGCTGGAGAGCCTGATCCGCGCCGGCGCCCTCGACACGACGGGCGATCCGCGCCGCGGCATGCTGCTCGTCCTGGATCAGGCCGTGCAGTCGGGCCGCAAGTCGCAGGCCGATCGCCACGCCGGACAGACCAACCTCTTCGAGGGCCTCGAGGACGCCTCCGTGGGCGGTGGCGGCGGTGGCTCCCACCCGCCCGTCCCGGCCGGCGAGTTCGACAAGAAGGAGCTGCTGGTCGGCGAGCGCGAGACGCTCGGCATCTACGTCTCCAGCCACCCGCTGTCCGACATCTCGGAGCAGCTGGCCCGCAAGGTCGACGTGCCGATCCGCGACCTCGAGAACCGCAAGGAGGGGGAGATCGTGACGATCGGCGGCCTCGTCTCCACCGTCCGCCAGACGATGACGAAGAAGGGTGATCCGATGGCGTTCGTCCAGCTGGAGGACACCACCGGCGCTGTCGAGGTCGTCGTCTTCTCGAAGGCCTTCATCGCCGCGCGCTCCCAGCTCGAGCAGGACAAGATCGTGATCGTCAAGGGCCGCGTCGACCAGCGCGGCGGCGGCGAGACGAAGCTCGTGGCGTTCGAGGTGATGCCCTTCGACGCGGTCGCGGTCGTCGGCATCGTCCGCATCGAGGTCGATGCCCGCACCGCGCCGGCCGACGCGATCGAGCGCCTACGCCACATCTGCGAGGAGTTCCACGGCGACCACCCCGTCGTGGTCGATATCCGCACGTCGTCGGGCCAGCGCCGGTTGCGGCTCGGGCCGGCATTCCGGGTGCGTCCCGATCAGGCGCTGTTCGCCGAGATTCAGGCGACGGTGGGGTCGGTCTCCGTCGCGTAGGCGACGGAGACC